>JBDHZD010000098.1:0-10453 GCA_039811705.1 Fimbriimonadaceae bacterium | reverse complement strand
AGGGCCCTTAGCTCAGCGGTTAGAGCAGTCGACTCATAATCGATTGGTCGCTGGTTCGAACCCAGCAGGGCCCACCACAGTGGTGATAGTCCGTCCAGGCAAGACGAAAGACGCGCAGCCTTTCCACGAACAGGGCTGCGCGTCAACCTATGTGTGCGCATCCGAGTCGATCAGTTGATGTGGGACTTTCGGTCGGCATCGACATTCGACCAATAGATCAGCTTGACCAGGTTCTCGCGCCAGCCTGGTTCTGCATGTGCGGCGTGACGTGTGGAGTAGGTGTCGAGTGTGAGACGCGTGGTGCTGTGCCCGAGGCGCTCGCTGACCACCTTTATGTTGCCGACAACACCTCCCCAATCCAGCAATGTCCAGGATGATCTTCCTAGACCGGATCAGGTGAGTTTGGGGGCGACAATCAGCAGGCCCGCCTTCTCGTGTGTGTGCCAGCGAACAGCCTCCTGGAGGGTACAATGGCTTGCAGGTGGCCAGTGGAGCCATCTCGGGCAGCCGCGGCATCGCTCGTCCCCGCCTCTGCTTCGCGCGCCCTACCTCTCTGGGGCGCCGGCAACTCGGAGGGCGATGATGGCGAAGAACCTGGTGACGCGAACACAACAGGCGCAAAGAGCGCACGGCGATTCGTACGGGCAAGTCGATGAGCCGGTTGTGCTTCAGGCTAATGGAGTCTTCGTTCCTCAGCGTCGATTGCTGGGGGCCTACTACACGCCGGACGCCATTGCGCAACTGCTCGTATCGTGGGCCGTTGTGAAGCTTAGGGGGCGAGTCCTCGACCCGAGTTTCGGCGGCTGCGCATTCATGCAGGCAACTGCGTCCTACCTCAAGCATAGGGGGCGTCGTCGGCCAGGTCGGCAGGTGTTCGGGGTTGACGTTGACGACTCGTGCGTTCGCTACGTCCGAGCGAGTCGCGATCTCGTTGAAAACAACGTAGTGTTCCGGGACTTCCTCGCCGTTCGACCTGGCGAGCTCCCCGGCGGCCCTTTCCACGCGATCGTTGGCAACCCGCCGTTCGTGAGGCATCACTGGCTCAAGGATGAAAGGCGCGCGGTGGCCCGACGCATTGCGGAGGAGAGCGGGCAACGCCTCCCCGAGACCGCTAGTCTCTGGGCCTACTTTGTCCTGCACGCACTCGCGTTTCTGGAACTGGACGGTCGGCTTGCCATGCTGGTGCCGGAGGCAATCCTCCAGGCAGACTATGCGGAGTCGGTACGGGGTGCCCTTCAGTTGCACTTTCAGACGGTGCGGCTGATTCACCTCCGGCAACGGCTGTTCGATGGCACCGACGAGCCCGTAGTCATCATCGCGGCCGAAGGCTTCGGCAGCCCGGGCGTACTCGACGTGCTCTCGGTCGATACCGCAGACGAGCTCAGGGCGGTCCTGCACGGGAAGGTGCCCGCGGTGCGAGGGACGACCCTGCCAAACGGGCGAAGAATCTCTTCCGACGCGCTCAAGGTTCTCGCGGCGATCGAGTCCTCGAGGAACACCAGGGTCTTCAGTGAGATGGCGTCGCCGCATATCGGCCTCGTGACCGGCGCGAACAGCCACTTCATCCGTTCAGCGGATGAATTGACCGACATTGGTGTGCCTGAACGGGTTCGCGTCCCCATCTTGTCTCGCACGAAGTGGCTCACTGGATTGGAGTTCACACTGGCGGATCACGCGGCTGTTGTCGAGGGGGGAGCACGGGCATTCCTCGTTCGACCCGACCCGACGCTCGAGTCAGTCCCTGGGGTACAGTCGTGGATCAACGAGGGCGTGCAGTCCGGAGTCTACACACGGCACAAGTGTTCCATACGTGAGCCCTGGTATCGGGTGGAGCTACTGGAGAAGCCCGACCTCTTCGTCACGTCGGCTCGGCTCGGCCCGCCGCTGCTGGTGCTCAACCGAACCAAGCTCCGCTGCACGAACGCTCTCTACGCCGCGACGTGGAACCCTGAGTGTGATGTGTTGCCCGAGGTCGTGGCGGTCGGGTTCATGACAACTTTGGTAGCGCTCTGGTCGGAGGTGCACGGGAGGCGGTACGGAGGCGGCGTCTTGAAGCTCGACCTGACGACACTCGGGAAGCTTCCCGTGCCGGTCGTGGAAGACGCTGTCAGTGCCTTTAGGCCGGTGGACGAAGCCCTGCGCCGAGGGGATGAGGCGACCGCTCGTTCCCTTGCTGACGATGCCGTTCTACGTCGTGGGCTTGGGGTATCTTGTGCCGACATCACGTTGATGCGGGATGCGCTGGCGGAGCTGGCCCGACAGCGGGCGCCTAGGGGTGAGGAGTCCTGAAATGGCTAGCTTCACAATCGACACCCATCTCTTCCGGGAACTCGGCGAATTGCTGGTTGGGCGCGACTCCACTGCCCTCATTGAGCTGATCAAGAACTCCTATGATGCCGACGCGACCGAGGTCGTCGTGCTCGGTCAGGGACTTAACGACCCTAGCCGTGGCCTTATCGTTATCACGGACAACGGCTCAGGGATGACGCCGATTCAGTTCGAGCAGGGATTCTTGCGCATCGCGTCTCGAATGAAGGATGAAGGAGAGCGCCTCTCTGGGCGGCTCAAGCGGCGGTACACAGGCGCAAAGGGAATCGGCCGCCTAGCTGCTCATAAGCTCGCTCGCCTGCTAGAGGTGCAGAGCATCAGTGATGCGGAAAACAATGGCAACGTGGCGTCTGTTCAAGCTCGGATCGACTGGGACGCCATTGAACGTTTCGAGACCCTTGACCAAGTCGAGGGCAGTAACGCGGTCGTCGTGGAGCATCTGGACGTACAGCGAAAGCAGGCAACCGGTACGGTGCTGCGTTTGTCTCGCCTTCGGCGGAAGTGGGCGCCAACAGAGCGGGCTCGGTTTTTTGCCGAAGTCCAGTCGTTTGCCCCCCCGACTTTCCTGACGAAGCCTCTGCGAACGTCGATCGTGGCGGAGCCGCTGCTGTTCGATGAACCGCTCGTCCGCCGCACTGCAGCGAACGGACAGCAGTTCAACGTCAAGTTGGAGGGAGAGTTCGCTGCCGGCGACGAGTACTGGCGCCTGATAGAGGAGCACGCCGCATGGGTGATCGAGATTCGCGCTCGGCCGGCAGAATCCGTTGAGTATGCAGTCGCGCCTACGAAGAGAACGTTGAAGGAGTTGCCCGAAGCGAGGCCATACTTTACAGCAATCGACCATCCTGCGCCAGAAACGGGGCCGTTCTTCGACGCCCGGATCTTCCTTCGCGTTGGCCAACTGGTTGCCAAGGGGGATCAGCGGACATGGGCGACGCGCTCAAGTGGCGTGCGCGTGTTTATGGAAGGCTTCCGTGTTCTTCCATACGGTGAGCCTCAGAACGATTGGCTGCGTTTGGACGCGGACTACACGCGGCGCTCCCGCACCCTCGACACCCTCAAGGGCTGGGACCTCGACGCGCTCGGGACAGTCGATGATCGAGATGCCGCGCTCACGTTTTTCCCAAGCAACAACTACTTCGGTGGAGTGTTCCTGACGCACGAGTACGCTTCCGGCCTTCGTATGCTGGTCAACCGCGAAGGTTTCATCCCCGAAGGCGGATACGATGACCTTACGGTCCTCGTGCGGACAGGGCTTGACCTGGCCACACGAGTGCATGCGGCGGCGTCGTACGCAAAAAGGAAGACGCGAAGGGAGACGCGGAAGCAGAGCCAGAACGGCGGCGGCGCTTCCTCGGGACCTACTGAGCCGGGTCCGAGGCCAACCCCGGAGCGGCCCACCAGCCCAGCTTCGCTGAAGGCGAGCCTCGAAGGCGCCACGGAAGCGCTTGCGGCTGCTCGGGCCCACTTGGTCGCCACCGCGACTGCGTCTGGCTCTGGTGAGGCCGCGAATCTCGCCGAGAAACTCGGTCAAGCCTTGGAGGTAATCCAGGTACAGGCGGGCTCAACCGATGAGATGATTTCCGAGCAGTCGCTTCTTCGCGTACTCGCGTCGGTTGGAACACAGATGTCTGCCTTTGTGCACGAGATTCGTGCGTTGCTTGGCGCGGGCCAGGCAGTAGAACAGGCACTCGACGACCTTGCATCAGACCCCGACTTGACTCGCCCCCAACGGCAAAAGCTCAAGAGGGTCCTGCAGGCGATCGGGGATCTTCGGCGTGGGCTTGAACGCGAAGCGTCGTACCTCACTGACATCGTGACACCGGATGCTCGGCGACGCCGAGCTCGGCAGAAGCTCGCTGAACGTTTCGACATCGCGAGTCGTCTCCTTACTCACGCGGCCGAACGGCGTGGCATTCGGATCGAGAGCAAGATTCCTGCGGAGTTGAAGGCACCGCCGATGTTCCCTGCCGAACTGACAGCAGTATTCACGAATCTGTTGAGTAACGCTGTGAAAGCTGCGGGGCCTAAGGGCCGGATAGTCGCCTCTGCCAAGCGCGACGACGACGGTGCGGTCCATGTGCTGATTCAGAACACTGGCGTTCGCGTCGACCTCGCCCGAGCAGAGGCGTGGTTCAACCCGTTCGAATCCACGACATCCGAAGTCGACCCAATTCTTGGACAGGGCCTGGGCCTTGGTCTTCCGATCACTCGACGCATGCTCGATGACTACGGCGCAGAGATCGCGTTCGTAGCCCCCGATAGCGGCTTCGCCACCGCTATCAAGTTCACCTTCCCTGGAGACAGGTAGCGCCATGTCCGAGCCCAACATCCCTCACATCCTCATCGTCGATGATGAGGAGACTAGCCCGCACGAACTCGGATTCGACACCCGCGCGGTGACTCGAGCGCGGCACCCGCAGGATGTAGACGTCTCCGATCTTTGTTGGGCTGATCTCGTGTTGATGGACTTCGTTCTCAACAACTGGTCGGAACGGGACGACTTGGACCAAGTATCGCTCCAACCTCGGAATGGGCTTGCACTAGCGGCAGTGCTAAGGGAGCACGCAGACGCCGTGAACAACGGCGACCATAGCTATACTGCGTTCGCTATCCACAGCGCCCATATTGGGGATATCTCGGCTCGTCTCCAGACGACAAACCGGACCCCCTACGTTGTGGCCCGCCTGAACAACTTGGAATGGGCATTCGACAAGGCGGACACGGGGCGGTTCGCTAGTGCCACTGCACTTGCAGACGCCGTTCGCCACGTGTCCGCGTCTTGGCCAGCCGTCAAGGCCGGAGATATCAGAGCCGCGATGGCGGATCTTCTTCACCTCAGCAGAGATGCAACGTGGTCTGAGCGCGCCGCAGACGACATCGTGCTCTGCCAGGCCCCGTTCTCGGGGTTCTCGGCTGGAACCAACAGACTGCTTTTTCTGCGCTGGCTCCTTCACGGCATCATGCCGTACCCGACCTTCTTGCTTGCGATGCACTGGGTCGCTGCACGCCTTCGAATCGCTCCAGCGTCGTTGCGACAGGTTCTGAACAGCGAGTCCGATCTCGCTAGCGACCTAGCAGCTTGTAGGTACGACGGTCTGCTCGCTGCCTTCGGCGACCCCCGCTGGTGGCGCGCCGCTGTTGACCAGTACGCCTGGGACTTGCGAGCTAAAGGAGCGCGAGAGCCAGCGCAGTTTCACGTCGAGCTCGAGAGACGAGCCGGTATCCCACTGGAGTACGTGGATGCTGTCTCCCCAGTTGTCTGCGTCGACCTGGAGCTCAAGCCGCGCGACGAGTTGTGTGCGCTCGAGTCCGTGGTGCGTCTCGTTCCGGATCTCTGGCCAGCTTACGCCGACCCAGCCTACGCCGAGGTCGAGGTGGTGCTTGAGAAGGCCGACCTACGCTCGATCGTTCATCCGCTCGACCGGGATCTCCTGCTGACTCTGGACGAGGGGGCATGATTCGATGGCTAACCTCCTATTTCGACCAACCGAGCTGCTGAATGAGCTCGGGGCTCTGCGCGGCCTCGCAGCGAGCTTCCTGGATCCGGCGTCTCCCTACGGGCTTGATGAGCTGAAAGGCGAGTTTCAGGGCCTCTTGGCGCGCGGTGGTACCTACACGCTCCAGATCCCACAGTTGCGGCCGCTCAAAACGCGCGTCAGCGACGGCGAATTCGAGCCGCCGAACAAGAAGTCGACGCGGCGTGTCTACGGCTCGATCACAGGGATTTGGGAGGTTGAGGCAGCAACGCACTCACTTAGAGATCTAGATCGACCCCAAAGGCAGGTCAGGCCGACGCAGCTGATCGGGTTCACCGGTAAAGCCTCGACGGTGTTTGAGGTGAAGGACGAGGAGTCCGAGGAAATCGTGGCGTGCTGGAAGATGGAGCTCGGTGACGCGAACTCGCCGGGCTACTTCTTCCACACCTTTGCATCATATGACCACGGTTTTCCCGTCCCGCGGCACCCGAACGTCTTCGCGACTCCGATGTCCGCGATTGGCTTCGCTCTTTGCGAGCTCTTCCACGGGGCCTGGGAGGAGACGGTCTCGGGGACCAGCGATGCTCCCAACCGGTGGAGGTCGATCCAGGCGAAGCGGTTCGAAGCCCTACTAAAATGGCAGCTCGAGCAGGTAGCGAAGACTACATCGAGCCCTTGGTGTTCGTTGAAGGTCGCCAAGCCTGACAGCGCTCTCTTTCTGTGACCGACGTAGTCGCCGTCTCGCCTATAGTCTCCAGTGCCGGGTCACCCAAGCAGTCTTGGGAAGCCCAGTTTCCCAGTGTCCTGTGAAGTTGCCGACTTGCCGCCCACCATCTTCCTGCCCGCTTCGCCGTAGATTCCCGCAATCGAAGTCAACGAATAGTCATGCTCAGGACACGAATGCCCTGAGCGGTTCCGTTCATCTCACATGTTCCAGACGGTTTGCACCGTGGTAGCTGTAAGTGGCATCGTCCCTCTCGCATAAGCGGAAGCCCGCGCTACTTCCGAACTCTAGCGTCTGTTCGCCACTTCAGGGGCGGTCAGCTCAATCGACTAAGCGCGTTTAGGTAGGACTTGACCGTGGCCGGGCCAGCCATTGGATGAAGGGCTGTGATGGTGTCTCGACCGCCGGTTGAGATGTTGCAGCGGAAGCCGTATCTGTTGCCGATCAGCGTGTCGCCTTCCAGCGCTAGTCTCCATCCCCTTTCAATGCCTGCCTCGAAGACGCTTAGGGCGGGCTAATGCTGGACCACGCCGCCACGAAGAACTGGTGCGAGGACTCCGTAGCCGACGCCTCGATACTTGAGCAGGTTTCGGTCGCGGCCCGACTTCTCGAATCGGTTGGACTCGAGGCGTGCCCACATGCGAATGTCGTCGATCGGGGAGGTGTTCGAGGTCGGGTTGCTTGGGTCACTGTGTTCGTCCACGAACGGTATGGCCGCGTAGCGAGGCTGGCCAGTCGGTGTCTTGTGATCTTGGGAGTGCAAGGCATTGATAACCGCTCGGACCGTGGCCTCCAGTGGATCGGAGGCGAAGGTAGTGCGGGATGCGCCCTTGGTGTCCGACACTGTAGCTCCTACGAGGACGGTTGAGGGTTCGCTCGCAGGTCGTCCCGGGATGTAGATCTCCAAGCGCCATGCGCGTTGGGAAGTTGCGTCGAGGGCGGCCGAGAACTCCATGTAGCCAAGGCTCGTCATCTCTTTCTCGTACGGATTGTTCTGCCCCCACCCGAGGCCAAGGAACGTGAGGGGAAAGCGGCCAGGTTCGGCATCGTGCCAGCGTTGTAGTAGTTGAGGGATGGGCGGCTGAAGGGGGCTTGCCGTAGGCAGGCCCTCAAACTCGACCACAGGAGCTAGCCGTTCGCTCTGTGGTGCCAGTTTCGACTTGGGTTGGCTCGTATTGGCGCCGTCAGCGAGACGCCACTGATGGAGAGAATCCGGACTTCGGTTGTCCGGCAACGTCTGGACGTAGTTGCGTATCAGGCGGACGATCCGGGAATCGCTGTGTGCTCCGATGGACTTGGTCGCTAGCTGGAGCTCGATGATTTGGTTCTCGGCCCACGACCGAGTGTAGGTCCCATCTCGAATAGCCTAATCGATTCGCTGCCAAATGCGCTCAGATAGGTAGAGCGCGGCTTTGACGATGTGGATGGGTGTATGCATGGGTCGTTCCGTCCCGGCGCGGTTGTGGGAGTCGCTAGCCATGTGCACGCGCTCGCAAGCCGCCATCTAACATCGCTGAGTTCGCTGATGGTCTTCACGGCGCGGGTGATCGCGTCGAGGTGGCGTTCGCTCAACGCTTCGAGCAGAGCGTCATCATCGAAGAGTTCTCGTTCCAACTCACGACGGCGAGCATGTAGCCCTTTGATCATCTCGGTGAGCGTTGGCACGACGTAACTGCCTAAGAACTCGCTTGCGCCCGTCCGCGGGTCCTCTTGGCTCATCGCGACCAACATCCGCTGTTTAGGGTCGGTGGCGCGGCGCCCAGCTTTCGCTAGTCTCTCTGCCGTCTTGGCAGTAACACCGCCGTGCTCGATCAGTTCGAGGGCGCGAACGCGCCCGGCCTTGGTGAGTCGGTAACTGTCGAGGTTGCGGCCTGTACGCCGAACGGTGACGCGCTTCTGCTCGGCTAGGTGGTTGAGAGCTGCGGCTGCGGCGGTCTGGTGAGCACGGGTGACTTCCGGGGCGGCGTGCGCTGTCGTGATGATCCGCAGCACGTCACCGAACGGGTGCCACTCGATCCAGTCCGGGGCGTCGTCGGGTAGCCCCTGAGCATGCATTAGCAGCTCATGCGACCAGGCGATCCGCGGCGGATTCTTGTGCTTCACTCAGCAGGGACCGCTGAAGTGACGGGGTTACTGGCGACTCTGGGTGGAGTACATGGTGGGCTGACTATCGTGTGCTGGGCGTACATGGCCGATGTCCCTGTACTCCCGGACGGTCGATAGACGATTTGCAGAGCGTCCTTCGACGGCGTGTTCATACCTGCTCAGGGCGCTCGCGAGGGCGGCCACCAGAAGCAAACCAAGCCTCGACCGCCTCGCCGCTGAACCTAATGCTTCCCCCAAACCCGAACGCATGGGACGACGCCCTCTCGGGCGAGGGTGTACAGGCCCTTTCTGCTAATCCTGAGGCGGTCCGCTACCTGGCTGGCAGTGTGCATTCCAGGTCCGAGACGGGAGTTGAGGCTATCGGGTGGTTCTTCACTCATGAGAAATCCTCCTTCGAGAAGTGCTGGGCCACTGCGGCTTCTGCTCGGCACAAGCTCCGTCCAGGAGACTTACGTGCCGTCAGTACCACCATGCCCGCAGGCTTCTAGGTTGTCACGGGAAACTCGTCCACCTCGAGTTTCCAGCAACGGGTCAGAGTGTGGTGGGGTCGTGTGCATGTCGATGCATCCCGCAACGATCGACGTCTCTACATAGCCGCTCATGGCGCGACTAGGTCCAAAGGATGGCAGTTGATGCGGGTTGGCTCGCGCTAATCCTCAAAGCCCACGTCGAGGCACAAGTCCGATTCGCTTTAGCTGATCACATACCGTCTCGGCGTCACTGTTTAGCGGTCGCTCTCCTAGCAACTGCCATCGGGCGGCTTCTCGCAGGGCAGCCCGAGCTCGAGCATCCATATACGGAACACGCTCAACTTCGGGGTTTGATTCCAGGCCGGCAACCACTGTTTCGACGTGGCGCCTTAGGTCGCGTTCGAGCTTGTCCCTCGTGCGCCGTAAGTAGCTTTGTGGGTTCATGTCGCTGTCGTAAGCGGGCTCCTTGAACACCAAAACGCCTGGTGGCGCAGGCGGTTCGTGGGGCACTACACCGGGGTGCAGAATCAAGTTCGAGGTACGCAACGTCACGGGGAGAAGCGGAGCGACTCGACGGCACCGTTCAAGACCCACTCCGCTTCAAGGTGATACCTTCGGGCCCAGTTCAGAATGACTTTGTGCCGGGCAGCAAATGCAGCGTGGTCTTGCGGTGAAATCGAGTATCTGGCAGCTCCGATCCCGCCTCTTCGCAAACCGCTAAGAGGAGAGACCACGTAAGGAGTTCGCCACCTTGGCTTTTTCGAACAGCGGCAGCCGCTGTCCTGGCTGCCGTGCGGAAGCTTCGAAACTCTTCGAGTGCCTAAGGACACTCTAGCTCCATTGCAGTAATGAAGGCCTGGCGCCGCGCGAAGATCGGCGCTCCAACCTTATCCCTGAGGCGGTACCCGCCGACGCGGTGGAACTCTTTCCGGCTACGACTGCTCTTCCCGGCGTGTGCCAACGTGTGTGCCAGCCTACAGGGTACTCACGTATCAGGAAGGGTACAGCGACGTACTTCTCGAGGCAGAGAATCGCGACCAGGTAGGTAATAGACGGTCTGAAGGACTCCACTGAGAACCCATATAATCGACTGGTCGCTGGTTCGAACCCAGCAGGGCCCACCACAGTTCACCCGGCCGGTCGGTGATGGTGAACACGAGGCGCTCGTTAGGGGTGACCTCGACGAACTCGCCGGTCCAGTCGATCGTGTTGCCGTCGGGAAGGACCATCTGAGCGGCCCAGGTCCGGCCCGGCTCGGCGATGAAGTCTAGGCGGTCGAGCGGCACCTGGACGTCCTTTCCGCCGAACCACCGCGCGAAGTGCCGCGGTGTCGTCCAGGCGGCGAA
>JBDHZD010000097.1:0-10480 GCA_039811705.1 Fimbriimonadaceae bacterium | reverse complement strand
TTTTGCTTCACTATCCTCCTTCTCTAGCCTCGGCGGGATGCGTTCCGGCGAGATTTCAATCTGCAATGGACTCGACCCCGGGGGTGGCGGACACGCGCCTCCACAACTCGGGGTCGGCATTTTCCAGAGCGGTAAGGAACTAGACGAGTCACGAATTCATTACTGCGACGTTTGCCCGCCAAATCTCGGGCCCCCGAAGGTTCGTCGTCTTCGAACGTTGGCCAGGGTTGGTTTCCCTGGTTCGAGTCCACCAAGCCCATTGGGTGTTGGGGACGTTGGTTGGCCGTGCTTGGGCGTAAGCCGCACACGGCGCGCATCAAGCACACAAGGAGCATTCATCACATGAGGAATCCATTCTCCAAATCGGTTGGCGATTCTCAGGTTCTGGCGGACGGTCTCCGCAACGAGGTCGGTGTTGTGGGTTGGTCCCCGCAAGCCAATGTGTTCCAGCGTCACTGGAAGGCAATGCCGTCCAACGGCAAGACCTGTCTCTTTCGCGTCGGCGGACAGCCAAAGCGACTCGACGACACGGCCGAAACGGTGGCGTTGCCGCGCATGACGGCGCGACCGGTTACCGCAGCCGATGGTGTGCGACTGAAGGCAGTCGTTCAGTTCGCATAGGCGGCTAAACAATTTCAGGACTCTTGCGGGCGTGCCAAGCGTCCGCAAGAGACGACTTGGCAGGAAACTAGGGCTAACGCTCTAGTGTCCTGTCTCTATTTATTTATTAGTGACTAAGTAAATCTTCAGGCTGGAGAAGAAATTTCGCAAAAAAGTCGAATTCCCCCTTGACAGCCGAAATCGAGTGGTGTAAAGTATCCCCTGTCAGCAAAACGAAATAGCGAGAAAGCAGAATAGCGCGAGGTTTCATCCCACGAGGAAGAGGTCGGGCCGGTGGTTTGGCGATTTGCATCTCCAACCAACCAAACCAACCAACCAACCAACCAACCAATAACCTCTCCTCAGACAGAGATCGCAATCGGTGTTCTCTCCACCGGCAAAAGCGATCCGAACTGAAAACCTCCTCCCAAACAGCCCTGACTGCGGTCAGGGCTCTCTTCTTTTATCGGGCCCTTGGAGCGGATTCCGAGTCCAAACGGGCGCAGGACCCAACGAATCTGCCATACTTTCCCTCAGCGATGCACGCCTCGCTCGATCCCAGCCGATTCCACGCCGCTCTTTTCGACGTGGATGGAACGCTGGTCGACAGTCTGCACATGATCTTGCAGGGCTTGGCCGACGCCGTCGAGCACTTCGATGGATTCCGTCCGGCGGAGGCCGATCTCATGAAGACGATCGGGACCCCCTTGGTCATGCAACATCCCATGTTCGCCCAACGGCCCATCGCCGATGCCGAACTCAAGGATCGAGTCGCTTACACGATTTCTCGATACCGACACCACGTTCACCTCGAACGGTGGTTCGAACCCGCGATCGATGCGTTGCGAGCCTTCCAGCGATCCGGGCGCCGCGTGGCGCTCGTCACCAGCCGCAACGACGAGGAACTCCAGTGGTTCCTCGAACGATTTCCCGCCCGCGATGCCATCGCTGCCACTGTTTGCGCCAGCGATGTGGCACGACCGAAACCGGCTCCCGAACCCGCGTTGCTCGCTTGCGAGAAACTCGGTGTCAAGCCGGAAGACGCGATTTTCGTGGGCGACTCGACGCATGACGCCCATTGCGCTCTTGGAGCGGGATGCGCGTTTGCAGCAGTCGCCTACGGCGCCGCCTTGCCCGAAGAGTTGGCGAGGACGCAGTTCGACGCGTGGTTCGAAACACCTGAAGCCTTGAGGGATTGGACGGACGGTTTGCTTGCCGAACGCCATGCCACGAACTAAGAAAACCACCGACTCGATGTCTCCCGACATCGCCAACTCCAATCCGCCCGAGGTCACCACGGACGCTCCTGCGCCAAAGGCAAGACGCCCCCGCGCGAAGGCGGCCACGCCAGTAGCCGTTGAGCCGCCCGTTCCAGAGGCGATTCCCGAGGTGCCGACGGAAGAGCCCAAACCCAAGACCCGTTCCAGGCGCAACGCCAAGGCCAGCGAGCCGACCCCCCAAGCCGTCCCAGAGACCGACGCACTTGAACCGGAGGTCGCCGCTGTGGAGGAGGTCCAGCCCGAGGCCGCGCCAAAACGCACCCGTTCTCCACGACGCCGCAAAGCAGATCCGGCGCCGAGCGAACCAGCCGTCGTTTCCGACGCAGATCTTGAGGCATCTCTCCTGCAAGAGGTCGATCTCGATCATCAGACCCCGGCCTCGGCACCGGAGAGCGAGCTGGACTTGAAGGACTTCGAGGGCGAAGAACACTGGATTCCGGTGTGGCGGCCGAAGGCGGTCAAGGCAAAGCCGCAGCGGCAAGAGGCCAAGGGCCGGAAGACCGAGCCTGCCCCAGTTCCCACGGAGCCAGAAGCAGACGAGGCGGTTCAGTCGGAAGACCCGAATCTCGCTCCACGCCGCCGCCGGAGGCGAGAACGCAGGCCTCGCGGCGCCGACTCCACTCTCGTCGCCCAAACGCCGCCTCAGCCCGAACAGCCGGAAGATGCGCCTCAGCCCCGAGGGTCTCGCGAGCGGACACGCAAAGGCGCGCGACCAGCTGTTGAACCCCAAGCCCCCGCAGAGCCGCCTAGACCGACCGTTCCAGCGCGTGAGCCCATACCCACCCCCGCAGATGCGCCTCAGGTCGTTCGGCACAATGGCATGCCGGTCGTGGTGAAAGACCATCGGGTCTACCCTCCTTTATGGTTCTTTGGCAGCCCGACAGACGAGAAACGGCTCAAGACGGTCATGGAGGAGGTCAAGCAAGCGGCCGAAGCGGGTGTCCACATCCACGCTCTGCTGCTGGACCTAGAAGTCGATCCGACTCTCCTCGACGAGACCGCCCAGTTCGCCGCTTATTTGCTGAAGAAAGCCGTTGAGGCGGATCCCGAGGCACAGGTCGTTTTCCGAATCGTGTTTGTGGCTCCGCGTGGGTGGGAGCTGCGCTACCAAAGGGCCCGGTTCTCCTGGCTCGACGGTTCGCTCGCCGAACCCAGCGTGTGCGACGACCAGTACTGGGGCGTCGCCAACGAATGCCTCGATGGTCTGGTCAGGCGCCTGCGCTTGCTCGGGCAAAGGGACCACATCATGGGCGTGCAACTCGACCGAGGCGAGTGGTTCTATCCTGAAGACAACGGTTACGACAACTCGGCCGCGGCCCGCGACAAGTTCCGCGATTGGGCCCGTACACGCTACAACGACGACGTCGTCTCCCTTAGAGCCGCCTGGTTCGACGGGCAGGTCGACTTCCGTACCATCGCCGTGCCCCCGTTCGAGCGCTCCAACACGCGAAAGGAGCGCTTCATGCGCACCGAGCGGAAGCAACGCCGATGGGTGGACTACCATTTCTTCCTGAGCGATGCCACCGTGTTTCGGATCGGCGAACTCGCCTACACGGCCAAGAAGGCCAGCGATGGGCGATTTCTTGTCGGGGTGAGCTACGGGTACTCCTTCGAGTGGTCTCATCCCTATTCGGGGCACCTTTCGTTGGGCAAACTGCTTCGGACGCGAGAGGTCGACTTCATCGCTGGGCCCCCGAGCTATAAGAACCGCACTCCTGGCGAGGCGGCGCCGTTCCCCGGTCCCGTGGACAGCTTCAGCTTGAACGGAAAGCTGTACATCAGCGAAGAAGACTTCAAGACGTCCATCAGCAACATCCAGGAGCCTGACGAGTTCAACCCCGTGATCAAGACGCCCCAGGCGCTTGAAAGCGTCCACTGGCGCGGGCTCGGTGTGGCCCTGGCGCACGGTTCCGGCGTGTGCTGGATGGACCTCTGGGGCAACGGCTGGCTTCGACCCGCCAGCGTCTGGACCCGGGCCCAGACGGCCATCCAATCGTTGGTGCGGCGGCTCGAGACGCCGATGAGCCCGCCCGACGTGGCCGTGTTCATCGACGAGCGCTCGCTGGCCTATCTGGGCGACCCGACCGGGTTCAACCACCTGGTGCGCAATGTGCGCGATGCCGTCCTCAAATCGGGCCTCAGCGCGGCGTTCTATCTGCTCAGCGACTTGGCGCATCGAGAGGTGTTCCCCGAGAGCAAGCTCTACATCTTCCTGAACGCGTGGGACATGCGACCCGAGTACCGCTCGGCGATCAAGTCCCGACTTCAGCGCGACGGCAAAGTGCTGTTCTGGCTCTATGGAGCCGGAATGTTCGATGGAGGGCGCGAGTCGCTTGAGCGCGTGCGAGAGATCACGGGCATCGCCCTGCGGCCGCAACCCTTCAACAGCAAATCAGGCACCACGATCCGCAACCGACGCCACCCCTTCTGCGAGAGCTTCGACGAAAAGCACGGCACCGACGACGTCAATCTCGAGCCGAGCTACTTCGCGATACCGGAAGATGCGTCGGTGCTGGGCGAATACACGCAAACGGGTCTGCCCAGCTTCGTGGTCCACGAAAGCCGCCATGCGCGCGAACCGCATCTGGACTGGACCTCGGTGTTCCTGGGCGAACCGCCCGTTCCCGCCGGCCTGGTCCGCGCCCTGGCCCAGGCCGCTGGCGCCCACGTCTGGAGCTTTGGCGACGACGTGGTCCATGTACGCGCACCCTTCCTGACGTTCCACGCCACCAGCAGCGGGCCGCGAACATTGGCTTTGCCCGACAAGTGGAGCGCGTACGATGTGCTCAACGAATCGTGGGTCGCCGAGGACTCCCGGCAAATCCGGTTCCAGGCCATCGCGGGGACCACGAGCGTGTTCATGGTGGGGCCCAGGCATGATCTTGAAGCCGTGCTGGCGACGGATCCAGCCACGGCCCTGCGCATGGAGGCGCTCCCCGAGCAGCGCGCCGACACCCTCAGTCAAGACCAATTGAACTTCGACATCCCCATCATCAAGCTCGACGAGTGGATGGTCGGCGAGGAAGGCGAAGAAACAACCGACGACATCTTCTTCTGGCCCAAGATCGACGATGTGGCCGCTGAAGCCGAACAGGACGACGACTCCGACCAAGAGGACGCCAGTCAGACCGGCAGGCGGCGACGACGGAGGCGCAAGAAGCGAGGCAACGGTGGCGGCGAACGCGGAGAGGGTTATCCCGAAGCCGACATCAACATCGTGTTCAGGAAGCGGGAGTAGCCTATGGATCACCGATACGGTATGGTCGCTCTCGTCGGCAAGCCCAATGTGGGCAAGAGCACGCTCCTCAACCAGATGGTGGGCCAGAAGGTCGCCATCACGAGCAACAAGAAGCAGACCACGCGCCGACGCCTGCTGGGCATCGTGACGCGTCCCGAGTTCCAGGTCGCGTTTGTGGACACGCCGGGCATCCACGAGCCGCATACGCGGCTGGGCAAGGCCATGGTGGAATCGGCGCGCGGCAGCCTCGCGGACCTCGACCTCGTGGTCTATGTGGTGAACGCCTCGCAGAAGCCGGACGAAGACGAGCGGCGTATCGCGCGGACCATCCGCGAATCGGGCTACGGCGGATCGAGCGGCAAGCTCATCTTGTGCATGAACAAGATGGACTTGCTGAAAGCCGAGTTCGTCGTCCAGCATGTCGAAGCCTATCGCGACTTGCTCGGCGTGGGCGACGACGACTACATGCTCACGACGGCGACCAAAGGCGATAACGTGGAGAAACTGCTCGCCATGCTGGTGGCACGACTGCCCGAGGGCCCGCCCGCGTGGGACGAAGACGCCTTGACCGACCAATCGAGCCGCTTCATGGCCGCCGAGTTCGTGCGCGAGAAGGTGATGCAGCGCACGAAGCAAGAGGTGCCGTATGCCACGGGCGTCCTGGTGGACGACTGGATCGAGGAGCCCGGCGGACGCGTCAAGATCAACGCCACGATCGTGGTGGAGCGCGTGGGCCAGCGGGCGATCCTGATCGGCAAGAAGGGCGCGATGCTCAAGACGATCGGCACGGAGGCGCGGCTGGACATCGAGCGGTTGCTCGAGCGGCCCGTCTACTTGGAGCTGTTCGTCAAGGTGCGGGAGGACTGGCGTCAGAACCCGACGGCGCTGCGCGAGATGGAATACATGGAGTAGACCGCGTCACCGGCGGCGGCTGAGGGCGACGAGGATGTCGTAGGCCATCGAATCCAACAGAATCACCCGCGTGAACAAGCGCAGTTTGTCCGAGGTGGTCAGTTCTTCCTCGCGTACGTTCGGGTCGAAAGCTTTGGGTCGAAGCGAGTTGGCTGCGGCGCGTTTCTGGCCCTCGTTCAGTTCGGCCTCTAGCACGGCGACTACGGCGTTCGTGTTCTCGGTCACCGTCGCATTTCGGCGGATCGTGAAGCTCCAGAGCAGCTGCTCCACCTTCTGCACCAGGTCCAACTTGGGGACTTGCCCTTGGTCGCGCGCTTTGGCGATGGCTTCGTCGAGTTCTTTGTTGAGCGCGGCCAATTCGGTGGCTTCCTTTCGCTCGATCTCCTTCGCCTTGGAGCGGGCGCGTTCGATGGCGGGCAGCAGTTTCTCCAGTTGCTCCTTGGTCAGCAGGACCGGCAGAATCTGGTTGTAGAGGTCCAGCTTGCGGATCTTGACCATCGTGGACTCTTCGGCGGGCGGCGTTTGAGCCAGCCCTGCGAAGGGGACGATCATCAACAACAGTAGGGCGAGCATGCGCTTCATGATTTGGGCAACACCTTCGAACGATCTGACGCTTCGGCGCGGGCTTCGAGTTGCATGTTCTCCCGGATCAGGCTCGCCATGAGGGCGGCGGCCACGACTTGCGCATGGACGAACGCCAAGCCTAAGGCCAACGCCGCCCACCAGCCGCCAGCGGCGAGTTTCCCTTCTCGGGCAAGACCCGCCGGCTCCAACGCCATGAGCCCACCGAGCAGGACCCCCGCACCCAAGAACAGTAACGCCGACCCGCCCAGCGCGCGAAAGGCGCGCGACTTCGTCGAAGCCCACGTCCGCAAGCCCGCAGAACGACGCCACAGCACAAAGCCGTAGGCTAGCCAGACGCCAAAGCAAAGCAGGGCGGGGATCGGCATCAGTGACCGTTCAGCATACGCTTGAGCAACTTGAAGTCGCGTTCGTCGAAGTCGCCATCTCGGTCGGCGTCCAGAATCTTCGTCCAATGGTCGGGCATCTTGCCCCCGTAACCACCGGTTTGGGCGCGGAACATCTTGACGATGATCTCCATGTCCTCGGCGTCGAAGTGGCCGTTCATGTCGATATCGCCCTTGATGTACAGGTGGACCCAACCCGCCGCGAACCGACCGTTGGACGAGCCGCCGTCGGTGGCCTTGAGATACACGTACCACTGCCCATGCATGACCGTGGCGGTGTTCACATTGGCCACCCCGTCGGTGCCGGGCAACGCCTCATAGCCGGGAACCAGCGTGGCGGTGTTCTTGTCGAAGACGACCGGTGTTCGGTGGAGCCAGACGGCCACCTTGACGGGGTCGCCGTCGGGATCGCTGGTCTGCCAGCGGACGCGGAACGCCTCGATGCTCGCCTCGACCCAGATGTTCTGGGCGGGTTCTTGGACGGTGATTGTGGGCGTGTTGTTCGCCGCGGGGTCGATGCGGAGCGTGTAGTTCGGGTTGGATCCCGAATAGGGGAACACGCGGACGTAGTAGGTGCCCGCGGGACGACCGGAGAGCGAGATGGTCTCGTTGTTGGTGGTGGTGATGCTGCGCGCAAGGCGGTTGCCCGCCGCGTCGTAGAGTTCCAGGTCAACATCGCCGGTCGTGATCGTCGACGTGATGGCCACATGGTCGCCCGAGGAGCCCGGGTTGTTCATGCGGAACTTGAACCAGTCATCGTCGTTGGGCTCGATGGACAGGCTCTCGTAGCTTCGCGTCGCGTTCACCAGGCCAAAGTTGGGACTGTTGTTGCCTCCTTCGGGTCGAGCGTCTACTTGGGCTCGAGTGTCGTTTTCCTCGAACCGATCCGGGCCCAGCGGCGGGGGCGAGGCGATGGTCACCTTGACGCGCCCGATGTTGTTGTTCTCGTTGGCTTCGATGAGGTTGTTGTCGGGATCGACTTCGGCTTCGAGCCAGTAGGTGCCATCCGGGATATCGGTGATGTCCACCCACTGGTCGGGCAACGACTTGCTGTAGATGTCGGCCCAGCCGGGCGTCAGGCCCTGGACCGTCGATCCGCAGTTGCGGTAGTTGCCCGCCGAGTTGTAGTAGGGGTTGCTGGTGTCGTGGACTTGCAGGTCGAGGATGCAGAAGCTCGTCTTCTGCCCTTCTGACAAGATTTCGCCTACGCCGTCGTTGACCAAGACGCGGCGGAGGCGGTACTTGCACCAGTTCTCAAAGTGGATGTGGTTGTGGCCCGGGTGGTACAGGAAGTTGCCCGCGGGGCGTTCCCAATAAGAGCCGTCGGTGCGGTAGATGCGTTGATTCACACGTTGCGTCGAAGAGTCGATGACTTCGGCACCGCGGATTTCCAGCCGGCCCCACCCGATGTTCGGGGTTCCGGTGCTGAGCCTCAACAGCTTTCGACCGGGGATCTCGCTGGTGTCGATGGCAGTGTCGTACAGCTTCTCGTCCCAGATGGTGATGTCGGGAAGCAGGTCGTCGGCCAGCATGACCGATCCGAGCGCGATGGCGGCTAGAATCACTGTTTCAGGGCTCCTGAAGACAGTGTATCACGGTCGCTGTTGACGCCGGATGAACGAATCCGCTAGGCTAACCCCATGTTGTGGACGCTGTCGGCCCTGATCGCTCTCTCTCCGCTTGGCCAGACGGCCTCTGTTTCGCCGCTGAAGACCGCTATGGAAGACCTCAAGATCGTCGAACCTCTCCGCCTCGTACGCACCGGATTCCAGTTCACAGAAGGTCCCATCTGGGACGCCAAGCACCAGCGTTTGCTGTTCAGCGACATCCCCGCGAACCGCATCTACGCCCTTGATCCCGAAGGCGAACTTTCGGTCTTTGCCGAAGACACCAAGGCGGCGAACGGGCTGGCGATCTTTGGCGACGAGGTGTTCGCGTGCCAGGGCGACGCGGGTATGGTCGGCGCGTTCCATCTGGAGACCAAGGCGCACCGCGTGGTGGCCGACACGTTTGACGGGGTGCGTTTCAACGCGCCCAACGACCTCGCCATCGCCAAGAACGGCGACCTCTACTTCACCGATCCCAAGTTTGGCGACGGCAAACTGACCCAGCCCAAGATGTCGGTCTACTTCGTGCCCAAGGGGGGCAAGGCCCAGATGGCGATCGCGGACCTGCCTTGGCCCAACGGCATCGCCACTTCTCTGGACGAGAAGACTTTGTATGTCCACCCCACGGGCGATGCGTTCGTTCGAGCCTATGCCATCGAGGGCCCCGGCAAACTCGGGCCCGAGCGTCGGATCTTCGAGACGCCCGACCACGGTGGACGCTCGTTTCCCGGCGGCGACGGCATGACGCTCGATGCCGAGGGGAACCTCTACGTGACCGTGCCGATGCTCAAGCAGATGATCGCCCTCGACCCCGGCGGCAAGATTCTGTTGCGCGTGGACCTGCCCGAAAATCCGACCAATTGCACGTTCGGCGGAGTGGAACGGGACTGGCTGTACATCACGGCATCCTCCTCGGTCTACGCCGTGAGGCTGAACCGGAAGGGACGCTAAGCCGCTCAAGGAGACCTTTTGCGGCGCGCGACGGCCCCAGCGAAGATCGGGACCACCTCGGCGGGCAACAGCGGCTCGAAGTCGCCTCCGTGAAGCGCGACCTCCCGGGCCATGCTGCTGCTGACATAGCTGTGCTCCCAGTGCGTCATCAGGAACCCGGTTTCAATTTCGGGCCTCATGCGGCGGTTAAGCATCGACATCTGGAACTCGTATTCGAAGTCGGCGGTCGCTCGAAGCCCGCGGACGACCGTCGTCGCGCCGACCGACGACGCGTAGTCCACCAGCAGGCCCTCGAAGGCGTCGGCTCGGACGTTGGGCATCGCAGAGCAACACGCCTGAATCGCCTCGATGCGTTCCTCGACGGTCATCAGCGGGGTTTTGTTTCGGTTGATGCCGACGGCCACGACGACTTCGTCGAACAGCCGGGCCGCACGCTGCACAATGTCCAAGTGACCCAACGTGGGAGGATCGAAGGAGCCGGGATACACCGCGAGCCGCATAGGCTCAAGCATAGACCACGGCGAAACATCGTATAACGTAGGGAGTCCATCGCATGAGCGGAAGTCTGCCCACCACCCTGGGGAAGTACCAGATCATCCGGGAAATCGCGCGCTCGAACGACATCGTTTACGAGGCGTACGACCCCGTCATGAATCGGCGTGTGGCGGTCAAGGAACTCGCCGTCCCTCCGGGTTCCACGCAACAAAGCAAGGAAGAGCGTGTCAAGCGGTTCATGCGCGAGGCCAAGGCCGCCGGGTCGCTCAGCCATCCCAACATCGTCACCATTTTCGAAGTCGGAGAAGACGCGGGCCGGTTCTTCATCGCGATGGAGTACCTTGACGGCAAGACGCTGCGCAACGAGATCGATGCCAGCGGCTTTCTGCCCGTCGCCAGAGCGGTCGATATCGCCATCGAGGTGTTGAA
>JBDHZD010000096.1:0-10501 GCA_039811705.1 Fimbriimonadaceae bacterium | reverse complement strand
GGCGGGAAACCAAACCGTCGAGAGACCAACATCCTCGACCAAGCAGACCGTGGCACCCCAAAACATCCAAACCGGGGGTGCCACGGCCCTGACCGGGCTCGACGGCCTGGTCTTCGTCGAAGCGGATCCCGTGGACACCCACACGCAAATCATGGCTTGGCTGGACGCAGGCCGATTCACGTTTGCCGAACTCGACGCGTGGTTGCGCGAACACACCACCGATGTGCGCGGCACGCGTGGACCGATGCGTTAGAATGACCTGACATGAGTCTGATCGGACGGGTGGGACGCCGAAGCTGGCGGTCGAGGCTCGCGATGACCCTGCTCTACATCGGGCTCGTCGCGGGTGCGATCACCACCGTCTACCCGTTCCTCCTCATGATGGCCACGGGCTTCAAGGGCCCCACCGACCAGAACGACAACCGCCTCATCCCTGCGTTCTGGTCCGACGACCAAGAACTGCTTGCCAAGTACCGCGACGACAAGTACTCGTCCAACCTCAGCTGGATCAAGAGCAACGCCATAGGCGCCGATGCTCCCGACGACGTCCTGGACAAGTACGAGGCGTTCCTCCTCGAACTGCCGAACGACGCCTGGACGGCTGGGTTCGCGACTGCCCCCAACCAGGTCACGAGCCGCCTGAAACAGCGTTACCAAGCCTGGGTGCGGCAGCGGTTCGCCACCATTGACGACCTCAACAAGGCTTACATCGAGGAGAACGTCGCGTTCCAGACGGTCAACCCGCCCGCCGAGCAGTTCGAGCGCCGCGTCTGGCGCCCGCTCGGGGGCAGGAAGTGGGACGAGTGGCAGGAGTTCAAAGCCAGTCTCCCCGCCGAGTTCCGCATTCCCGTCCGCAAGACGCGGCTCTACCAAGAGTGGCTAAGATCCAAGTACCAGAACCAATTCGGCGAAGTCCCCGCCGCGACGCGGGGAGCAGCGACCGACTTCGAGACGATCGTCCTTGGCCCTAGCGCCGACTTGGACGAGTTCGAACGCGACTGGCCGAACCGGGATCACATCGAGCGTTCTGTCGAATCTGCATGGGCCCGCATCTCCGGCCTCCCCATGCCGATCGCGGCATACGAGGAGCGCGTGGTGCGTGTGAACGCCGACGCGTTGAAGAAGGAGTTTTCGTGGCGCAACTACGGCTACGTCCTCGACTACATTCTGCTGAACGGGCGGGTCGTTTGGAATACGGCGCTGTTCTGCCTGCTGGCCGTAGGGACGCAGCTCGTGGTGAACCCGCTAGCCGCATACGCCTTGTCGCGGTATCCCGTCAAGTCCTCGCTCAAGATTCTGCTGTTCCTCTTGGCGACCATGGCGTTTCCCGCCGAAGTGGCCATGATTCCATCGTTCCTGCTGCTTAAGGACTTGGGTCTGCTGAACACGTACGCCGCTCTCGTCCTGCCCGCCGCAGCGAGCGGCTACATGATTTTCCTGCTCAAGGGCTTCTTCGACTCGCTGCCGCAGGAGTTGTACGAATCGGCGCAGATGGACGGTGCGAAGGAGACGACGATGATGGCGCGGATCGCACTGCCCCTGAGCCGGCCCGTCTTGGGCTACCTGGCGCTGCTGGCGTTCATGGGCGCCTATTCGGCGTTCCTCTACGCCTTTCTCGTCGTGCAAGACCAACGGATGTGGACGCTGATGGTGTGGATCTACCAGTTGCAGGGGACCGCGCCCAAAGCCGTGATGATGGCGGCGGTGGCTCTGGCGGCTCTGCCCACCCTGGTCGTGTTCCTGCTGGCGCAACGCGTGATCATGAGGGGCATCGTGTTGCCCGGCGACGAGAAGTAGACCCGTCGTCTCGACGGCTGCAGACCTCCGCCGTCGAACCAACTACCAGCGGATGAGGTTCGCACCCCAAACCAGGCCAGCGCCGAACCCGACCGTCATCACGACCATGCCAGGCTTCAAACGCCCATCCCGTTCAGCTTCGTAGAGCCCCAGCGGGATCGAACCTGCGCTGGTGTTGCCGAACCGGTCCACATTGACGAACACCTTCTCCGGTGGAAGTTCCAGTCGTTTCGCAGCCGACTCGATGATACGGAGGTTGGCTTGGTGAGGCACGAAGAGGTCGATATCCTCCGCCGTGAGGCCCGCTTGGTCCAGCAGTCGGCAACAGGCGTCGCCCATGGCCGTCACGGCGAACCGATAGACCTCGCGTCCGGCCATGTAGATGTGGTGGCTGTGGTCGCCGTGTCGCGGCGAACACATGGGGTACTTGGAGCCGCCGACTTCAAGTTTGATGTGCTCCGCGCCGCCGCCGTCCGAGAGCATCACGGTCTTCAGCACGCCTCGGTCGGTGTCGGTTCTGCCATGCAGCACGATTGCGCCCGCCCCGTCGCCGAAGAGAACGCAGGTCGAACGGTCGGTCCAGTCCACGAACTTGCTGAGGACGTCAACGCCCACGACGAGCACGTTGCGAACCTGACCCGCTTCGATCATGGCCGAAGCCGTGGCCGTGGCATAGATGAAGCCTGCGCACGCGGCACCCAAATCGAACGCGCCCGCCTTGCTCGCGCCAATAGCGTCTTGGATGAGGCACGAGGTGGATGGGAATGGCATGTCCCCGCTAACGGTCGCGCAGATGACCATGTCGAGATCGTCTGGAGCGATGCCTGCGTGATCCAGGGCTTCGCGTGCAGCGATGACGCCAAGCGTCGAGGCCGTCTCGTCCTCGGTGCAAATCCGACGCTCGCGGATGCCCGTGCGCTGTGCGATCCACTCGTCGTTGGTGTCAACGATCTTGGACAGGTCGTCGTTGGTCAGGACTTTGGAGGGGATGCCGTGGCCGATGCCTTCGACGACGGCGTGGATGGTCTTCATGGGGTGACTGGCTCCAGTTGGCCGATGCTGTCTCGGATGGTCTCCAGAATCCGGTTGTCCGTGGCGTGGTGGGCCTTGATGATCGCGTTCCGGATGGCCTTGGCGTTGCTCCTCCCGTGGCAGATCATGGTGAGTCCGTTCAACCCGAGCAGGGGCGACCCACCGTACTCGGCGTAATCCATCTGCTTCCGCAACGGGGCGAGAATGCGTTTGAGCGGCAGGAAGAACGCCTTGCCGATCGGATTCTCGGGGACCTGCGCCTTGATGGTGCCCAGAATGTACTCGGCCACGCCTTCGCTGGTCTTGAGCGTGATGTTGCCCACAAAGGCGTCGCACACCACCACGTCGCACCGGCCCAGAAACATGTCTTTCCCCTCGATATTGCCCGCAAACCACGGGAAGCGAGAGAGCAATTTGTAGGCCTGTTTGGCGAATTGGTTTCCCTTTCCTTCCTCTTCGCCGATGTTGAGCAGGTGGACCGTGGGGTCCTTGCGGTCCAGCGCCTTTTGGGCATAGGCTCGACCCATCATGGCAAACTCGACGAGATGCTCCGGATCGACGTCCGGGCTTGCCCCCGCATCGAGCAACAGAAACCCACCGTGCGCATTGGGGAACTGGCTCGCGATCGCCGGCCGGTGAACCCCAGCCATCTGCCGCCAGGTGAGCAACGAGACCGCTGTCGCCGCGCCGGTGTTGCCTGCCGAGACCATGCTGGTCGCCTCGCCGTCGCGCACGATGTTGGCCGCTACGACCAGCGAAGCGTCTTTCTTGCGGCGAAACGCCTCGGTGGGCGACTCGTCCATCCCGATTGCTTCGCTTGCATGGCGCAACGTCAGGTTCTTGGGCAAGGTCGAAGGCAACAAAGGTTCGAGGCGGGCCAAGTCTCCGACCAGAACGATGCCTCCAGAGATGAGGGGCGCGGCTTCGAGCGTCCCTTTGACGATCTCGCCCGGGGCGTGGTCGCCACCCATCGCATCGACGGCGACGATCACGACCCGCCCTCCAACAAGTTCTTCAGCCGGTGAAACTCATGGCGCCCGGACTCGTGGTGGGTGTCCACGGCCCGCTCGCGCGCCTCGGGGCAGTCGCCGTCCCAGCCGTACTCGCATACGGGTTGCAACGGCAAATTGACGATCAACATCTGTCGGATGAGCGCGTCCACGATCAACGCGTTGCCCTCGAAAAGTTGGTAGGGCTCATCGGGAACCACTCGGGCGAAGTCCTGGGTGCCGTAGGAACTGGCGACGCCCACCACAGGGAACTGCTCTTCGATGTCGAGTTCGATCGTCTGCTCGATCGGCGCCGTGCAACGGCTGCACTCGAACACGGCCCGTGCCGCGAAGTGGCCCTTCAGCAACAGCAGGTTGCCCGTGCTGACAGCCTCCAACGTCCCCTCGACCGGCGACACCAAGTCCAGGTCTTCCTCCTGGTCGAGTTCGGTGGACATCTCGTACCAAAGGGTTCGACCGGGATGCTGGAGCGCTTCGTTCAAGTCGAGCAGTCCGGCGCGGTTCATGGGGATTCAGATATTACCTGCCACCACGCAAGACCCCGAGTCCCTACGCCATACCCTGACGATCTCGGTCAATCGCCCGTGCGACCGAAGTTCTTTCGAAGGATCAGGAAGTCGGTGGCGTTGACCGAACCGTTGCCGTCAAGGTCGGCGGCTGCCACAAAGTTCGGGCTGTCGGACGACGTGCCGAACTCCCCTCGAACGATCAGGTAGTCGGCGATGTTGACCGAGTTGTCCCCGTTCACGTCGCCGTTGAAGAGAGACAACGTGACCGCCGTAGGCGTCGCTCCCGCCGTAGCGCGCACGCGTCGGCGCAACCAGTGGCTCTCCTTGAGCGCAAAATCGTACGTGCCGTGCGGCAACCGGACCGCATGAAGTCCGGCCGCAGGCAAGAGCCCGCGCCGATAGACGAGGGTGCCGCTGGACGCGTCGTAGATGTCGAGGGTCGCATCCTGCGGGCCGTAGATTCCAGGCGCGAGGTCCTGGAACGCCACGGTTGTATCGACCCGCCCAGAAGCCACGACGGGGCCGGAGCAGGCCATCGTGTTCGTGCCCTGGAAGGTGGTGGTCTGTTCGGTCAACGTGAGGCTCATGATCACGTTGGCGGGGTCGCCCGTGGTGGGCAGCGCCAAATCGAAGGGCGGGATCGGCTGGTTGGGCTGACGCGTCTCTTCAAGGGTGAAGCTGCTCTGCGATGCCACCGTCGCCGATGAACCATCCACGGTGACCACGCCCATGAGCAAGATCTCAAAAGGGATGGGCGGCAGGGGGATCTCGGACCCCATGACCAGCATCGAGCCCGAAAGCATGAGCGGGATCGGAACGGCCACGCTGTACTGGGTCGCCGACAGCGCGTTGCACGTGCCCAACGGGCTCGGCTCCACTTGGGTGCCGCGAAGAGAGCCCACCGTGACGTTGCCGATCGGCAACCCGATGGTGCCGCCCAGATAGAAGAACGAAGGAGAACGCGTCCGGAACCCGCTCTGCCTCAACGAGATGTTGGACGGAATCGAGAGCGACGAGCCGTTTAAGAAGTCAAGCGAGAAACGTGTGACGTACGCCTTCCCCATCGCGGGATCGATTTCCAAGGTGAAACTCCCGGAGCTCTGGGTCGAGATCGAACCCGCCGAACGACTGCCGACCGTGCCGAACACCTCGACGGGCACAGCGACGTTCTCGGTGTCGAGAAACGAACCGAACAGCCCCGGCTTGGTCCGTGTCCCGGTGGGGTTGCTGGAGGCGTTGTAGTTGCCGATCAGCGTGCCGTCCGTGTCCAGCCGCACCTCCAACGCGCCGTTGATGCCGCTGGCAGCCGGCAAGACAGTGAACTCGAACACTTGAGCCGAGACCGAGCAACCCAGAGCCATCAATAACCCGGCGATCCAACGCATACGACTATTCTAGCGGCTCGAAGAGCGCTGCGACGGTTTCGATCGTGTCGGCGTCTTCGGGGCGCTTGTCGCGCCGCCAACGCAGGATCCGGGGGAAGCGCACGGCAAAGCCAGACTTGTGTCGCGTGGACTTCTGAATGCCCTCGAACCCGATCTCGAAAACGAGCTCTGGGGGAACGGTGCGCGCAGGACCGATCTTTTCGAGTGTGTTGGCGCGGATGAATGCGTCCACTTCGCGGATCTCCGCGTTCGTTAGGCCGGAGTACGCCTTGGCGATCGTCACCAGTTCGTGGCCCTTCCACACGCCGAACGCGTAATCGGTAAACAACGAAGCCCGACTTCCCGAGCCCCGCAAGGCGTACATCAACACGGCGTCCACGCTGCGCGGCTGGAGCTTCCATTTCCACCATGCGCCCTTCCGACGGCCCACTCCGTAGGGCGAGTCCAACCGCTTGAGCATCAGACCCTCCGCGCCGCGCCCCAGCGCCGTCTGCTGCAGAGTCCGGAGGTCCTCCCACGAAGGGGCCTCGACCGTTGGAGACAACAGGAACGGATGGCCCGCTTCGTTCACCACGGCCGCCAAGCGATCTCGGCGTTCGCTCAAGGGCAGGTGGCGGCGGTCCTCGCCGTCGGATTCCAGCAGGTCGTAAGCCATCAGCACGACGGGGACTTCCGCCAACAACTTCGCGCCGACCGTCTTGCGCCCGATGCGGCGCTGGAGTTGGTTGAACGGCATCGGCGCCCCGGCAGCCCACGGCAGCAGTTCGCCGTCCAGCACACAGCCGTCGGGCAACAGGCGGCTGGCCCGCTCGATCTCGGGGTAGCGATCGGTTACAAGTTCCTCGCCCCTCGACCAGATGGCCGTGGCGCCGTTGCGGCGGATGACCTGCGCCCGGATGCCGTCCCACTTCCATTCGGCCTGCCACGATTCGATCAAGCCCAGGTCCGCCGGGTCGCCCGCAATCGGGTGAGCAAGGCAAAACGGGTACGGACGGTCGAGCGGGGCGGTCGTGCCGTCGGTCAGCGAAGCGAAGAACGCGGCGGTCGGACGCCAATCGCCCATCAGGCGATGCGCGATCTCGTCGCGAGGCACGCCCAAGGCCTCGGACAGCCCACGCACCACCAAGTCCCGAGACACGCCCACACGGAACGATCCGGTGACCAACTTGTTGAAGACCAGCCGCTCTGCGCCATCCATGCATCGCCACGCCTCCGTGACGACTTGCCTCTGGCCCGACTCGTCGAGCACGGCGAGCGATTCGATCTTGCAGGCGTTCTCGGCCAGCGAGGATCCCGTCGAGGAGCCATCGACCTTGGGCAACAGCAAGGCAATGGTCTCGGCGAAATCGCCCACCGCCGAGCGGCACTCGTCGAACAGCCAGGCCGCGATGCCCGCCTCCTCGCCAGCCCAAGCGGCGAGCCGTGTCCGGTTGGCCGAACCCCTGGGTTTGTTCCCCGACAGCAGCCACACGGCCCACGCGGCGTCCTCGGGCTCGGCCTCCTCGAAGTAGGCGCGCAGAAGCGCGATCTTCTCCTTGGTGGCCGTCGTGCCGTCCAGCGCCTCGAACAGACGCACGAAGCGCTTCATACGCCCTCCTCCTCGGCCTCGCCGCGAAACTGGGTCTCCAAAGGCGCAGCGTTCAAGCCGCGTTCGCTCAGGTGCTTGGCGACCACGGCCGAGTAGCCATGCGTGGTCAGCACGCGAGACGCCCCAGCCGCCGAAACCACGTCCATGAGCGCCGGCCAATCCACGTGGTCGCTGATCACGAACCCCCGCTCGACGCCTCGCCGCCGCTTGATTCCGCGCACGGCCATCCAGCCCGAGGCAAAGGCCGTCGCCGACTCGCGAAACCGGCGCATCCAAGGCGTCGCCTCGGCGCCGGGCGGCGCGACGACCAACGCGCGCGACCACTCGACATCGAGCGGCGCCTCGGAAACCGGTCGAACGGGCGGCAGGCGGATGCCCTGATCGCGATAGGCCTGCGTCGGGCCAAGAACCGCGCCGTGCGCAAAGATCGGCCCGAGCCCGGCATCCACTCCAGCAAGCAAACGCTGCGCCTTGCCCAGCGAATAGCCCATCAGCACGCTCGTGCGTCCAGCCGATTGATTGGCCGACCACCATGCGTTGATCCGCTCGAACTCCGCCTGCGCCTCCGGCCAGCGATAGACGGGCAGCCCAAACGTGCACTCCGTGATCAGCGTGTGGCACCGGACCAACTCGAACGCCTCCACAGTCGGATCGGGCTCGGTCTTGTAGTCGCCGGTCACCACCCACACCTCGCCACGGTGCTCCACGCGCACTTGCGCCGATCCCAGAATGTGGCCCGCCGGGTGAAGGCTGAGCTTCACGCCGTTGATCGAGCGGCACTCGCCAAACTCCAGGCACGAGATGGCCGCATCCTGCCCGCAACGCAACCGAACGAAAGACGCACAGGAGGAAGCACAAAGGTAGCGTTTCGAGCCTGGCCGGGCATGGTCGCTGTGGGCATGCGTCACGACGGCTCGCTCCACAGGACGCCACGGATCGATGTAGAAGTCCCCCTCCTCGCAATAGAGGCCGCTCGGCGTGACACGCAACAGGTCGCTCATCGGGTTCCGCTAGGCTCGCGTGCGGCTGGGCGGAGGAGCGCCGCCGCCGCCCCGATTCGAGCGCGGGACTTCGCCTTCGTCGTCCACGTACACCTTGCCCACCACGTCGTCGCCTTCCCACTCGTCCGAATCGTCCTTGGTGAGCACCTTGAACCACTTGGCGGTCAGGTCGTCGCCCAGCGAGGACTTGAAGCGCACATCGCGCTTGTCCTCCTGCGAGAAGAGCTGCAACTCGTCCTTCTCGCCGTCGAACTCGGCGCGAAATGCCCACATGTGCCGCCAGCGGTCGCCGGAGAGTTGCTGAAACGCATTGGGCGAGCCCGTGGCCACGCCCCGGCGAGAGCCCTCGGCGTACCAGTACTCCACGCGGTCGGCGCTCAGGAGAATGGGGTACTTGCGCCGCGTCGCCGGGTCGCGGATCTCGTCGTCCTTGGCCTTGTCCGGCGGCATCTGGACAGGTGCCGGAGGACGCGATTTGGAGACCTCGTCGGGGACCAAGGGGCGGATTGGTGGAATCTCCACCTCTTCGAGCACCTGCTTGTCCTCGGGCTTGACCAGCATGCGGACGTTGCCCGTGAGCACGGTGCGCTTCTCCTTGCGGTAGACCACGGCCTGGTCCGCGGTCAGGTTGGCTTCCAACCCGTAGTAGCGCACATTGCCCTTGGCGGTCACCACATCGGTCTTGCGGTCCACCTGGACCACGTTGGCTTTGACAACGATCTCGCCCTCGCTGTCTTTGGCGACGCCATCGGTGTACTCGACCACGTCGCGCGAGAGCGAGCGCATCTTCTTGCCCGAGACGTCCCAAATGCCCGAGCGCTTCTCTTGCCCAAGGTCCACGTCGTCGCGCTTGCCGACCCAGCGGATGGGACCGCTCTCGTACCGGTCGGTCTCGACAAAGTAGACCAGGTCGTCTGCCGTGAAGTCGCCTCCGTACAGCTTGCCCTTGACCTGGCCCGGAACGTCCAGCTTTCCGCGCGATTGACTGTACTTGAATCCAGGAACGGTCAGGTCAAGGTCCTCGTTCCAAATGCGGACCTCGCCAGGGCATTCCAAGTTCTTGACGATGGCGTTCCACGAGGCCGTCTGTGCGGCGAACTGAAACCTCCCTTGTTCGGCATTCACCTCGCCTGTCGCGTCGCGGAATGCGATCACCTGTCGGTCGGCGCGGATCGTGAGCACCGCCGCCTCTGTGCGACTGACCAGTTTGCCTTCCGACCAATGCCGGACGGTGGCGCCGTTGACCGTGATCCCGGATTCCATCCAGGGGTTCTCGCCCGTGCCGCGGTAAGACGCGAACGGATCGAGCGCGACGATCTCCCGTAGGTACAAGACCGCCGCCGGCACGCCGACCACGAAAGCGACGGTACCAAGGACGCGGGCGATCCAGCGTTTAGTTGAGCGTGACATCGCGTCTCACCACCTGATCGGACCGCTCAAGGTTGACGGCCTGATCCGCCGCGGTCAGCGATCCGTTGGTGTAACTCAAAGTGTACGCGCCCGGGGCCAGCCAGAACCAGTACAGTCCGTTCGCGCCGACCGTGAAGCGGCGAATCCCGACGCCGCCCTGCTTGACCACGACCTGCGTCCCCGGTGCATTCGCCCCCGGCGATACGCGCCCCCATACGTTGTAAGGGGTGTCAGGCGGTGTGGTGTCGCTGACCGGGATGAGCAAGACGTCGTCCAACACGACCACGTTCTCGTCGTTGGCGATCGAGGGTTCCGCCCGGAAGAGGCCAGTGAAGAATCCAGCGCTCCGCACGGCCCCCTCGATCTGCCAGAAGCCTGCAAAGTCGGCCGCCACGTAGGCCACATCGGCGAGCGTGAATGCGCCTGTTGCCGAAGTGGTGGCCCGACGGCCACCGAACTCGACTTGGGCACCGACCACAGGCGACTCATCCGCAGCGCTGAGGGCGCGCCCCACGACGGTTGTCCGTTGCGGAGCGACAAACAAATCGCCCACGTCGTTGGTCGGCTGGGTTGCGGCGGCGAACGAATAGGTCCACACACCAGACACGCCACGGCTGTCGATCACGACGGAGGTCGCTCCAGCTGGCACCGACATCTGGAACACGCCGTTCGCGTCTGTCAGAACCGAGACCGAGCCGATCTGGACGCTTGCGGCAGGACTGGGAGGGCCAAACGTCCGAAGATCGATGACGCGACCGGTGACCAGCAC
>JBDHZD010000095.1:0-10746 GCA_039811705.1 Fimbriimonadaceae bacterium | reverse complement strand
CTGGCGGAAGTTGCGGTTCTGGCTGACCACCGCAAACGTCTCGCCCGCGTCGTCCGAAAGAAACACGCCTCCCTCAAGCGCCTCGACGATGGCCCACACGCGTTTGGGATTGACCGGCGAAACGCTGATGCCGATCTTGCCAAGCACTCCCGCTGGCAATCCAGGGTTGCGCGAGATGTCCTTCCACGTCGCGCCTCCATCGGTGGACTTCCACAACTTGCATCCCGGGCCACCCGAGTTCATCGTATAGGGAGTGCGCCACGCTTCCCACGTCGCGGCATAAAGCGTCTCGGGACTGCCCGGCTCGAACTCGATGTCGATCGCGCCCGCCCGTTCGGATTCGAACAAGATCTGAGACCAAGACTTGCCACCATCGGTGGTCTTGAATACGCCGCGTTCCTTGTTCGGGCCGTAGATGTGCCCGAGGGCGGCCACGTAGACCACGTCCGGGTTCTCTGGATGGATCACGATCCGGGCGATGTTCTGCGTCTCTCGAAGCCCGATATGCGACCACGTCTTGCCGCCGTCGGTCGTCTTGTACATGCCGTCGCCGTGCGAGATATTGCCCCGAATGTCCTTCTCTCCGCCACCGGCATAGACGATGTCCGGGTTGGTCTCGGCAATCGCCACCGCTCCCACAGAAGCCGCCGTGAAGAAGCCATCGGAGACGCACTCCCAGTTGTCGCCGCCATCGGTGGATTTCCACAAGCCACCGCCGGTGGCTCCGAAGTAGTACTCGTTCGGCCGAGCCTTGCTGCCTGCGCAAGCCAGCGACCTGCCGCCCCGGAACGGCCCGACCAGACGCCATTGAAGGGCATCGAAGACGGGCGACTGAATCTGGGCCGACACGTGCGGGGCGACCGGGGCGAGCAGGACCGCCGCAGCCAACACGACGAGTGCGAGACGCTTGCGCATGATGTCTGCTGATTGGACACGCGCGGACCCGATTCCTGCCCACCCGACGCGTGGATAATCAGGGCATGCTGCTGCACCCCGATTCGCAACCCACCGGCCTGCCCACTGTTGGTCACCGCCGCTCCTACGGAACGCTTCCCGAAGATCAACGGCTGGGCGTCGGCATCGTGGGCCTGCACGAGGGACACACGCTCTTGGTCGCCCTACGGGCTTCTGGCCTGTGCAAGGCCGTGGCCGGTTGCGATCTTTCCCCCGAAAAGCGAGATGCAGCCCTCGCCGCCGCGCCCCACCTTTGGGTCACGGACGACTACGCCGCGATGCTCGCCCTCCCCGAAGTGGACATCGTCGCCATTTACACGCCCGACTCGCTCCATGCAGACCAGATCGTGGCCGCCTTCGAGGCGGGGAAGCACGTGATCTGTACCAAGCCGCTGGTCAACGACCCAGCCCAAGCCGACCGCATCCGCGCTGCGGCAAAGAAGTCGGGCAAGCGGCTCCAAGTGGGTCAGAGCACCAGGTTCGGGGAGCCGTTCCAGCGCCAACGCGAAGAGTTCGAGGCCGGCCGCATCGGCGCCGTCGAAGTGGTGGACGCCCACTACAACCACCGCATGGACTGGTACTACGAGAAGAGCCCATGGACCGTGGACACCACCCACTGGGCGTATCTCGGCCTCAGCCATCCCGTAGACCTCTGCCGCTGGTACCTCGGCCCGATCAGGGAAGTCCATGCGGTCGGCACCACGACGGCTCTGGGCCAACGCTACGGCATGAAGACCCCCGACGCCATCTCGGTCAACTTGGTCGCCGCATCCGGCGCGATCGGCAGGGTGCTGGGCAACTACGGTTTCCACGAGTTGCCCAAGGCCCGCGCGCTCATCGAGTGCTTTCTGATGGGCAGCAATGGCTCGTCGCTCGCGCGCTACCCCGACCTGCGGTTCAACCATCACGACGAGAACGGGGTCGAGGTCGAAGAGGACTTCCACCACGCCATGACGGGCTACTACTACCGCCACGAACTCAAGGGCATGCACTACGGCGAGTTCTGCAACTACACCGACTACTTCGCGTCCTGCCTCCTGAACAACCGGCCCAACAGCCCCGATCTCGAGGAAGGCCTGGAGACCGTGCTGCTCATGGGCGCCATCGTCGAATCGCTCGAGACCGGCCGACCCGTGGCCGTCCCCCACTGATCCCAAACCAATGCGGGGCGGCCCGATGGGCCGCCCCGCAAGAAAGTTATCCAGGGAGAGGATCAGCGCTTGATCGAAAGCACTTCCTGCAGCATCTCGTCCGCCGTCGTGATGACACGCGTGTTGGCTTGGTAGCCGCGCTGCGTCACGATCATGTCGGTGAACTCCGATCCGAGGTCGACGTTGCTGGTCTCGAGATAGCCCGAGTACACCGCTGGCTGGCCCGCGGAGCCGGGAGCGCCGACCACGGCATCGCCCGAGTTGCCAGAAGCCGCGAACATGTTCCCGCCGACCTGCTGCATCCCGCCCGGGTTGGCGAACACCGCCGTCGCCACGCGGCCCAGAGCCTGGGTTTGGCCGTTCGAGAAGATGCCCACGATGGTGCCGTCTGGCACGATCGAGAACGACGTCAAGGTGCCCGGGCCGTAGCCGTTCTGAGACGCCAAGCGCACCTGTCCGGCCTGAGCCAACTGCGTGATCGAAGACAGGTTCAGGCCGATGTTCTGCGCTGGCGCGCCGCCCGAAGCCGGAAGGCTGAAGCTGAACGCATCGCCGCCGATGGCCTTGCCCGAACCGTCGAAGTACATGGAGTTTCCGCTGCCGATCACGGTGCCGCCTTCGCTGACCTCAAAGTCCCAGCTGGAAGCCGCACCCTCCGGTGCGCCTGCTCCGGCGGGGGTCTGGTGATTGAAGAAACGCACATTGAGTTCGCGCTTGTTGCCCAACGAGTCATAGACGGTGACCGTGGTCGTGGTCTCGCCAGTCGCCGCCGCCGTCGCATCCAAGTTGCCGTTCAGCGAGACACTGGTCGTGCCGCGAGCCGACGACGTCGCACCCGTCGGCACCGAAACGCCGGTCGTCGCGCCGCTGGCGTTGACCGTGCCGTCCGGATTGGCCATCCAACCCTGCACGCGAAGGCCGGTGCCGCGGTGAACCAACGCGCCGGAGGCGTCGAGGTCGAAGCCGCCGTCGCGTGTGTAGTACGTGCTGGTGCCGTCGCCCACGATGAAGTAGCCGTTGCCTTGGATCGCGAGGTCCGTGGGGCGATTCGTTGCCGTCATCGAACCCGAGCTCATGTCGAGGCCGATCGAGCCGATCTGGACTCCCGTGCCGATCTGGACGGGGTTGAGTCCGCCGCGGCCACTCGACGGACCGCTCGCGCCGCGCAAGGTCTGCGACATGAGGTCCATGAAGCCCATGCGCGAGGCGCGGAATCCCGTGGTGTTCAGGTTGGCGAGGTTGTTGCCGACGACGCTGAGGCGCTGCTGGTGGGCGCGAATGCTGGAGGCTCCGGAGAGCATGGCTTGCATCATTTTTCTGGTTTCCTGAGGTTCTGTGTGTTGGGGTCAGGGGGTTCCAGGGCCCTCCGCATTCGGCGGAGAGGATGAAGCTCGCGAGGCCTTCGCGTCCACTTCGTTGATACCCTTTCACCCGGAAAGCCTAGTCTGGGTTACACCACCACCGCACTGTCGATGTTGGTGAACACGTTGTCCTTGAGGTTCGCTCGGTCGACCGCCGTGATCACGGTTCGGTTCTTCACGCTCACGACCAGGGCCACGTCGTCGAGGAGCACGAGGCTCTCGCGGGATCCCTTGGCCGCAGCCTTGTCCACGCCGCCGAGCACGCGCTGCCACTCCGCCGCGCCGAGCTGGATGTCCCGGCTTTCGAGGCGCGTCTTCGCGTGGCCGCTGAGCTTCAGCTTGTCGGCGAACAGGTTGGCGAACTCGTCGCGCGGGACCGACGGGTTGTGCTTCGGTGCGACGCTCGGGCGCGTCTGCACCAGCTCGGCGACTTTGCTGTTCAGCACGGGGTTGGTCATGGTCTTACGCCTGCTCGACCAACCGAACGTTGGCCATCTTGACTTCGACGATGCCGCCGTCCGCCTGCTGGACGCCGAGGTAGTACTCGCCGTTGCGGATGGTCAGCGACTTCACGGTGCCCGTGACCGTATCGGCCTGGCTCGTGCCGGTCTCGGTCAGCGGTCGGGTCGCCGTGACCTTTTTGCCGATCAGGCTGCTGGCTTGGGCGACTTCCAGCGAACCTTGGATCTTGTCCAGGCCCTGCACGGTGCCGAGCTGCGCCATCTGGGCGAAGAAGTCGCGGTCGTTCATGGGCTCGAGCGGATTCTGAGTCGCGAGCTGGACCGTGAGCAGCCTCATGAACTGCTCCATGTCCATCTCTTGGCTCAGCTTCCGCGTCTGCCCGGTGGGATTGTAGGGGTTGAATTGCGTTGCGGTCGTGGTCATGGTTTGGCTCCTTTCAGATCCAAAGGTCCACACCCTTGGGGACGTAGCCCATTCGGGCGAGGGGACGAGGGGAGACGCCGCACACTCCGTTGCGCGTCTCGGGCTGGGAAACCGGGGTGATTCGCGAGTGCGACCGCTGTTGCGGGGCACCGTGCTGCTGGCCGAATTGCCCAAAGAACATTTCGGATTCGCGAAGGTTGGTTACTCGGAAGTTGGTCAGTTCGAACCTTCGCTGTTCGAGCGCACCAGCGAGGGCTTCCTTGCCTTGGCCGAGCGCTTCGCGGGTCTGCGGGTTCTCGGCGTGGATGCTCGTCTCGACGCTTGTGCCGATGCGCTTGAGTGTGATCACCACCTGGCCCAACTCTTCGGGGTTCAGCTTGATGGTCACGCGTTGCGGTCGGCCAAGGTCGAGCGTTTCCAGCCGCTCCTTGACCTGAGCGATGGCCTGCTCGCGCCGTGTCTCGGAATCTCGTCGCTGGTCGCGGGGGGTATCGGTGCCCTGTTCGCTCGGCACTGCCGATTGGACGGGAGCCCGCAGCGTCGTCTGTGGCTCGGCTTCGTCGCGCTCGGCGGCGGACTTCGTTGGAACGGTTTCGACTTCGACGGCCTCGGGCTCGCTCGCCATGAGCTTGACGACGTGTTGGCGCTCGGCCTGCGGATCGAGGAGGTTGGCTTCGAACGCGACCTCGAACGCGGGCATCTCGGGGTTCTGAGATTCCGGTCTGGTGGGCGAGACTTGTCGAACATCGTTCGCCGACGCCTCGATTTCGGCCGCCTGCGGCTCAACAGGGAGGGTGGTGCTGGAGGGCGAGACTTGTGCCTCGTTCGCCGACGTCCCGATCTCCGTCGCCTGCTGCTCCACAGGGAGGGTCGCGCTGGAGGTCGAGACTTGTCGAGCCTCATGAACCGAGGTCTGCGGCCCCGCGAGCGTGGCCGTCAATGCGGGCAACTCCGACGAAACGATTGCGGGCGAAATCTGTCGAGCCTCTTGAACCGAGGTCTGCGGCTCCGCGAGCGTCGCACCCCAAGGAGACGGCACCGGCAGTGGCAGCAGGAAAACCAACGGTTCGACCGACACCTTTTCGGTGTCCTGCTCGGTCGGGGCGGAGTCCAGTCGGTTCTCGAGAGCATTCGGCTCCAGAGCGACCTCTCGCCCTACCGGGGTCGCGCCCTCCAAGGCTTCGATCAGCGACTGGGTCCAAGAATCGGTTTCATTCCCGATCAGACTCGTTGCCGTCGTCGCCACCGGAGGTGCGCCCAGAAGGGAAATCGCGTTCCACATGGCGCAATCGGTAGGCTTGTGGCTCAATCTTCGGAGCGGTCGAAAGAAACTGGAGGGCCGATTCGCGTAAGATGGGTCACCCGGACGATGACTGCTCCGCCCGAGCCCCCCGCTCCCAAGAAACGCGACGAGACCTTCGACGTGATGAAGGGCTTCGGCATCTCCGAGGTCATCCTGCACCATGCCCTGAACCCGGACGCATTGGCCAAGTTCACCACCGAAGGCTCGAAGACGTGGTGGTTCTTCACGGGCGTGAACCGCATGTTCCACTGGGGCGTGCCCGTCTTCCTCATGGCCTCGGTCATCCTGCTCACGATGAGTGCGAAAGGGAAGCAGATGGACTGGGGCCACTTCTACAAGCGCCGCGCCTTGCGTCAGATCGCGCCTTACGCCATCTGGTTCCTCTTCTATCTCGGCTTTCGGCTCACCATGCTCAAGAGCCCGTACGACCTGAACCCGATTGCGAGCGGGTGGCCGTTCGGCCCCCCGACGCTGCCCACGCTGGCCGCCGACCCGATGGAACTCGCGAAGCTCTTTCTCTCGGGAAAGATGTACTTCCACCTTTACTTCATGATCCTGCTGCTGCAGGTAGCCCTGCTGTTCCCGGTGTTCTACGCGATCATCCGGCGCGTCTCGTGGCCGTTGTGGGCCGTGCTTTTGGCCTCGTTCGCGCTGGAGTACGGCGTTTACCTGCTGCAACGGCAGGTGAAGTTCCCCTATCCGGCGACCACGTTCCTTTGGTACATTCCCGCGATCTCGGTCGGCTTGTGGCTGGGAATGCGCTGGGACCGCTGGAACGACGCCTGGCGGGGCTATTGGCCGCTGTTCGTGTTCCTGTGGGCGGGTTGCGGTGCGGTCTATGGGTGGCAGGCCTACCTGATAGCGGCGAAGCAACCGGGCGTCGAGGCGATGGTGTACGCCATGTCGGCGCACATTTATGCGGTCAGTACGGGCTTGGTCCTCCTACGCCTTGCCCAGTGGCTGCAGGCGCGGTTGCCTTCGGTGCATCGCTTGCTCGGTGCGGTGGGCGACCTTTCGCTGCCCTTGTTCCTCCTGCACCCTGCGGTCATGTTCCTGCTGAGCGGGCCGCGCGTGACCGACGTCTTGCGGAAGCTCCCTATGCCGCTGGTGTGGTTCTATTTGGCGATCTACTTCTTCACTTGGCTGGTGTCGTACGCGCTGGTGAAGGCTCGCCTGGGGTCTTTGCTGTTCGGCCGCCCGTATGCCACGCGCGGCAACTAGACTCCTCTTTCATCCAGCCTGGGGTGCAACGAAGGGAAGCCCCTGGGCGACACACCTCGAGCCCCCAGACCGTGGCACCCCGAAGGGGACTCGGGCCGGTCGGCACGGCCTGTCCAGACGTGCTCGACCAAAACGACAGAAGCCCCTCTTTCGAGGGGCTTCTTGTGAAAGCTCACGTGCAAATCGTTATACCTAGACATGTCGGCATTGTCGCGGTGCGACGCCGAATTCAAGTCCTTAAGGAGGTGATCCACCCACACCTTCCGGTACGGGTACCTTGTTACGACTTAGTGCTCCTTACTCCCCTCACCTTCGGCCGCTCCCTCCTTGCGGTTAGGCCACGGACTTCGGGTGAAGACAATTCAGATCACTTGACGGGCGGTGTGTACAAGCCCCGGGAACGTATTCAACGCAGTATAGCTGACCTGCGTTTACTAGCGATTCCGCCTTCATGCAGTCGAGTTGCAGACTGCAATCTGAACTGGGGGCGTATTTTTGGGATTTCCTCCACCTCGCGGTATCGGTGCCCTTTGTTTCGCCCATTGTAGCATGTGTGAAGCCCCAGTCGTAACTGCCATGCTGACTTGACGTCATCCTCACCTTCCTCCGGTTTACACCGGCGGTCTCCTATGAGTTCCCGGCATGACCCGCTGGCAACATAGAACGAGGGTTGCGCTCGTTGCTGGACTTAACCAAACACCTCACGGCACGAGCTGACGACAGCCATGCAACAAGTGTCGTCGTGTCTCCTTTGAGGGAGAGGGCTCCATTTCGGGAGCTTACACTAGATGTCAAGACTGGGTAAGGTTCTTCGGTTAGTATCGAATTAATCCACATGCTCCACCGCTTGTGCGGGGTCCCGTCAATTCATTTGAGTTTCAACCTTGCGGCCGTACTACCCAGGCGGGATACTTAATGCGTTTGCTGCGGCACCGAAGGGGTATAAACCTCCGACGCCTAGTATCCATCGTTTAGGGCGTGGACTACCAGGGTATCTAATCCTGTTTGCTACCCACGCTTTCGCTCCTCAGCGTCAGTAGACTCCCAGTGGACTGCCTTCGCCGTCGGTATTCCTCCTGATATCAACGCATTTCACCGCTACACCAGGAATTCTATCCACCTCTGAGTCACTCAAGTCTGCCAGTCTGCGAAGCAGTTTCCGGGTTGAGCCCTGGAGATTTCACTTCACACTTGACAAACCGCCTACGAGCGCTTTACGCCCAGTAAATCCGGACAACGCTTGCACCCTACGTATTACCGCGGCTGCTGGCACGTAGTTAGCCGGTGCTTATTCGTCGAGTACCGTCCTAAGTCTTCCTCGACAAAAGGAATTTACGACCCTAGGGCCTTCGTCTTCCACGCGGCGTCGCTGCATCAGGGTTGCCCCCATTGTGCAAGATTCCCAACTGCTGCCACCCGTAGGTGTGTGGGCCGTGTCTCAGTCCCACTCGAGCGGATCGTCCTCTCAGACCCGCTACCCGTCGTAGGCTTGGTAGGCCGTTACCCCACCAACTACCTGATAGGCCATGAGAGCCTCTCGAAGCGACTTGCGCCGTTTGATTCCAAAAGGATGCCCTTCTGGAGCCACATCTGGTATTGCCCGGTCTTTCGACCGTATATCCCAGTCTTCGAGGCAGCTTCCTCATGTATTACTCCGCCGTTCGCCACTACCCCCGAAGGGGTCGTTCGACTTGCATGTTTTAGGCACGCCGCCAGCGTTCGTCCTGAGCCATGATCAAACTCTCCGAAGGAATCGAGTCCTCCATATTGGAGTGTTCGAATGGTTTTTTGCGAGATTGCGCCCTTACCTGCGCGACCAGCTTCACCGGGACCTGCCCGCAGAATCTGGAACCTCGCCATGAACTCAATGAGTTCGCATAAAGCGATTTGCACGATATTGAGCTTTCAACGTGCGGCGACTCCCGAAGGAGGCGCAAGGGAAATTATAGGCAGGTCGCCATCCCAATGTCAAGGGGCAGGACGAAATTCCCGACAAATCTGACCCGCCGCGCACGTCTTGAATCCTTTGGGACCCGCGAGTGCCATCATCCGGGCATGGTCATCTGGATCATCGAGAGGAACCTGCTCTGGAGCGCCCGCCTCAGAAACATGGCCGCCACCCTTGGACACGAGGTCGCCGTCCACGCTGTTCCGCCAGAGCAAGGCCGGCCTGACGTGGCGCTTGTGAACCTCGCCCAGGACGCGAACGCGGAGAACGTCTGCCAGGAGTTGACCCGGCGAGGAACGAAAGTCATCGGACACGCGGGACACAAAGAGGAAGACAAGCTCGAGCTGGGCCGACGGGCCGGATGCGCGCGCGTGGCCACGAACAGCGAGCTCGCCAACAAATTGGCCCGATTGCTCGACGAAGTCGTCGCCACGTCAGAGCGAATCGGGCCGTCCTAGCCCAAGCGACTCCAATCCATTGGCTCAACCTCAAGGACGGAACGCTTGGGCTAAAAGACTCAGTCCACCCAATCGGCGGTGAACAGGTTGGTCTCGCCGCGCACCTTGCCGTTCCGGTTCGAGGCGAAAATCAACCGCTTGCCGTCGCGAGTGAACATCGGGAACCCGTCGAACTCGCCAGTGAACGTGATCTGCTTCAGGCCTGTGCCATCCACGTTGATCATGTAGAGGTCGAACTCGCGCCCTCGTCCATCGCCGTAGTTCGAGCAGAAGATGATCCGCTTTCCGTCGGGGTGCAGGAACGGCGCGAACGAGGCGCAACCCAGGTTGGTCACCTGCCGCTTGTTCTTGCCGTCCGCGTCCATGATCCAGATCTCGAGTTTGCTGGGGCGCACCATGTGCTGGCGAAGCAAGTCCTTGTAGTCGTCCAGCTCTTCCTTGGACTCGATGAGGTCGCGGCGATACACGATGTGCTTGCCGTCCCAACTCACGAACGGCCCGCCGTCGTAACCGGGCTCGCTCGTCAAACGCACCACGTTCGATCCGTCGAGAGCGGCGCGATAAATCTCAAGATCGCCGTCGAACGAACCCGTGAACGTCATGTACGAACCGTCGGGAGCAATGGTGGTCTCGGCGATGTAGCCGTCGCGAGCCAGAATCTGCGTGAGCCCGCTGCCATCGGGACGGCTGCGGTAAAGCCGAAACTGGGGATTGACCTTCCAAACGTAGCCCTTGCTCATGTCGACCGGAGCCTGAGGACCCTCGTTGAGCTCGTGCGTGGAGCTGAAGTAGATGTAGCGACCGTCCGGCGAGAAGTACGAGCAGGTGCAGCGACCCTTTCCGGTGCTCACGAGCCGCTTGCCCGAGCCGTCGGCGTTCATCGTGAAGATCTGCTCGTCGGGAAAGCCCGGCTGTTTCGTCTGGTACGTGATCTTCGTGCCGTCCAGATTCCAGTAGGCTTCGGCGTTCTGCCCTCCGAAGGTCAGTTGGCGGATGTTCGTCAAGTGGACCTCCTTCTCGTGCGCCTCGATCGGGGCGCTGTTCGGCCACAGCTTCATGTCCTGCGCCGGAGCCTCCTGAAGGTGAGGCAGGCTGGCAAACGCGCAACCGGGGCTGTGGACAGTCAGGGGGGCGAACGCCGCGGTGGAAACGAAAGCGATTCCAAGTAATGCGGTCATCTCGCTTCTCATTCAGACAGTCCCTTGCACAAGGGTATTTGCACAAAATGATGGAGTTTGGCCTGGATTGACGATGTCTCGGGCTCAGGTTCAACCGCGCCGTGTTTGCATGTCGTGTTTGAGGTTGCGAGCCTCGTCCCAATAGGACTCAAGCCCTTCCGCGTCGCCCGAGCGCACTCTGGACAACACGGTTTCGAGCTGGGCGATCAGCGCCTCGAGAGCCTCGCCGGCCTCGCGCCGGTTCATCAGCAGAATGTCGCGCCACATGGCGGGCGTCGAGGAGATCC
>JBDHZD010000094.1:0-11335 GCA_039811705.1 Fimbriimonadaceae bacterium | reverse complement strand
CTGCGTTAGCCTGCCTCGAACGAACCGAGGCACCGGAACAGAAGTCCATGCGCAACGCCTCGCGCCAGTTTCTGAACGCCTGGAGCACGTACCGAGTCGCAACGAGCCCGCCTCAGGCAGTTGGACTCCTGTTCGACGATATCGTAGACTCTGGGTGGACGCTGACCGCTTGTGGAATCCTGTTGCTGCGGGCCGGTGCGTCCAGGATCGTTCCCTTCGCTCTGGCGAGCGCTCGACCCCGCGAAGAACCATGAACCCACTCCTTGTCGCGACCTTGACTTCTCCGCTGGTGGGAGGCCCGCCTCCGCTCACCGCACGCCAATGGCGCGCCGTCATGCCCATTGTCGAGTCCGCGTCCGACGCCGTCGCCTTCGCGCAGGCCGCGGAGCGATGTTTGGCGCAGGAAGAGCGTTCGGCCGTGTTGGCTCGGCTAGACTTGGTGGATCAATACGCCAGTGCGCTCGACCAACTCAGTGAATCCGGGATTCGGGCGGTCACTTGGCTCGATGAGCGGTACCCGGCGCGCTTGGTGGATCGCCTCGGATCCAACGCGCCGCCTCTGCTGTACATGGCCGGGTCGCTGGACCTCTTCGCCCAGCCCGCTCTTGGCGTTGTGGGGTCGAGGGACGTGGACGATGAGGCGTCGCGGTTTGCCGAGGAGGCGGCCCGCATTGCGGCAGAACGGGGCCTGGCCATCGTTAGCGGCGGAGCACGGGGCATCGACTCGATCGCCATGCTCGCCGCGTTGCGAGAGGGCGGATCCTCCGTGGCTTACATGGCCGATTCGCTGGCTCGGGGTGCGAAGAGCGCAGCCTTGCGGGACGCGATGGAAGATGGGCGCGTCGGTCTCGCCTCCCCTTTCATTCCTACCGCCGGGTTCAACGTGGGCAATGCGATGGCACGCAACAAGCTGATCTACGCCCATTCCGAGGCAACCCTCGTTGCCGCTGTGAAGGAAGGCGAGGGCGGTACGTGGGCGGGCGCCGTCGAAGCGCTTCAGAAAGGCTTGCACCCCGTCCTGGTTCGTGCCGACGGATCTCCAGGGGCGGAAGCGCTGGTTCGCAAGGGTGCGGTCGCCGTTCACACGGTGGAGGAGATTTGGCACGCCATCGCTGGCTACCAACCCGCTCAAGCAACCTTCGAACTCTAACCCAGCCCGACTTCCACCGCCACGCGCCCGAGAGGGGCGGGGAGGGGGAGAGGGACGGATTCACCGTCGATGCGCACGCCCTCGAAGCCACGCTTCAGCGTTAGGTCGTACACACCTCCCCGGTACGGGCGGACCATGCGCACGTCGTCCCACTCGGCCGGCACTTGGGGACTTATCCAGAGGCCTTCGCTCGTCGAACGCACGCCAAAGATCCACTCGAATGCGATGCGCCGCAGCCAAGCCGCCGAACCCGTGTACCACGTCCACCCAGCGCGGCCCTCGAATGGCGAATCTGGTCCGTCGGCGTTCCCCGGCATCACGTAAGGTTCGGCCGCATAGAGGTCGGGATCTTCGGCGCTTCGCAGCGGGGGCAGCATACCGCTCAGCAGCGCGAACGCGTCTCGAGATCGGCCCTCCATTGCGAGCGCTTGGACCGCCCAGGAGCTGGCGTGGCTGTACACCCCGCCGTTCTCTCGCAGGCCCGGAGCGTAGCGGGACAGGTAGCCGATGTACGGGTCGACCTGCGAATAGGCAGGGGACAGCAGCAGCGCCCCGTAGGGCTTGAGCAGATTCTTGCGCACGCTGTCCATGGCGCGCTGTGCGCGGTCGGGCGTGGCGATCCCCGAGATCACGGCCCACGTTTGCGGGTTGAGAAAGATCCGGCCCTCGGCGCACTCGCTGGACCCGAACGGGCGACCGTCGTCGCGCGTTCCCGCGATGTACCACTCGCCGTCCCACGCGTGCTCTTCCACGGCGGCCTGCAAGTCGCTTGCGGTCTGGCCGAACTCAGAGGCGAGTCCGGGTTCGCTGATCCGCTGCAGGTAAGGTCGCCAGCGCGTCAGGATGTCATAGAGGAACATCGCCATCCAAACGGATTCGCCGCGGCCTTCGATGCCTGCGTGGCTGAGCCCGTCGTTCCAGTCGCCCGCACCGAGCAGGGGCAACCCCCGCGGCGAGCGTCGGCTCAGGGCGCGGCGAACTCCCCTCAGGCAGTGTTCGAGCAGGGACCCGCTTCGGACTTCGCCTTGACGGTAGTGGAAGGGTCTCTCGAGCGCGGCGAGGTCGTCGGTCTCGTCCAAGTAGGCGAGAGTCCCGTAGGCGAGCCAGAGGCACGTGTCGCTGTGGTGACTGGGTACGCCGATGTCGGTGCCCGGGTGCCACCAGTGGAGCACGCTGCCGTCGGTGGCCATGGCCTCGGCATGCCGCCCGAGTTGCTCCAACGTGCGACCAGGATCGGAAGCCAGCAGCATCAGGCTGTCCTGCAGTTGGTCGCGAAAGCCGTACGCACCCCCTTGTTGGTAGTAGGCGCACCGCGCCACCATGCGCCCCGCGATGGCCTGATAGGGCAACCATGCGTTGATCATGACGTTGAGGGCCTCGTCGGGGGTCTGCGCGCTTGCGGCCCGACATCGACCGGCCCAGTGGTCTCGCGTGGTCCGCAATTCGTCTTGTGCGGATCGCGCGTCGAAGCGGCCCGCCAGCGCAAGAGCGGCTTCTTCGGTATCGGCGGCGCCGATCGTCACGACCACGGTGATGGCATCTCTCGGTGCGAGAGACACGTCGCACAAGGCGGCGGCGACAGGGTCGTCCCACCTAGCGGCACGCTCCATCCGCGGCGGCGAGGCCAAGGCCTCGGGATCGCCCAGGTCGCCCGCTCTGCCGACGAACGTGGCCTTGTCCGTGATCCACTCGACGGCACACGGACCCTTGAACGAGGCTACCGCGTATCCTTGCTCTCGCTCAAACTGGCGCGCGCCTTCGACGAGCCCACGATGCTTCCAGGCGAGAAGCGCATCGCCCTCGGTGCGAGATTCCATGAAGAGACGGTGGAACTCTCGGTGCCACTCGCCCGGGCCACCAAAGTGCCACTCCAGATAGCTGGCCAGCCGGAGGTTGCGCACTCGGGAAGACGTGTTGCGAAGCGTTACGAGCCACAACTCGCAAGCTTCCGACCGTGGCACAAAGACAATGTGTTCGAGTTCCAGTCCCGCAAACTTTCGGCTGAACTTCGTATATCCCAGCCCGTGCTCGATGGTCTCCTCGACCGGGCGGCTCCTCACAGGCTGGAAGGTCGACGAGTAGGTTTCACCCGTGTCCGTGTCCCGCACGAAGAAGAAGCGGCCTTGGTCGTCGGCGGCCAAGTCCTGATCCCAGCGTGTGAGCCGACCCAGTTGGCAGTTCTTGTACCAAGAGAACCCTCCACCCTTCTGGCTGATCACCAGACCGTAGTCCTCGTTGGCCATGACGTTGACCCACGGGCGCGGCGTCAAAGGGTCGCGGATGACGAACGCGCCCGTGTCTTGGTCGAACGAACCGTAGGGATTGTCGCGCCAATCCAAGCCGGCGAGCCGCGCCTTGGGCGAGATCATCGCGCGAGCCTCAGCGGACGCTTCTCACGCGGGCCCTCCTCGGTCTTGCGGAACCCGGCGCGGGCCATGCCGCGTTGGGTGACGGGGTGGCTCATCGATAGGCGGAACGGCAACCCGTCGCGGTGGTTCTCGATGGCCAGCATCATCTGCCCCAGGTCGATGCCGATCACGTCCGGAGACTGCCACTTGCGAGTGGGATTGAAGCCCGTGGTGAAGCCGTAACGACCGTAGGTTTCGGGGTGCTTGGTCTTCATTTCTCGCGCTGCGGCGAGGCTCTCGGCCGGGGTGAAGATGACGCTGGCGACCGCTGCGGCGGGGGCCAGGGTGCCGTCGTCCGAGATCCAGCCGGGCGCGCCGAATGCGTTGTAGCCATCGGGTCCGTCGCACGCGGAAAGGCCCCAAACGTCGGGACCGTAGCCGGCAAAGCCCTTGGGATTGTCCATGCAGTACTGGCGGTTGGCCAGTGTAGCGTTCCTCGCACCGACCCAATAGTCGTAGCCAAGAGCGTCTCGGCGACCCGAAAAGTCGTAGAACACGTGGGACATCTGGTGCAGGAACAGCGGTCCGCCTACGAAAAGTCTGTGGCCCTTGTATTCGATTTCGGGGCGCTTCCAGTCGGTCCAGCTCTTCTCGGGGAACGTCTCGCTCGAGCCCAGAGCGAGGATGTAGAGCAGCATCAATTCGTTGTAGCTGTCCCAGCGTGCCTTGATGAATCCTGTTTCGGGGTGCCAACCCATCGTGAGGCTGAGCGAGTCCGGCTTTGCGCCTCCGTCGGTGAGCATCCACTCCCAGTCCACCTCGCGCAGGATACGGTCGGCAGCGCGGGTGATCCCGGGGTCTTTGAAGTAGCGCTCGGCGACCAGCATGCCCGCCCACAAGATGCCCGAGTCGATCGTGGAGACTTCGCTCTTCCAAAGTCGGTTGCCGCTCTCCCAGTCGATCCAGTGGAGGTACCACCCCCGGCTTCGGATCGGGAAGTCGACGAGCGTCTGCATGGTCGCTCGCGCTCGCTGAAGGGCCTTGTCGCGCTCGATCCAGCCGCGCTCGGCTCCGATGGCCAGCGCCGAGAGGGCGAAGCCCGTGGCGGCGATGCTGGCGACGTGTTCGGTGCGGGCTTGGTCCTCCTTGTTGTTGGCGCGGTCGAGAGTCAATCCGGTCTTGGGGTTGGACTGCTCCCAGAAGTACTTGACGGCCCGTTGGGAGAGGTCGTCGAGCACGGGGTCCAGCGAAGGAACCGGTGCGACGGAGAGGGAGGCGCACAAGAGGGATAGCGAAATCATGGGCACGCAGGAGGGTTCTGGGAGACCCGCGACTGCGGGTCCCCCAACGTTCGAGGCGTGGGCTGGCTTACTGAGCCGCCCGGTAGGACTGGCAGAACGTGTCGAGCCACTCGAGGCCGGCGGCGAAGTAGCCGTTCGGCAGCATGCTCGGCACATAGCCCCAGTTGTTGAGCTCGTTCGCACCGCCGGCGCACGTGCGACCGAGGTCGATGCGCTGGGCATGGCCGTCGAAGAACGTCGAGACCATGGCCTTGTGGCCCCACTTGCCGCCGCCGTAGTTGGGCGCGGCACCGGGCCAGACGCGGGGAACGTTCGGACCCCACCAGGTCTCGCCATCGACGCAGTGGCCGTAGGTCGCGCTGGCAGCGCTGCCGTTGCAGTAAGGGATGTAGACGCCGTAGTCCACCCACACGGAGGTGGTCTCGGTGATCTGCATGACCTTGGCGGGTTGCTCGACCTGGCTGACGCTGATGCCGTTGCCGCCCCAGTCGCCGGAGAGCCAGAACGTGTTGTTCATCGAGTAGCCGCGGCGGAACACGGGGGTGGCCGGAACGAAGTTGTCGGCCAACGAGATGTACGGGTCGGACACGTCGTCGACGAACTTCGATGCCGGGTTGGTCGAGTCGGTGTAGATGTCGGTGCTCTTCGCATAGGGGTGCGTCGAGTGCTTCCACGAGAACAGCGCGCGTCCGGGGGCCGTGGTGACGGCCACCTCGTAGCGGCGGTTCGGGAATTTGTCGTCGTTGTCGGCCGTGTACATCATGAGTGCCGTGCCGATCTGCTTCAGGTTGGAGATGGAGGTCGTGTTCTTCGCCGCTTGCTTCGCTTGCGCGTACACCGGGAAGAGCATGGCCGCCAGGATGGCGATGATCGCGATAACGACCAGGAGTTCAATGAGCGTAAATGCCCGAGTCTTGTTCATGGGTTTGGACCTCATCGTCACGAGTGCGATGTTCTGTTCGGTAGAAATCGTTGTCATTGGCCTTGGGGTTGGTTCATCGTTGGGCCGCCCCTGGGGGTCGGGTTCTTCATGTAGTCCCACTGGGTCTTGGCGATGGTCTCGTCGCCGCCCCAGGCGTCGATGAACTTCTTGCGGTCGTCGGGGGTCAGCTTCTCCCAGTCTCCTCCGACTTTGTCGAAGATGGCCCGCATCTCGAAGGCGCCCGCAGTGGCTTTTTCCAGATGCTGTTCGTCGAGTTTGGGCGTGCCCGCATCGCATCCAGCGAGCGCGATGCCCGCCACGGCGAGAGCGGCACAAGCGATCCGATAGGGTGTGGAAGGGTTCATAGGGCTAGGGCGGATTCAACGAAGGGGACGCTCGACGCACGGGCGTCGAGCGTCGGAGGGTAGACGAGTCCGGTGCGTTCCACAGGTTCGCGGCGGGCCAACCTGGCCAGCAACCTCGCAGCGTCCCGCGCCATGACGGAAACCGGCTGGCGCACACTGGTCAAGGAGGGAGTGACGCGATCGCAAGCGTCTGAACTGTCGAAGCCGACGAGTGAAACGTCTCGGGGAACCGAAATGCCCCATTCGGCGAGCTTCTGCATCAGCATGAATGCCACGTCGTCCGACCACACGAACAGAGCCGTGGGGCGCCGTTCGGCGCCCATCATGCGCTGAAGCGGTTCAGCGTCATAGGCCGGACCAGGGACCGTGACGACCCAATCTGGGTTGGGCGAGATCCCAGCTGTTTCCAAGGCGTCTCGGTAGCCGTTGAACCGATCGTTCGAGGCCACCGACCCCGCGGGACCGACGATCATTCCGATGTCCCTGTGTCCCAAGGAAAGCAGGTGCTGTGTCGCGATGCGACCACCAGCGAAGTTGTCGCAGTCCACAAAAGGAACGTCGGGATCGGGAGAGCGGGAGAAAAACAGAACGCAAGGAAACGAACGACGAAGAATCGCGCGGAGTGCGGGATCGTCCCCATCGCGCAGCATCAGCACGCCGTCGACCCGCCCATCAGTCAGGCGGTCGGCCTCCTCCTGCGCGTCCTGCACGGGCTTGGTGTGCAACATGAGGTCCAGCCCTTGCTCGACGCATGCCTCGCACACGCCGCGCATGGCCTCCGTGATGAAGGTGGACGATGCCGTGAAGTGGTCGCTGTATTGGAAGACGACGGCGATCGAGTCGGCCCGCTTTTGGCTCATCATCCGCGCGATGGCGGACGGGCGATAGTCGAGCGAAGCGGCAGCGGCGAGCACGCGTTGCTCGGTCTCTTCGCTGATCCGGGCTTCCTTCGTGCGGCCATTGATCACGTAGCTGACGGTGACCTTGCCGACGCCGGCGAGCCTGGCGACATCTTCGATCGTGTGACGGCGCTTCATTGCTGAACCGTTTCTGCAACCCATTGTACAACGACTTTTGCCGTTTGCCAACCCCTTTCTGAAGAATTTCGCACGGGTTCGCCCGGGACGGGTGATGGGGGAGCGGGTATCCTAGCGTCCGGTTTCTCGTGGGAGGCTGGGTTTTGCCCCGGCCGCCATACGACCACAGGAGACGACCATGCGAAAGAACATCAAGAAAGAGCGGCATTCGCCGCGATTCGTCACGCTGACCGCCAAGGTCGAGAAAGACAAGCTTCACGGCGTCGACGAAGCCATCGAACTCGTCAAGCAGACCGCCACCGCCAAGTTCGTCGAAAGCGTCGATATGGCCGTCCGGCTCGGGATCGACCCCCGCAAGGGCGACCAGAACGTCCGCGGCATCACCAACCTTCCCCACGGCACCGGCAAGACCAAGAAGGTCGCCGTGCTCGCCAAGGGCGATCTGGCCGCCGCAGCCGAAAGCGCGGGCGCGGACAAGGTCGGCGCCGAAGAACTGATCACCGAAATCCAGAACGGTTGGCGCGATTTCGACGTCCTGCTCGCCACGACCGACATGGCGCCGCAGCTCGGCAAAATCGGCCGCGCACTCGGCCCCCGAACGCCGAACAAGCGCAACGGCACGGTCACGGACGACATCGCCACCGCTGTCAAGGAAATCAAGGGCGCGAGCCGCGTCGAATACCGCGCAGACAAGGAAGGCGTCGTTCACCTCGGCATCGGCAAGGTGAACTTCACCAACGAGCAGATCCGAGAGAACATGCACGCCGCCATGGATGCGCTGATCAAAGCCAAGCCGTCTTCGGCCAAGGGCCGCTACGTGCAGTCGGTGACGCTCAGCAGCACGATGGGCCCCGGCATCAAGCTGGACCCCGTCGAAGCCGCCAAAGTCTGACCCGAAACGCTTCTCTTGCGAAAGGGTTCTCTCCCGCGATCGGGAGAGAACCCTTTGTCTTTCACACCAGCAGTCGACCGAGCAGGACCGCCGGTTCCGATTCGACCAAGAACCGCGACCGCTCCCGCCGACGCAGGAAGCAGCGCTCGATCATCTCCAGCAGCGGGCTCTTGGATTCCCTCCATTCTGCGGAGACGTTTCAGGTTGGGAAGCAAACCTGTCGGACCGAGCGGGCCCTCTGTCAGCCCGGACCTTTCACGCCACCCGTCGCCTCGATCCGCTCCATCAGTTCCTTCCAGGGCGTCAACTTCCCATCACTCTCGTCATACAGTCCAAGCACGCCCAGTTTCTCCATTTTCTCCCAGTCTTGGACGACTCCTCTACGGTAGCTGTCCACAACATTGGGCAGTCTGCCGTCTTCCGTTCGATCCACAGCCTGAACAAACCACGCAAGCGTCAGAAGCTTATGGAGGGTTCCCTTTGGGCCAAGGTCCGTTACCTGCAACCCGAGCATCTCTTCATGCACTCGGCCCGACGGTGTGGTCAACCGGAATTTGACGTACGCTCCTTCCTTCGTTTGATGGCGTCCTGTGATGATCCACTTGCATTGTGTCAGGATTGGCTGTACTACTTCCCGATAGACGGATTCCCTTGATTCCAGGGTGCGAAGGCCCGTTTTTTCGGATTCCACATCCAGCAGATGACCCGCCACAGTTCGGCCATCTCCGCGAAACACCGCTGTGGCATAGGCCTCAGCCTGATCGGCGAGAGACGGCTTCTTGAGGATCCACGGCAACAAGGCGACCGTGGCAACAGCGAGGGCGGCCAAAACAATCGCCCATTTGGCGTGATCCGATACCCACGATCGAAGTCTCACCACGGCTATCCGCTCGCACAGTTCAGGGGCGATCTGCACTTCTTGACGGTTTCCGTATGACCCTCGCAGCACACCCACCCTTCCAAGAACAGCCGGGAATAGCTGTCCGTGTACTCGCACTCGGGGCCATTGGGATCGATCTGGTCGCAATAATCGATGTAATGAACCCACTTGCAGCAATTCAGCTGCCCAAGGGAGTAGCATCCCTCCGCGACGATGATGGATTCTGCAGGAGTGCAATTGTAACCACATTGCGGCAACAGAGTTGTCAATCGTTGTTTCAGCACGTTCATCTTCTCCTCGCGGCACTCGGGTCCGCCCCGGGTGTCGCCCAATGTTCAGTCTTTGTCATCCCACCAGTCTCTCCTGTAGTATGCCCCCTGGGCACGGCGCTGGACGAGACTGCCGTCAAGTCGGACTCCCATGCCGAACTTGGTCACATGCTCGGCCATCATGGGAACGGTAGGATCGTTGAAATTGAAATCGGCCAGAAGGACGGCTGCGCCCTGGCGGGTCGCCGAGTAGGTCGCCCAAGTCGGGTCGAGTCCATCCACCTCGGGACGGACCGCATAGTAGTAGAAGGGGAAGCCCATGGGATGGCGGACGACTTCGCTCGGGAGGTTCGACGTGCCAAGGAACGCCCGCAACTCGGGCACGCTCTTGATCAGAGGAGAAGGAGGCAGCCCCATGGAGTAGAGGTCCCCATACTCGGTGACTTGCCACCCGTTCTCTCGGTAGAGCTGAATGGCGAGTGCGCATTGCCGCAAGCCCGAGAGCGCCGCAGACTTGTCTGCAGCCGACTTGGCCGGAACGACCATGAGCCGGATTGTCGAGGCCAAAAGGAGTACGATTCCCACAACGACGAGCATCTCGACGAGGGAAAGACCCGATGCGCAACGACGCGTCGAGCGGGGCCGACTCACTTGAGCACCCCTGCGCTTCCGAGGAACTCCTCGGCCGTTTCATGGACCGCTTGAATGGCCCGGAGCTGCTTTCCTGATCCAAAAACATACAGTCTCGGATGAAAATAGTCGTTGAGTGCAAGGCGCTCCGCGTCAAGCAGTTCAGCCATGACCAAGTAGGGAGGCTCTGACTTGCGCTCGAGGGCCGCTAGGACCTCGTCTCGATTGTTGGAGTAGCCGATCACGAGAGGCACCTTGAGGCGGCTCGCAAGGTCCGTTGGGTTCAATGAGGCGAGCGAGCAACCACCGCATGAGCCAACGCTGGCAAACACGAAGGGATGGTTATCGGGCATGGACCTGCCGAACAGTTCCGCGCCATTAACGGGAAACTGTACACCCATCGCCGGATCGGCTGAGTCTTGTTGGAGGGGAATGGAAGACGCTGCCGGCATCCCGAGCAACGGGACAAGAATAGTCGGTGGGGCGGATGAGGCACAACACTCCGAAGCCAAGCCAGGACGCCACTCCTAGCAATGGGATGATGTGCTCAGATCGCCCGATCATAATAGTGCCATTCTATCGCAGAGTGGAGCATCTGTCAAGAGTTCCGTTAAGAAATTGTTGAATGTTATTGCGGAGCTACCGTGCACCGCTCCGCTTCGTTCAACCGCCAAGGCGAACCCGCGCCCGCTGGACGGTTCCGCTTTGGGGCGCTTGAATGCGGGGCCACGCGCCTGGATTGAGGCCGGTCAGTGCGCCCCGGGAGCCAGCAACAAGTCGAGAAGGGCCACAGCCTCCCTCCCCGTGGTAAACCGCGACCGCTCCTGCCGACGCAGGAAGCCCTCCGACTCGCAGCGCTCGATCATCTCCAGCAGCGGGCCGTAGTAGCCGCCGACATCGAGCAAGCCTATGAGCTTGGTGTGGATGCCCAACTGCGCCCACGTCAGCGTTTCGAAGAACTCCTCGAACGTGCCGATGCCGCCCGGCAACGCGAGGAACGCATCGCTGAGCGAGGCCATCAGCGCTTTGCGTTCGTGCATGGAGCCCACGACGCGCAGGTCGGTGCCCGTGTGCGCGATCTCGTCGGCGAACAGCCCGCCCGGGATTACGCCGATCACCTCGCCGCCCCCGCGCAGGCACGCATCGGCGACCACGCCCATGAGCCCGATGCGTCCGCCTCCGTAGACCAGCCCGACGCCTCGGCGGGCCAGTTCCGCGCCGACGAGGGCCGCCGCTTCGCGGTAGGCGGGCCGGTCGCCCATGCGCGACCCGCAGTAGACGCATAGGCGCTTCATCGCCATGCGAACTCGCCGGCGGCGACCGACCAATCGTTGCCGAAGAATCCTGCGCCGCGGGCGCCCTGCGAGCCCACCTCGAAGAGCGAGGCGTCGGCGACGAACAGATCGGGATAGCCCGCGCCCGAGGTGAACACGGGGAACCGGTCGTTGACGCGCATGCCAGTCAGCGACGTGCCCGAGACGGCGACCCGGCTCGCCGAACGGTTCTGGCCCGGCGCCCTGACCCTCGTCCTCCCGGTGCGC
>JBDHZD010000093.1:0-11624 GCA_039811705.1 Fimbriimonadaceae bacterium | reverse complement strand
AATTGGCCCTGCGCGACTTTCGGCTCGGCAAGCTCGACGTGGCCCGCATCCGCGCCGACATCCCCGAATGCCGATTCGATTACGACCTCGCCTTGCGGCGCAAACAGATCCGCTTGACGCACAGCGGCGAGGGGACCGGCGAAGTCGAGGTCGCCGCCGCATCGCTGCAAGACTTCATCGTGCGTAAGTTCGGCGAAGTGAAGCGGTGTACGGTAACGCTTAGCCGCGACCGCATTATCGTGGAAGGGTACGGCGAGTTCATCATCGTCAAGACCGACTTTCGCGTCTCGGCACGGCTGCGGATCGAGGAGGGTCGGCGCTTCTACCTGGACGAGGCGTTCATCAGTTTCGGCGACCGGTTTGCCGACGAGGCCAGCGCCAAGGTGTTGCTCGACCTGCTCAACCCGGTGGTGGATTTGGACCGCGACCTAGGCTTGCATGGCGCGATTGATGTCCAAGGGCTTCGCTTGGAGCACAACGTGTTGCGCGCTTGGGGCGCCGCCCGCATCCCCAAGCGCCCTGAGTAGTCGCTTCTTCCATTACGCCTGCCCTCTTCCCGAAGTTCGCCAGCCATCAACCTGCCGCTCTAAGTCGGACTCAGCCTCCCGAGATACTTGCCCATCTCGAAGCACAGTGCCCCCTACGACCCACCCGCCCCTGCAAGCCGCCGACGATCCACGGACCACGACCGCCAGATCACCTGGCCATCGGATGCGGAGACGATGACGTACAGGCGGTGCGGACCCTCGAAGTCCACCTTCCAAGCGGGATAAGCGGGGAGGTTGTACCGCCGAGCGGGTGGTAGGTCCAAGTAGGTCTCGCTGACCCCGTAGCCCTTCTCGACCGACTTCACCCCAGGCTCGGCAAGCGCCCGCTCGGCACCCAAGCCGTGGACGATCTCGTGCCGCTGCTCGGAGTAGTCCGACAGGCCAATCCGCCGCGCCTGATCCTCCGCAACCGCGAAGGGTCCTGGCACAGGCTTTGCCCGCCGGACCATTCGCATGGACAGAAACGCGCCGTCCGCCGGATCGAGCACGAGCTCGGCGAAGTTGCGCAGCCCAAGTGTGGGCAGACCTTCGACGCGCTCGGAAACGAGGATCGTCGCGGACCCGCTTTCCACTCTTCCCGAGCCGTTGAAGCCGTCGAAAGCGAGGTGGGCCCAGTCCGTGGCCCAACCCTGTGGGATGCCAAAACGCTCCAAGCGCGATCGTAGCTTGGATTCAAGTTCGTCCTCTGAGCGAATGAACGTGGGGCTTCGCAAATCCTTGCGCGATAGGTTGTCGCGCTGGGCAGCGAGGTTCTGCGCCGATGCGACAACGCCCGAGTGGGGGCAGACGAACACGGCGATCTTCAGGTCGGGTCCTTCCCCAAGGTTCACCTGTTGGGTGTGGTTGGGGCCTGGATGTTCCGACACACGAAGCGTCAAGGCCGCATCGTACAGTCCTGCCCTCGTAAGGAAGGCTCGCGCGACTGCCACCGAATCCACCTGCGAAGCCAGGGCCGAACTCATTGCCAATGCTAGGATCATCATGCTCATTCACGCATCCTCAAAGACCAAGACCCACTCCAGCGAGGCTGCCGAGTACACCCCTCGATATGCGCCCCGCAGTTTGGCGTAGGCATCACCCACGATGTTCACGACGTTCGCGAAGCTAAAGCCCTTTTCCGGGTCTTCCCCCCAGATCACGCTATGTGCTTGCTGGGCGGCGGCGATCAGTGGGTGCCCGGCTAGCAATCTGTCCCAAAAGATGGCTGCAAATCCGCTCCCTTCGGTAACTGTGAACACCTTTCGAAAGCCGACGGCAACCCTACCAACAGCAGACGAGCCCCCCAGCATTGCTTAGCCGAGCGAGTCGTTGGCAAAGCCTTCGCACGCTTGGACAAGCGCCAACTGCGTAGCTGGACGTTGCTCCGGTTGCCCGTATTGAGTAGCTGTCGCTACTTGACTTGCATTGACAGAACCGCCGCCCGGAGGAGCGAGCACTCCTGGCGTGCTCTCAACCCCGTGTGCAAATGTCTGAAGGTGCGTTGCCATCCGAATTGACCCGGGCTCGCCCTGGAGAAACCCTGATGATGTCCACGATGAGCTTCTAGCGTCCGCTTGCGCGATACCAAACGACAAGGCCACCTTGGCCAACTCATGGGCGGATTCAACGGCGCTTGAGGGTGACAAGGTAGCGTCAGAATGTACAGCATACCTATTGTACACTTCTCTGGCTTGGCTCTGCCGAGTGACTGCCACGGTCGAACCATCGGCAAGCCTAAAGGTGACGTCGACGCCGTACTGGACTGAGGAACCGCTTGCAAACCTCGAGTCTGTTGAATCCCACACGATATGGACCGTATGCTGATGAGGTTCGGACTGAGAAGGAAACTGCTTTGCATGGGCTTGATGCCCTCCTATAAAGACTGCATATCCCACAATGCTGTGGCCAGGCTCAGCAGTAACTTGAAGATCCAGAGAATTGAGCGTGCCAGTAAAGAACGCTGGCAATGCGCCGAAGGTGACGGTCCCAAGCACTTCCTCTTCTTGAGCCCGAATGCGGACGCTACCTGAGACAAGCAGAAACGCTACGCTAAGCACGTGAAGGTATCTCAAGCCCATTTTCGCAGACTACTGGCAAGAGTCAGTCAATAGTCAATTCGGAGGGGTTTCCATTCAAATTGTTCATCAACTATTCATGATGAGTTGCATCGGGCCGTGCAGGGTTTGGGCCAAGGTTCATGCTTGAGAACTCAGAACTGCGTGTTGGCGCGCGGCTTGTCCATGCGGAACTGCTCGATCAGGTTCTTGGCCACGTCCACGTCGTGCCAACCCTTGACCTCGACGCTCTTCTCTTCGAGCACCTTGTAGACCTCGAAGAAGTGGATGATCTCCTTTTGCCGGTGGCGGCTGAGGTGCGAGAGGTTCTCCCAGTGGCTGAACCGAGGATCGCGCGCGGCCACACACAGCAGCTTCTCGTCCCGCCCCTTCTCGTCGCTCATTTCCAACACGCCGATCGGCTTGGCCTCGACGATGCAACCCGGGAACGTGGGGTGGCTCAGAACGACCAGCGCGTCCAGCGGATCGCCGTCGATGTAAAGCGTGTCCGGGATGTAGCCGTAATCGAACGGGTAGTACAGCGGCGAGAACAGCACTCGGTCGAGCCGAATCGTGCCCGAGTCCAAGTCGTACTCGTACTTGTTCGTGGACCCCTTGGGACATTCGACGACGACGTTGATGAGGTGCGGCGGGTTTTCGCCAAGCGGGACGTTGCGGAGGCCCATCGCCTGCGATTGTACTTGCAGGAACCCGACGCCTCGGCGGCAAACGTACCAGAGTCATGAGCGATCGACCCAAGCCCGGCACCATCGGCTGGCACGACCTCACCGTGCCCGACGCCCCCGCCCTCCGAGACTTCTACGCGTCCGTGGTCGGCTGGACCCCCGAACCCGTGGACATGGACGGCTACGAGGACTTCAGCATGGCGACCGAAGAAGGCGTCCACGTGGCGGGCGTGTGCCATGCGGACGGACCCAACGCAGACTTGCCGCCGTGCTGGCTGATGTACGTCCATGTCGACGACCTCGACCAGGCGATGGCGGCTTGCATCGAGGCGGGAGGCTCCATCATCGGCGACGAACGGGGGTCGCCCGAGTACGGAAGGTACTGCATCATCCGCGACCCGGCGGGCGCGCATCTGGCGCTGTTCCAGGCCGCCGAAGGCGGGGAGGAGTAGCGATCCACCGGGACAATCTTGGGTTTTGCCAACTCCTAATCCGCTCTTAACGCTCTTAAGGGTGCCTTAACGTTCGCCGCTTCATAGTTCCGCTCGGCGTCTCCACACGCACGGACCAACTCTATGAAGAAGGCTTTCACGTTGATCGAGCTCTTGGTGGTCATCGCGATCATCGCGATTCTCGCCGCCATGCTCTTCCCCGTCTACGCCCAGGCGAAGACCTCGGCCAAGCAGACTCAGAATCTGAGCCAGCTCAAGCAACTCGCCGTCGCCGCCCAGATGTACGCAGGCGACCACGACGACCACTTGCCGAGCGACCCCCTCCAGAACTTCTGCCCGTCGAACCCATCGATGTCCTTCGGTTCGATCGACCGCTGGGGCAACTACTACTGGCCCTGGCTGTTCAAGCCCTACACCAAGGTGCAACCCACCGATGTGACCAAGTTCCGCGATGCGTTCATGTGGAACCCCAACGCGCCGCAGACCAACCCGCAGGAACTGAGTTCGCGCCGGGCGGGATGCATCTGGCCACAACCCGCCCAGTCGTGGGGCCTCGAGTGTGCAACGTTCAACAGCTACTGTCGATCGATCAAGTACTGGTCGACCTACGCGTACAACGAGCACATCGGCGACTTCCCCGGCGCGTCCAGCCTGACCGCCTGGCAAGAACCCGCCGCCTCGTTCCTGCTTCTGGAAGCCACCGACTCGGAGATCGAAGGCGACGAACTGGACGAACTGTACAGCCGCACACAGAACTGCCCGAACTTCGACGACCCGAACAATCGAGACGCGACGTTCGGCGGCCACAACGCCGGTACGACCATCGCCTATCTCGACGGGCACGCCAAGTGGCGCAAGACTCAGTTCGGCCCGGACGGCCAGTGCAGCCTGGCCTGGGGCAACGTTCCATTCATGACGTTCCCTCCGGCCACGCAGGGCGGCGACAACGTGCGTGTGAAGGGCTGGACCCCGATCTTCGACAACTAGGTCTCGCTTCAATCGGTCTTTGGCGGTTCGCCGCCAAAGACCCCGATGCCTCGGTAGGCGGCTCGCAACAGGCTCCCTTGGTAGAGCAGCAGCCGTCTACCATTCCTCACTTCGGCGCGGTCCCAGCGCAGACCGCACAGACCGTCGGGCATGCGTCCAAGCCGGTCAGCTTCGAGGGTCGCCCGCACCGCCGATTCGCGCCAGCCACCCGTTGGGTCGAGCGCGTGCAAATCCAGCCAGGCGTCGGCCAGATGGTGGGCGAAGCTGGCCTCGTCCCGAATCGCTCCGCTTGCCGCCAACCACTTCTCGCGACTGGCAACCCCGATGCGCTTGGCTTCCGCAAGGTCGGCGGGGTCCTGCCTCAACCGATAGCGCTGCATGAGCGCCCGCATCAGAAGAGCGCTGTTGTAGGTCCACTTGGTGCCATCGACCCGCCCGCTGAGCGTAAGGTGGTCCATGACCAGACCGTCCTTGTCCTGCAGCCGCTTGGTGAACGCGATCAGGCGGTCGGCAGTCGCAAGGTATGCAGGGTCGCCGGTCTCGGCGAACAACCCAAGCGCAGCCAGCGCCACCGGCGCATTCGAGCACGCGTTCTTCGATGTCTTCTCCCGCTCCCGCCAAAAGACTCCTCCGCCCAAGGCATCGCTCTCTCCGGATATGGCAAAGGCGTGGGCGCGGCGGGCTTTCTCTAGGAACCCTTGGCCAGGCATGGCATGGTGGGCGTCGAGGTAGGCGAGAGCGATCCAAGCGTTGTCGTCGTAGTAGCGGTCCGGTTCGGATTGCCCGGGCAGCACCGCATAGCCTTCGCCGTGCGCATCCTTCGACCAGTAGGCGTCCATCGCCCGGTCGGCATGCCGCAACGCCTCGATCGCTCTGGGGTCCCCCACATGAGTTCCAGCGGCCAGAGCGCTCAGAAGCACCGCCATGTCCCAGACGAAGGCGGGCTCTTCGGCAATCGCATCGGGTGAAACCCAGGCGCGGTAGCCTGATTCGGCGCTGAAGCGGCGTTCCACCTGCTCCAGAGTCCGAGTGGCGATGGCGGCCAGATCGGCATCCGAACGGGACGTGGTCAGAACTGCGACGGCGAAGGCGCTCAACACAGACGGGTTCTACCCGAGAAGGAATCGGGTGTCCGCCCGGCGAATCTCCACGTCCGAGGTCTCTTCATGCATATTCTGGTTCCCGCGCCCTCTCTCCGACGCTTGATCGCCGCTTTGGCGCTGGCCTCGGTGATCGCCGTTCCCACGGCGTATGCCCAGGTTCGCCCGACGAACAGGGCCAACTGGCTCCAAGCCGAGCGTTTCTCGACCGAGAACCTGCGTCCGTACCTGGGCAGCATGTCGCTCACACCCAACTGGATCCAGCGATCGGACGAGTTCTGGTACACGTGGCGAGGCACGGACGGGACCCATTTCTGGCGTGTGGACCCGAAGTCGAAGAAGAAGTCGCCGCTCTTCGACCGGCACAAAATGGCGGCGGCGCTCTCGGAGTTGCTGAAGAAGCCCTTCGACCACACCAACCTCCCCATCACGACCTTGACCTTCACCGAAAAGGCCGACGCCATCCGATTCACCATCGAGCGCGTGCAGTACGAGTGGAACCTCAAAGACGAGACGCTCAAGAAGGTCGAACCCGAGAGGCCCCGCACCGGCGAGGGCGAAGGCGAAGGCCAGCAAGAGGAGCAGCAACAGCAACAGCAGGGTCCTCCCGGCTTTGGAGGTGGCGCACAAAACTTCCGCAACTTCTCGCCCGACCGCAAAGCCTACGTCTACGCGAAGGACCACAACCTCTTCTATGTGGAGACGGAGAAGGAATCGGAGGTCATCCAGCTGACCAAGGACGGCGAGATGAGCTATTCGTTCGGCTCTCGCGAGGGAACGGGCAACGACTACGCCGTCATCCAGCAGATCGGCGTGACGCAACAGGGCCAAGGTCAGCAGAACCGCGAAGACAGGGTCCGCGCCCAAGCCTCGTGGTCCGAAGACTCCAAATACTTCCACATCACGCGGCGCGACTCGCGAGAAGTGGCCAACCTGTTCTTGGTGAACTCGCTCAACGAGCCGCGCCCCTCGCTGATGATCTACAAGTATCCGATGCCCGGCGAGGAGAAGGTCACGCAGACCGAGCTTTTCGTGTTCCACCGAGACAAGAAGGAGCTTCGCAAGTACGACGTCGGCAAGTACAAGGACCAGCAGCTGTTCAACATCCACTTCACAAAAACGCCCGACGTCTTGCGTTTCGTCCGCCGCGACCGCCTGCAACGCAACATGCAGCTGTGCGAAATGGCGTTGGACACGGGTGCGATCAAGGTTCTCCTCGAAGAGTCCGTTGAGAACGCCTTCCTCGAGCGACAGAACGTGAGCTACGTCAAGCCCGGTGGCGACTTCATCTGGTTCTCGGAGCGCACCGGCTTCGGTCACTACTACCTGTACGATCACAACGGCAAGCTGAAGAACGCCATCACCAGCGGCCCTTGGCGCGCCAGCCAGATCGTGAAGGTGGACGCAGACAAGGACACGCTCTACCTGCGCGGCAATGGACGCGAGGCCAACGAGAACCCGTACTACCAGCACCTGTACCGAGTCAAGCTCGACGGCAGCGACTTCACGCTGCTTGATCCGGGCGATGCCGACCACAACTCGACGCTCTCGAACAGCAACAACTACATCGTCGACGTCCACTCGCGAACGGACATGGCGCCCCGTGCCGTCGTCCGCAACAACAAGGGCGACGAAATCATGCTCCTTGAAGAAGTCGATCTGACCGAGCTGAAGAGCATCGGCTGGATGATGCCCGAGACGTTCAAAGTGAAGGCCGCCGATGGCATCACGGACATCTACGGCAACATGTGGAAGCCGTTCGACTTCAGCCCGCACAACAAGTATCCGATCATCCTGAACATCTACCCCGGTCCGCAGACCGAGAGCGTGTCGTCCACTTTCTCGGCCACGGCGGGCAACCAGCGGTTGGCACAGCTTGGGTTCATCGTCATCCAAATCGGCAACCGCGGCGGCAACCCGGCGCGCTCGAACGCCTATCACAGCTACGGCTACTACAACTTGCGCGACTACGGCTTGGCCGACAAGAAGGCGGGCGTCGAGCAACTGGCGCAACGCCATCCTTGGATCGACATCGACAAGGTCGGTATTTTCGGCCACTCTGGAGGCGGTTTCATGACGGCGGCAGCGTTGCTCTTGCCGCCCTACAACGACTTCTTCAAGGTCGGCGTGTCTTCGGCAGGAAACCACGACAACAACGTGTACAACCAGAACTGGAGCGAGCAACACCACGGCCTCCGCGAAACACGCACCCAGGCGGCGGGTGGAGCAACGGGTGGCGGCGCAGGCCGTCCCCCCGAAGAGCCCGATTGGGACGCTCTGCTCGCAGCGTTGAACGAAGACCCGCAACAACGCGGCACCGGTCAGGGGCGGCGTGGAGGCGCGGCGGGCCAAGGTCAGGGCCAAGGTGGTGGGCAGGGCCAGCAACAGGGCGGCCAAACCCAGGGCACCGGCGAAACCAAGTTCGACATCAAGGTTCCCACAAACCACGAACTGGCGGCCAACCTAAAGGGCAAGCTCCTCCTCGTCCACGGCGACATGGACAACAACGTTCACCCAGCAGGCACGATCCGGCTGGTGAACGCCCTGATCAAGGCGAACAAGCGGTTCGACATGATGATGCTCCCCGGCAAGGCCCATGGCTTCGCCGACATGCAGCCGTACTTCACGCAGATGATGTACGAGTATTTTGCCGAGCACCTGCTCGGCGATTACTATCGCGGCACCGCGACGATGGGCGGCCGCAACTAACCGCCGACGCGGGCCGGGGTTGCCCCGGCCCGCGTCCATGACAACTTCGGCGCGGCTACCGGCACGTTAGGTTCGTCCGTACGTACGATGCTTGCCGTCGTCGCTATTCTTTGCCTTGCGGGAGCCGCGCAGGACGCCCAGGCAAAACTTCCCTCGATCTCAGAAAAGGCCGCGGGCCTGGAACGACGCAGCGGGCTCTTCCCCACCTTTGTCGATGCCCGGAGGGGCCAGGTCTACGTCCGATTCCCGGCGCCGACGTTGCGGGGCAAGTGCGCCGACTTCCTGTACGTCGAGTCTCTTCGCACAGGGCTTGGGTCCAACGATGTCGGTCTCGATCGGGGCCAGCTTGGCGAAACCCACGTGGTGGACGTACGACGACTCGGCTCGCGGGTGCTGTTCGAGGCGCAGAATCTAAGCTATCGGGCGACCGCGGCCAACCCTGACGAAGCCACCGCTGTGCGCGAGTCCTTCGCATCGTCGGTGCTCTGGGCGGGACCCATTGCAGCCGAAGACCCCGACGGAGCGTTCCTCGTCGATCTGACCCCATTCTTGGTCAGGGACGCTCACGGGGTCGCCGGAGTCTTGCGGAACACCAACCAAGGTTCGTATCGCCTCGATGCCTCGCGCAGCACGCTCGATCCCGAGGCATGCCTCGCCTTCCCCGACAACCTGGAGTTCGAAGCCGTCCTGACGTTCGCCACCGATGGGAACCCGGGCCGATTCGTGACCTCCACGACCCCGGACCCCACTTCCGTCACGCTCGTCCAGCACCACTCGATGATCCGACTTCCTGGGCTGGGGTACGCGCCGCGCACCGACGACCCGAGGATGGGCATGTTCAGTGTCGCGTTCTTCGACTATTCGTCGCCCATCGACCAGCCGATTCAGAAACGGTGGGTGGCGCGGCACCGATTGGAGAAGACCGACCCAACCGCCGCATCTTCTCCGGTCAAGAAGCCTATCGTGTACTACCTGGATCGGGGGGCTCCCGAGCCCATCCGAAATGCTCTGTTGGAAGGGGCGCGCTGGTGGGCCCAGGCCTTTCAGGAGGCGGGCTTCCAAGATGCCTTTCGCGTCGAGTTGCTCCCCGAAGGAGCCCATCCGCTGGACGTCCGCTACAACGTGATCCAATGGGTTCATCGCAGCACGCGAGGTTGGTCGTTTGGTTCGTCGGTCGTTGACCCTCGAACGGGCGAGATCCTCAAGGGCCATGTTACTTTGGGCTCGCTGAGGGTGCGCCAAGACCGGTTGCTGTTCGAAGGACTCCTCGGTGCAGACCGCTCGGGATCGGGCGAGTTCGACGACCCTGTACGCCTATCTCTGGAGCGGTTGAAGCAGTTATCGGCCCACGAAGTGGGCCACACGCTCGGGTTCGCTCACAACTTCGCGGCCAGTTCGTATGGTCGGGCGTCGGTGATGGACTATCCTGCACCCCTCGTTACCGTGGCCGAAGACGGAACGTTGGACATCGCCAAGTGCTACGCCGCGGGTATCGGGGCCTGGGACAAACTCGCCGTCAGATGGGCGTATGGGCAGCCCCCCGCGGGAATCAGCGAAGCCGACTTTCTTTCAGGTGTGGTCGCGGAGGGCATTCGCAACGGCATGCCTTTCCTCGGGGACCGCGATGGGCGGTCGTCGGGGTCCGCTCACCCCATGGCTTCGGTTTGGGACAATGGCGCGGATGCGGTTGCGTCCCTTCAGGAAGCGACACGGGTGAGGCGAGTGGCACTGTTGCGTTTCTCAGAACGCAACTTGCCGGCTGGAATGCCGATGGGGCTCATGGAGGAGACGCTGGTCCCCGTTTATCTGTGGCATCGGTATCAGGTGGATGCGGCGGCCAAGTTGATCGGTGGTGTCAATTACGCGTACGCCGTCAAGGGTGACGGACAAGTTCCTGTGCAACCCGTGCCGAACGACCAGCAAGCGCGCGCGATCGAGGCTCTCTTGGCGTGTCTGGAGCCGGACTTTCTCGACCTTCCCGACTCGGTGACCCGGCTGTTGTCGCCCGCTCCCGAGGGATACGGCAATGCGAGGGAGCGGTTCCCGCGCGACACGGGTCTCGTCTTCGACCCGCTGGCCGCCGCAGGATCGGCAGCAGACATCGTATTGGCCGCATTGCTCCATCCGGAGCGAGCGGCGAGACTCGTCGAACAGCATCGGAAGGACCGCAATGCCCCCTCGCTCGACGGGCTGCTCAACCGGATCGCAGACCAGCTATTTGCGACCGTGTCGAACGAGATTCGCCGACGTGTTCAGCAGGTCGTCGTGGACCGAGTCAGGTTGCTGGTGCTTGAAGGAAGTCCAGCCGTGCGAACGTCCGCAGAACACGCACTGACGCGCTTGCAGGAGCGGTTGTCATCTGTTCGCGTGAACGCTTCCGATCCGGCGGAACAGGCGCACGCACGGCGACTGGCAAGCGAGATCAAGCGGTTCCTTGAGAAACCGACCGCCGAGGGAATGCGCCCCGTGTTGCCGACGGTACCGCCGGGCGCCCCGATTGGTGGAGGGGTCATGGGTTGCGGGTGCCCATAGGCGCCCCCGCAACCCGAACAACGATTACGCGCCGATGGCGTCGGCGGCTTCTTCGAGAGCTTCCTTGCCCTTAGCCTTGTGCTCGGCGATCCAGCCCTCGGTCTTGGCCTTGAGTTCCTTGAACTTGCTCGCCAACTCGTCGCGGGTGTCCGAACCGGCCTTCGGGGCGAAGAGCATGCCTGCGGCAACGCCGATCAGGGCACCGAGACCCACGCCGGCCAGCAGGTACAGCATCGCGTTCTTCTCTTCGTGGTTGTTGTCGCTCATGGTAGATGTCACCTCCAAGATTCGATTCCATTGTACTTGGAGATGTTCCGGTCATGGCTCAAGGGTCCCGGTTTGCCGTGCTATCATCAATCCACCATGTTGTCTCTCATCGCCTCTCTCGCTCTCGCCGGGACCTTTGCACAAGACGCCAAGCCCATCGTTTGTGCCGTCATGCACTCGAAGGTCAACACCGATGTGCCCGCCGTCGATTTCGCCGGTTCGCGTTTCACGTTCTGTTGCGGCGGATGCGACGGGCAGTTCAAGGCGAATCCGACCAAGTTCCTGGCCAAGGACACACTCAAGGGAGACA
>JBDHZD010000092.1:0-11682 GCA_039811705.1 Fimbriimonadaceae bacterium | reverse complement strand
CGCCGATAAATCCTCGCCCTCGTGGGGACGAATCCAGCTCGGAGTGCGCAGGTGGGGAAATTCGCGGATCTGCTCGTCGAACAGGCGGTGGTCGCTCGCAAAGTCGGGCAACAAGAAGAATGGCCTGGGCATCAGGGCCGGAGCAACGATCGCCTGCTCGATGCGGAGTTGGGTACGCGAATTCACCATCTGGGACATCCTCAAGATACTGCCTCGATCCGATTATTGGCGTCGCAAACGGGCGTTGGAGGTGAATTCACGGGAGAATTCATCCCATCGCCATGCCAGCAACGATCACAGGTTATCGTGCGGCCGTGGGTGGACCAAGTCCCACTTCTGGGGGACACCCTACGGCGAGCATGCGTTCTCGTCCAGATACGCCCGAACGATCGCCCGCGCCCTGTGCAAGCGCGACTTGACCGCCGGCACCGAGAGACCCAAGGCGTCGGCCGTCTCTTCGGCCGTTCGGCCCTCGATCTCTCTCATTTCGTAAACCGGACGATACAGCTCGGGCAGCTGACCCATCGCACTCTTGACACAGGACACCAGATGATCCTGTTCGGCGTGCATGCTCGGGTCCGGACCTTCAGCCGCGATGTCCTGATCACCAAGGGAGGACAACGGACGCAACTCCTCGCGGTGGCGCATGCGCGCGCAGATACGTCGGCCGATTTGGGACACCCATCCCCTGAAGGCGGACTCGTCTCGGAGTTGCGTTGCGTGCTCGTAGGCCCGCAACAGCGCCTGGACCAACGCATCCTCGGCGTCATCGTGGTTGCCGCACACACGAACCATCTGCCTATACACGGCGTCCTTATGCCGAAGGGCAAGCCTTTCGAAGTCCATTCGGATGATTGTTGCATAGCCAGGCAACCTTGCCAGCCCACCAATGGCGACCTCCAGCCGAAGGCGTCCGCTCCCATAATTCGGGCATGAGCATCAACGGAACATCACCGTGGCGCACCGCTCTTGCGGCGGGACTGCTGGCACTTCCGTGGCTCTGCTTTGCCCAAAGCAAGGCGATTCCGCGAATGGAGGCCATCCAGCGCCGCGACGATGTCTACTTGTACGTTGAGGGGTCGCTGGGCGTCGCCTGGACCGTTGATGGTTACGGCGCAGGCGCCAATGCCGTGACCCAAGCCATCGTCATCCGGCACAACCGGCCCCTCACCATCTCCTTCGACGGGTTCGACGATTTGCACAAGGAAGACCTGTTCACTTCGGGGACCCAATCAGTGCCGATGTGGCTCCAGTTCCGCGCTTCAACAGGCAACACGCTGCTGACCGAGACGCCATTGATCCGTGCCGAGGCTCAAAACGGCCCGCTGGCATATGGGCATGTGTTTTTGCCGACGGATACGGGAGGACAATTCCGGCTGGAGATGCTGCGCACCATCTCGGTGGATCCGGGCGTTGGCGCCGGTTACTACCGCAACGACGGGCGCATCACGATTTCACGGTTCTGACCGCCGCCATGCGCAACCGGCTCCACGAAGCGTAGCCAACCCCCGCAAGCACCACGACGACGCCCAGCCACTGCACCCACGTCATCACCGTGCCCAAACACACCCACGCGAAGAACGAGGCCAACAGCGGCACCAAGAACTGGTAAAGCATTGCCGCCGAGGCTCCCGCGCGCTGAACACCTCGGTAGAACCCCACGAAGCCCACGAGACCGGCGAGAAACGTGACGTGGAACAGGTTGCCCCAAACCGTCGGGGTCAGGTTCCTCCAAGCGACTTCCACCAGGTCCCGGATGCCATAGGGCACCAGAATCAGTGCCGCGGCAGGCATCGAGAGCGCGAACATCTCCACGGGAGGCACTTTCGACATGATGGGCTTGCTGATGACCGTGGCAGCCGCCCAAACCAACGCCGACGTCAGAAGCAGCACCGCTCCCACCAAGTTGGTGCGCCCCGAGAATGCGCCCGCACCCACCACGAGCCCGACCCCGGCAAATGCGGTCAGGCTCCCGACCACGGTCCCCGCAACGAGTCGCTCTTGGCCGACTGCCGCAGCGATCATGGCGGTCAGGATGGGGGACGTGGCGAGCAGAATCGCACCCTCGCCGGGAGCGACCCGGGCGATGCCCTCTAGGAACAGCACCATGTAGAGCCCCATCGATAGAAAGCCCTGCAATGCGATGCGCCAACCCAGGCCATCAGGGCACTTCAGCGAGCCGCCCTTGGACCACACAATGGCGGCCAGAGTCGCCCATGTCACCAAGAACCGTGCCAAACCGAGCGCCGCAGGCGACATCGCCGCATAGACGTACTTGACGGCCACGAAGTTGTAGCCCCACAGGGTCATCGTGGTCAGCAGCGCCCAGTTGGGTCGAGGCATGCGGCTACAGCGACGCGTTGATGAACGCCGAGGCGTCTCGCGCCAGCTTGTCCAGTTCCCGTACCGCGATGTACATCATGTGGCCGGCCTCGTACTCGGCGGTCTGGATGTTGCCCCGAATCTCGGGGTCAAGACCCATGTGCGCAATGGTGTACTCGGTCGCGAAAAACGGTGTGGCCAGATCGTAGAACCCAGACGCGACGAACACCTTCATGTGCGGGTTGCGGGACATGGCCCTACGCAACGCCTCACTGGTGTCCGGATGCCCCTCGCCCGCCGAGCCCCAGTTCCATGGCTTCTCGATCCCTTCGCCGAGGATGTGGTACGGCAAGTCGGTGTGGTAGCCCAGCGTACGCCGATAATAATCGTTGGCCATCGCCGTGTATGGGGGTCGGATCGCCGTCATCGACGGGTCGTGCTCGAACTTGTCGGCGTTCTGTCGCAGGTCGATCCCCAGGAACCGCGTGTCGAGCCGCCCAACGGTGCGCCGCTCGCTCCGCATCAGTTCCTTGCAAAAGCCCATGATCTCGATCCGGCAGTCGGCGCGCTCGATGTAATCCTTCGAGAGGCCGGTGTATGCGGACATCCGCGCGACGAGCGCAGACCGTCGCTTGGGTGGGAGCTGGTCGCCCAATGCGAGCGCGGCCACGTATTCAGAGTTGGCCCACTGCCCCACTTCGCCGAGAAACCCCCTCAGGTCGGGATATCTCTTGCGGTCGACCTTGCCGTGGTACCACGCCGTCGCCGAGTAGGTGGGCAAGAACAGAATGTACGGCAGATCGTTCCCGATGTTGAACCGTGCCGTTTGGAAGTTCAAGATCGACGAAACCAGAAGAATCCCGTTGAACGCGATGCCTCGGTCGATGAGATACCCCGCCAGTCCGGCCGCCCGCGTGGTGCCGTAGCTCTCGCCCACGAGGAACAGAGGCGACGACCAGCGTTCGAACCGGGTCAAGAACAGGCGGATGAACTCGCCAATGGACTCGATGTCGCCCTGGATCCCCCAGAACTTCTCGCCCAACTCGGGCGTCTCGGCGCGGCTGTAACCCGTCCCGACGGGGTCGATGAACACCAGATCCGTGTGCTCCAGCCACGAAGCGGGGTTGTCCACGAGTTCGTAGGGTGCGGGCGGCAGGTGTCCTTCGTCTTCCATGCGCACCCGCTTGGGCCCGAGCGCACCGAAGTGCAGCCAGACCGAGGCCGAACCAGGACCGCCATTGAACGAAAACATCAGCGGACGGGGCTCGCCTTCCGCCACATCGAGCTTCTCGTACGCGATGTAGAAGACACGGCCCTCGGTCTCGCCCTTGGCGTTCTTGATCTCCATTCGGCCAGTGGTGGTTTGGTAGCGGAACGTCTTGCCGCCGAACGTGCCCGTGTGTTCGCGCACAACGGGTGCGGGTTCTGGCTCGGGCGTCGGCTTGGCTTCCGGGGTCGCGTTGGGTTGCTCGGGCATGAAGTCCATGTTACTTGGACGGCATGCCCGAGTGAGCCTTTAGAACGTCACGACGTAGCGGACCGCATCCCTCACGGGCGAGATGATGGTCGTTTTGCCGTCATCGGTGAACTGGGCCTGACCGAGCGACGCGCCGATCTCGGAGAACGCCTCGACCGACGTGCACTTGCCCTTCATTTTGAAGGGCCGATTGACCCCGAGTCGGGTCCCCGAGCCATGGATGAGTTCAAGCTGGATGGGCCCGATGGGACGGATCGCGAGCGCGCCGTCCGACTCGCCTTCCGGAGCCCGGAACAGGCGGCCACGACCATCGAGATACACATAGGCGGCGCACCGAACATAGTCGGTCCGGGACGAACCCATCATGCTGAAGCCGCCGAGGCCTTCGAAGTCGCTGACAACCGCACCGGAAACGGTAAGGAAGTCGCCTTTCTTGTAAGCGGCAAACCCGCCTGGTGCAATGTTCAGCGTTGCCTCGCCGATGCGGCCCGTCATGCCAATGCTCGGGTTGGCGTTCACCCAGACCCGCAGACCGTTGGCATAGTCCACGATCATCTGTCTCTGTCGCGTCGGAAGGCCCATGCGGATCGCTTCGCTCACGGTGCGCTCGGTCAGCCCGTCCCAATAGGCGATGCGCACGGGAGCTTGCAGGGCATAACGCCGCTGAAGCTGCTGCATCATGTAGAACGAGCGCATCGTCAGGTTCAAACCGTATTCGCGCGGGATGAGCACGCCGTTGTTGCCATAGGCCACCGTCGTCGCCAAGAACTGGTCCACGACCGAAGATAGTTCGTCCGGGTTGTCTTTCGCGGCTTCCAGCCGTGCGCCGATCCGCCCGCCGCCAAAGCCGATTTCCTTGGTGTGGATCTGCATCAGAGCAAACACCGGGAGAAGCGGCTGCGTGAGGAAGTCGTCGCCTTCGGCATCCTCCAAGAAGTTGCCGTCGGAAAGACCCGCGTAAAGCCACTGGAACGTCCCTTCGCCGATGACCGGAGCTTCCATCAGGCGGGATTGGTTGCGGAGAAAGTCGCCGATGGCGTAGATGGTCTGGCTGAACGAACCAGACCCGTAAACGCGGCCATCCATGTCGGTGAGCCACCAAGGCTTCTCGCTCGTCAGTTTTTCGGCATACATCGCGCCGGGCTGGTAGCGCGTCTTCAGTTGGGTCGCGTACTGCTGCTGGAACTCGAGGGCCTTGAGGGGCTTGATGCCGTACCGGCGGAGGTCGGTGATGCGCCACTCGCCACGGCTGTCGTGGATCAGGTCGCTTTCGTTCCAGATGGCGCTTGTCGGCGAGGCGTCGGTGACGTTCATCCAGAACGCTGTGCCCCACCCCATGCCCTTGAGCCCTTGGGCAAAGTCGCGTAGCCCCGCTTCCCCTCCCTTGCCGGGCGCACCGACCAGGCGGAAGGCCGTACTCTCGTCGACATCCTGCCACATTCCTGGTCCGGAGACGTACAACACAGGGTCAAGGCCCAGGTTGCGGTAACGGGCCACGAGGCTGAGTTCCTCGGCATAGTCCTGCGTCATGCGGCCCCGGAAGGCCACCCAATCCGCCGCGCGGGCGGAATACAGGCCCGTTGGGTTCGGAACCGTCGGCAAGACCTCTTCGAACCTCGGCGAGACGGTCAGGAACAGCCGTTCGAACATCGGGTTGATCGTGACGTTCGACAGCAAGTGGTAGCGCACACCGCCGTTGATGCGCGTGAGATCGCCCTGCGTCCACGCGCCGCCGTAGGGTTCGGTGGCATTCGAGCGGTAAGGATCGAGCCAAAGGCTGGCGAAAACGGTTTGATCGCCTTGTCGAGCCATCGCGACGGCAGGCGAATCGCCTCGGTAGGTCAGCAGCGGCACGCGGATGGTCTGCGCTCCGGCAAGCCCCGAGATCGCTCCAAAATCAAGTTCTGCCGCGTTGCCCGTTCGATTGACCACGTCGACGACCAAGCTCTTTTGGACCAGCTTGACGCGCAGTTCGGTGCCGTCGGCATATCGGGCGACGGCTGTGCCCCCTTCCAGGAACGCCTCGGTCAGCTCGCCACGGGCATCGCCGTTGTAGAGCTTCCAAACTGCGCCGCTCGTGAGTTGTCCCACGTAAGGCATGTCGAAGGCCAGCCCTGCAAACTCGGAGACACCCGTCGCCCTCTGCGATTTCTCGCTCGGCGCAGGCAGCGCGGGGATCAAGGCGGCATCGGGGGTCTTCTCGGCCGCTAGGCGCGGGTCGCCCGCCGTCCCGGAGGCCATCCACGCGTGCAGGCCGGCTAGGGCCTTGCGAGGATCGAAGGCGTACCGGATCTTGGCGTCCTTGCCGTCGTAGGCGAACACAAACGCTCCGCCGCGCACGCTGGCCGCATTGGTGTATCCGCCACCGAGTTGCAGCGGGAGGATCGTGGACTCCCGCGTGGGGAACTCGAGCCGGATCGCACCAAGGTTCGCTCCGGTGCTTTGGCCCTCGAAGGGCGTCAAGTTGCGCTGCGGACGTGCGCCGAAGTCAAGGGCGCCGCTTCCATCGTTGAAGAACCGGATCGAATCGAAGAAGAGGTCGCGGAAGTCGGTCTGCCAACCACCTTCGATGGCGATTCCGACCAGGCTGGCCCCCGTCCGGAACTCGCCGGGCAGTTTCGCGGCGGCGCAATACCACCCCTCCCACTGCACCTCGTGGATCGGGTGCTGGATCACGTTGTCGGAGGCGTCCTGCAGCAAGAGGCTGATCTTGACGCTTGGGTACTCCTGCGGGAAAAGGTGCGCCCAGCGGTTGCCGTGGAGCCACAATTGGGCCTTGTCCGATCCATCCGGAATGCGGAGGGGAACCGGCGGCATGACCACCAAAACGGGCTTCGAGAACGGATCGCCCGAGCCCTTGTACTGGATGCGGGCCGTGGGCCGACCCCAAAGGTCGGCTTGGGTGCTCACCGAAATCGCCCCTTCGGCATCGCCGGAAGTCGCCACCGTCCAGTCAGTGGCGTCGGCGAATCGGAAGTTCGGCGTGTGGCGCTCCAGAACCTTGCCCCATACCAACTCGGCCGGCCGCCCTTGCGCCAACGCCAGCGAACCGGCGATCAGCGAGAGCGAACAAAGCCAAAAACGAGGGCGCAGGAGCATAGCCAATGATGACACGCTCCGCCCCACCTGATTGTGCAGGCGTCCTTCCACCACTCTAAGCTTCGGTTCGCGACCGTGGATTCAACACTCGCCGATTGTCAGCGACTTTTGCTCAGCAAATCGATCCCCTGGGCAAGTTCCTGAAGCACGACAGACTCCTTCTTCGCGTCGTAACCCATCCATGCGCGCCTGAGCACGCCGCTCTTGTCCACCAAGAACACCATCGGCGTCGCTTGGATGCGGAGGGCCTTGGCTGCCGCGCCCGATTCGTCGCGCAGGTGCGGCACCCCAGAAACCAACGCCGGGCTGTTGGGCTTCGCCCGCAAGGTGCCGTAGAAGACCTTGACCTTCGCCGCTTGCGCCGTCAGCGCCATCTTGCCGAACAGGCCTTTCGCTCGCAGCGAGATGTCGCACTGCTCCGCGCCAAGAATCAGCAGGAACGCCGAACCTGCGGATAGCTTCAAGGGGTCGGCGGTGCCTGATGCGGTCTTCCACGTGGTCGAGGGAAAGCGCTCGTCGACCGTGGCGGGATCCGAAGGGTCTTTGATGTACGCGGGCACGAACCCAACGGGAATCTCCAGGCGGAACGTGGCATCCGTGAACTTGGGCGAGTTCGACCAACTGGTGAACGTGTACTTGTAATCCATCACCCCCGTGGGCGTCATCGTGCGCCAACGGGCTTCCCAGGGGCGGCCTTCGGCGTCGGTCATCAGGTCGAGCGACCCGCTGGCCATCGGACTGTCGTAGGTGATCTGCGTGTGCTCCACGTCGCGGTTGCCAAGCTTCGTCTTGCCTTTGGATGCCGTCTTGAACCCGGGCGGCAACATCGAGGCGATATCCCCGACAAGGACCCAGTCGGCGATCATGAATCCTTGCGTCGGTGAGATCTCGCTCGGCGGAATGAGCAGCCTTCCGATCGGGCGAAACTCGTGGTAGTGCTTGCTGGTTCGCTCGAGCTCGCGCACTTGGCGCGGCGTGATGATCAGCGCGTAGTCTTCTTCTCCCGTCTTCATGGTGAACGCCAAGTCGGTCGAACGCCGAATCTTGAGGCTGGCCGTACCGAAGGGCTTGCCATTGACGGCCACGGAATACGACGCGTCCAGCAACTTGGAACTCAGAAAAGCCTTGACTTTGGGCAAAGGGCCGGACGCCTGTCCGACAGACGCGAGCACAAGAGCGGCAGCGGCGACGTGGAGCATAGATCAGTCCTACGCCCATTATGCCGCGCCCGAGTTCCGAGACCTACGCGGCTATGGAGTGCTGGACGCGACGACCGAAGGTGCTGCCTGAACGTGCGCCTGACTCGAAGCCGACGCATCGCCCCGAACGAACCCGAACAGCGCCGCCCAACCCAGAACCACGCAGAACCAGAAGAAACCGAACGAAAACGCCTGCATCCGCCGCTGGGAGACCTCGCTCACCGTGATGCCCCACCGGATGCAGAAGTTCCAGATCCCGTAGGCCAAGTGGTAGGCCGCCGCGACAACACCGATCATGTAAAGGATCAGGACGATGTTGCCGTTCGCGGTGAGCTTGGCATGCCAGGCGGCGAACTCGATATGCTCGTGGCCCTTCAGCTTCGCCACCACCGTGGTCGTCATGACATGCGCGATCAGGAAGAAGAACAGCGCCACACCGGTGATGCGCTGCAACATGAACATCCGGTTCTGAGCGAATCGGTACTTCGGGTTGGCGTAGTTCATGTCGGCCCGAGCCGTGATGAACAGGCCGTAGATCGAGTGGAACAGGATCGGCACGCCGAGGACACCGATCTCGAGAGCAAGCAGCAGATGGGGTGGAACTGCGGCAAAGAACCCGATCACCCCGTTGAACTTCTCCGCGCCAGCCAGGCTGAACGAGTTCAGCGTCAGGTGCTGAATCATGTAAAAGCCGATCGGCAATATGCCGGTCAGCGAGTGCAGCTTGTGCCAGAAAAAGCTTTCGCGTCCGATCGCCATGGCCAAGGCTCATCTTACCTTCGGCGAAGGGCAAGCCATAATTGCATCCGGTCAACAACGATGTCGGTCACTTCTCTTCCGCGCGCCAACGGCGGCTCGTTTTTCGTCTCGCTCCCCGAGCGTATCTTCACCCCTGAGGACTTCGCAGGCGACGAAGCGCTCATGATCCAGATGGCCGAGGAGTTCGCCCGCAAGGAAGTCCTCCCGCTCGCCGAACGTCTCGAAAAGCAGGAACCCGGCCTCATGCCCGACCTCGTCCGGCGCGCCGCAGCCCTCGGCTTCTGCGGCGTGGACGCGCCGGAAGCCTACGGCGGGTTGGGGCTGTCGAAGAATCTGGCCGCCCGCATCCTCGAGTTCATGAGCCAGGACGCCTCGTTCAGCGTGACCTACGGCATCACGTGCGGCATCTCGGTGGCGGGGCTCGCCTTGTTCGGCACCGAGGACCAAAAGCGGCGATACCTGCCCAAGATCGTCTCGGGCGAGTGGATCGGCGCCTATGCCCTGAGCGAACCCAACAGCGGTAGCGATGCCCTCTCCGCCACGACGCGGGCCATCCCTTGCGAGGGCGGCTACCGGCTCACGGGCACCAAGATGTGGATCAGCAACGCCCAATGGGCCGATCTGTTCACCGTGTTCGCCAAAGTCAACGGCGACCAGTTCACCGGATACCTCATCGAGCACGACACGCCCGGATTGCTCGTCGAACGCGAAGAGCACAAGCTCGGACTCAAGGGCTCCTCCACCGCCCGGTTGGCTCTGAGCGATGCGTTTGTGCCGGAGGCCAACGTGTTGCACGAGGTCGGCAAGGGCCACCAGGTGGCGTTCAACGCGTTGAACCTGGGTCGTTTCAAACTGGCGAGCATGTCGCTCGGCCCTGCGCGCGACACGATGACCCGAGCAGCGCAATATGCGCGCGAGCGCAAGCAGTTCGGACGCCCGATCGCCGAGTTCGGCTTGATCCGCCAGAAGTTCGCCGAGATGGCCGCACGCTTCTATGCCGCCGAATCGTGCATCTACCGCACGGGGGCTCTGATCGATCAGGCGTTCGCCGAGTTCGCGGGCACCGTGGAAGGCAACCGCAAGGCGTGCGAAGAGTTCGCCATCGAGTGCAGCTTGTGCAAGGTCCTGGCGACCGAGGCGGAGGCGTTCATCGTGGACGAATCGCTTCAGGTGTATGGCGGCTACGGGTTCTCGGAAGAGTTCCCCGCTGCGAGACACTATCGGGATGCCCGGGTCAGCCGCATTTACGAGGGCACCAACGAGATCAATCGCGTGTTCATCGCCGACCGCATGCGCCGCAAGGGCCTGCTGGAGTCGGCTGGCGACTCGTTCATCAGCGAGTTGGCGGGGCGAGCCATGCGTGTCGAGGTCTCGGATCAGGTGCGACAAGGCGCTCAAGCCGATCTGGCGATGCTGACCTACGCCGAGCAAAGCGCGCGGCTGCGTGCCTTGCAGACGGGCAACCCGTTGCATCGGGCCGCGAGCGACTTGTTCCGCTTCTGGGCGAACGGTCAGGCTGCGCGGGCGTATGCGCTCGTGACGGGAGAATCGATCATGGTGCCCGCGATGGACCCGTTGCCCTCCATCGATGCGCTGGGCGGCGTTTCGGGTCCGGTGTAGCCCTCAGTCTTCGGAATCGAGGGTGCGGGAGATCTTGGGCCAATCCCACAGGCCGAGAAGCTCGATTTCGTCAGGGCCTCTTCCCGCCAACCGCAGGGCGATCTCGACCTGACTGCGGTGGTGGGCCTCGTGGGCGACGGCGTAGCCGAAGAACAGCGGCGCACTCCAGCGTCCTTTGCCCGCGTTGGCCTCGCGCTTGGCCAGCAGGGCCTCCATCGCCCTGCTGCTCGCGATCAGCCCTTCAAGGATTTCTTCGCGGGTCGCCTCTTGCCAATCGAGCTTAGGGATTGTGGCGGCCTCGGCCTTGAGCGATTCCTCGACCCACGAGCGGCGCACACCCACGATGTGGACGAAGTTCGAACGGATGGTCTTGCCCTTGCCGGGCTTGAGATCGAAGTCGTCGTCAAGGCACAGGCCAAGCAACCGCACGTTGATCGCGTTGTTCGTTCGCCACGCGACGATCAGGTCGTCGAAGGTCATGGGACCAGCGTACCTGGCGTCAAAATTGGAAGCTCGAAATGAACCCCGACCTGGGGAACGGCCCCGTAGAGGGGTCGCACCAGAAGAGGGCGGTCACGTTCACCTTTCCGATAGTGACCTGTTGGGAGTGGCCCAACTTGGTGCGCTCCAACTCATTGCGCCAAGCGGGGTAAAGCTGGGCCAACTCTCCCACGGTCATGGTGACCGGGCCGTTCATTGCTTTGGCGTACAAGTCCTTCAGGGATGGTGTCAAGTTGTTCACCAGTCCTCTCAGAAGGCGTTCCTTGGCCTCTTTCGTCTTGGCGGCAGGCGTTTCATCGTGTTCCTTGATCACGCGATAGGTGACGGTCTGGGCCAGCCTCCCCATCGCACTCTCAAACCGTTCCTCGGTGAACTTGCCCTTGATGAACACCTGCTCGTTCAAGGGCCGGGAATCCATGCGGTAGCGCACGTTCCAGAGCTTCTCGGCTTGCACCAGAACGTCTCTCACTTGAGCAACGCGCCCATCGCCGAAGTCCAAGTCCCCGCCTGCGACATCCGTGGGCAACGGCGTTCCGCCGACTTCCCGGCGAGCACTGCTTCTTGAGTCGGAGCGGGCGGGGTTGTTGTGTTCCTCGTATCCGCGTCCTGCGGAGAGGGCGATCTCGGGGCGTCCCGCCAACCGCCCCAACTCGCCCGGCAGTTGAATGACGAGGGTCGGGGCGAGACGCATCTGAACCTCTTCCC
>JBDHZD010000091.1:0-11728 GCA_039811705.1 Fimbriimonadaceae bacterium | reverse complement strand
CCCATCGCCCTTCAGCTGTACAGCGTTCGACAAGACTGCGCCACCGATCTCCTCGGCACCATCGCCAAGGTCGCCAAGATGGGCTACGCGGGCGTCGAGTTCGCGGGCTTCTTCGACCATTCTGCCGCCGACGTCCGCAAGTGCCTGGACGACAACGGCCTCGTTTGCCCCTCGACCCACACCGGGCTCGCCGCGCTGACCGACGAGACGCTCGAAGCGACCGCCGAATACCACCTCGCCATCGGGGCGACGTGGGTCATCGTGCCGTGGCTGCCCAACGAGATGCACGACACCGTGGACGCCTGCCTCAAGTCTTCCGAGATGCTTACCGGTCTGGTTGAAAAGCTGGGCAAGTTCGGGCTGAAAACGGGCTTCCACGCCCACGGGCAAGACATGGTGCCGATCGATGGCGGCGAGTGCGGCTACGACATCATCGCGGCCAACACGCCCAAGGAATTCGCCATGCAGTACGACACGGCCAACGGCATGGGCGGTGGAGCGGACCCCGTCGAGCCGATCCTCAAGTGGCCCGGCCGAGGCCCCAGCATCCACCTCAAGGAGTGGTCGGGCGAGCACGGCGCGAAGGTCATCGGCGAGGGCCTGGTGCCCTGGCAGAAGGTGTTCGAAGCGTGCGAGACCGTCGCCGGGACGCAGTGGTACGTCGTGGAGCACGAATCCTACGAGGGCATGACGCCCATCGAGGCCGTCGAGAAGTGCCTGCAGAACCTGCGGGCGATGGGTAAGTAAGCCATTTGTCGGGCCGCGCATTCGCGCGGCCCCACCCTCCGCCATGAAACGTCATCCTGCGCTCCAGCCGTTTTCCCGCGACCACAACGTCGGTCTCGTGCTGGCGCGCTCCCTTCAGACCGCATCCGACGATGCGGCTCAACGCGAGGTTGCCGGCAAGCTGCTTGAAGCTTGGGACGTGGAGCTCAAGGACCATTTCGCCGAAGAGGAGCGCTTGCTGGGGCCGTTGGCTTCTGCCGAAATGACCGAGCGCTTGCGGAACGAGCATCGCGTCATCGCCGAGTGGATCGAAGCATTCCGCAGGACGGGCGAATGCGGCACAACCGCAACCGTCGGCACGCTGCTGCACGACCACATCCGGTGGGAGGAGCGCGAGTTGTTTCCGGCCATCGAGGCGACAGCCACCGAGGAGGACCTGGATCGGCTGGCTCGCGAGACGGACGGACTGGAGGCGCGTCGCCACGATTCGCCGCTCGCACCCCGCCGAGGAGAACTCATGGACCGGCGGACCAGCCAGGTGGTGGACCTGGCGGGCCTGGCGCGCGCCGCCTCGTCGAGCGGCCCCGCATGGGGTTGCGCCACCGACGACCTCAACGGCACCCTGGTTCGATGGGCCGAGGGCGAAGGCGTCGCCGCCCACGTGAACGACGTGGTGGACGTGATGATGGTGGGTGTCGAGGGTCGCGGGATCGTGGTCGTGGACGGTCGAACCGAGGCGATGACGCCGGGGGCCTTGCTGGTGATCCCGAAGGGCGCCGAACGATCCGTGACCGCCCACACGACGCCGTTCGCCTACCTGAACATCCACCTCAAGCGGACCCTCAAACTGACCGCTCGTCCGAACCGCCGATGACGCCACCCACGGTCTTGATCGTCAACGGTTCGCTGGGCGGGGCACTGGGCAACACGGCCGAACTGCTTGCTCTGATCGAAGAGCAGCTCCAGCCTCGGGCCCGGGTGGCTCACCTCGAACTGGTTCGGGAACCGAAGTTCGACCGAATCCTGGCCGAGGTCGCCGCCGCCGACGCGTTCGTTTTCGGTACGGGCACCTACTGGGATTCCTGGGGCTCGCCCCTGCAGCGATTCCTCGAGATGACCGCCCACACCGAAGGCGACCCGATTTGGGTGGGGAAGCCGGCGGGCGTGGTGGTCACGGCGCACGCCACGGGCGCGAAGGAGGTTGTCAGCCGGTTGCTGGGCGTCTTGAACGTGTACGGCTTGCTGTTGCCCCCGTTCAGCGCCATGGCGTACACCTATGCGAACCACGTCGCCATGCCGCACGCCAACGACCACTTGCGCAACGAGATGTGGGCGTTCGACGATGGCGCGGTCCTGGCGCACAACGTGCTTGAGGCGGTGGGAGGCGGTCGCGACTGGCGGCCGTGGCCGAACAACAGCGGCCAGCACGGGGCGAAGTGGCTGCACACGTATTCCGAGCGCGTCTCGGGCCAAGCATAATCCGCCCATGACTCGGCGCTTTGGATCCACGCTCGAGAAGGTTTCTGGCAAGGCGTTCGTAGCCGTGCCGTTCGATCCCGACGAGGCCTGGGGCGCGAAGGACGCCCACTACGTGTGCGGCAAGGTGGGCGGGTGCATCGTTCGCGGGGTCGTCGAGCGGCTAGGGGAGGCTTGGGTGTTGCCGATCGGTGCGGCGTGGCTGCGCGATCAGGCGGTCGCGTTCGGGGATTCCGTCGAGGTCGCTCTAGAGCCCGAGGGGCCGAACAGCGGCAACATGGGCGACGAAGTCGCCTTGGCATTGGCCGCCGAGCCGGAAGCGCGCCGCTTCTTCGATTCGCTGCCGACGTTCTACCGGAACAACTACGCCCGCTGGCTAAAGGAAGCGAAGCGGCCCGAGACCCGTGCGAAGCGCCTCGCCGAGATGGTTGCGTTGCTCAAAGAAGGGAAGCGCGAGCGATAGTCCCAGCGATTGAGGCGACGTTCACTAGAATGGGAGTTCGATGCACCAACCACAACGCTTGAGCACGGAGACGACGGGCACCGCCCGCATGCTCGGGGCGACCGCTCACGTCTTGTCCATCTTCGCGCCGATCTACGGGCCGTTTCTGATGTGGTTGGCCGTGCGCAAGAACCACCCGTTCGCCGCCGCGCACGCTCTGCGCGCCATGTGGGACGAACTGATTCTGAAGGGCTTGTTGCTGGCCGCAGGGACGGCCTCGCTGGTGATGACGATCCAGCGCCTGACGGCCCTGTATGCGGACAACTGGGAGGGCTTCAACATCTGGGACTTCGCCCCGCGCATCCTCATCGGCTGGGCCTTGGTGGCCGTGCTTGGCGCGATCGCCACGGTGGTGTCGGTCGGTCAAGCGATTTCGGCGGCCAATGGCAAGTGGCCGAGCAAGCGGGCAGAGCGCCGGGCAGCGCTGCGTTAGCCGTTACTTCCCAGGAATTCCGGGCTCGGTCAGGAGCGCCGGATCGAGGGCGCGAGCCAACGTCTCCTCGTCAAGTAGGCCTTCTTCGCGAACGACCTGTGGCACTGTTTTCTTCTCGGCCAGCGCTTTCTTCACCACGCGGGCCGCATTCTGGTAGCCGATATGGGCGTTCAGCGCAGTAGCCAGGGAAGGGGAGGTCTCGGCGTAGTGGCGGCAACGCTCGACGTCGGCGGTGATGCCCCAGACGCAGTTCTCGGTGAACGTCTTGAGCGTGTTTGTCAGAATTTCGAGGCCGAACTGCGCCGAAAAGGCCATGCCGGGCATCATCACGTTGAGTTCCAACTGGCCGCCTTGCACGCAGTAGTCGATGGACTGGCACTGGCCGAGCACCTGGAACAACACGATGTTCAGGTTTTCGGCCATCGAAGGGTTGACCTTGCCCGGCATGATGCTGGAACCCGGTTGGACGGCGGGAAGCGTGATCTCGGCCAAGCCAGTGAGCGGACCGGAGCACATCAGGCGCAGGTCGTTTGAAATGCGGGTCAGTTCCAGACAGAGGATGCGCATGGCCGACGACAGGCACGCCATGGGAAGCTGGCTTTGCATACTCTCCACAAGGTGCGACGCGTTCCGGAATTCGATCCCCGTGTATTCCTTGAGCCGCTTGACCACCAGAGCGCGGTATTCGGGGTGGGTGTTCATGCCCGTGCCCGCGGCGCTTCCCCCAATGCCCAGGCTCTCGAGTTCGAACGTCGCGTGCTCGAACCATCGCCAGCACTTGCGGAGCGAGATGGCGTAGGCCTTGAACTCCTGGCCTAGGCGGATCGGCACCGCGTCCTGGAGGTGGGTGCGGCCCGATTTCAGCACGCCGTCGAACTCGTCGGCCTTTTCGTCGAAGGCGTCGGCCAGTTCGACCACGGCATCGAACAGGTCCTCCAGCATCATGCGTGACATCATCCGCATGGCCGTGGGGAACGTGTCGTTGGTGGACTGCCCGTAGTTGACGTGGTCGTTGGGGTTGACCCGCTTGTACTCGCCCTTCTTGCCGCCCAAAATCTCCTCGGCGCGGTTGGCGAGGACTTCGTTCACGTTCATGTTGAACGACGTGCCCGCGCCCATGTGGAATACGTCCACGGGGAACTGGTCGCGCAGCGCTCCGGCCAGCACTTCGTCGGCCGCCTGAACGATGGCCTTTCCGACCTCCGGATCGAGCAGCCCCAGCTCGGTGTTCGCTTCGGCACACGCCTTCTTGAGCATGACGAACGCGTCGACCATCGCGCGATGTTCGGTCAACCCGGAAATGCGGAAGAGGTTTCGCGAACGCTCAGCTTGGCTGCCCCAGTAAGCATCGGCAGGGACCTTGACCTCGCCGATGCTGTCCATTTCGACACGGAAATCCATGGGGCGCAGTTTACCAACAGCCGGCGAGCGTCCCCGGGCCGGCTACCTCTCCAGCACGCGACGGTCGCCCATCCGCCGCGTGAAACCCGTCGAATCCAAGTGTTCCAGAAGCGGAATGGCATATTTGCGGCTGGTCCCCACGGCGTCGCGGAATTCGGCGGCGGTGAATGGACCTTTGGCAGCCAGTTCGCGCACGCGCTCGCGGATGCCTTCCAACTGTTTGGGTGTGTACCAGAAGTCTTCGATGCGCACGACCATGCCCGCTTCCCAGCCGAGACGCAAGATCTCTTCGGTCGCCTGCGGTGGAACTCCCACGAGACGCGACAGTTCCAAGGTGGGCGGCACGTCTATGGGGAATGTTTCCAGGACCTCTACCACGCGCACCAGTAGCTGGCTTTGCCGCTCGCTGAGCGCGATGCGGTGGTCCGAGCGCTTGATCATTGTGCCGTCCGCGACCAGATCGCCCGTCTCGACCATGCGCGCGATCAAGCGGTCCAACGGCTTGCCGGTCCAGTTTAGCCCCGCACCGGAGACGGCTCGCTCGCGAGGGACGGTGGCCTTGGTCGGCGCTTGGGTGTGCAGCGCCTTTAGGGCTTCAAGCAGTCGCGCCTTGCACGCTTCGTAGAGTTCGGGCGTGAGCCACAAGCCCGCGAAGCCGAGCAAACGCTCTTCGAGGCGCAGGGCCTCGAACACGTCGCCCATCTCCTGCCGACTCCGACCGACCAGCCGACACAATTCGTCGGTCTCGACTCCGCACAGCGAACGTGACACGCAGTCCACCACTTGGTCCGGCAAGCTGGCTTCCGCAACTTTGGCGACTGCTTCGGACTTTCGTCGTGGCCTCGCCAGCGGCACCTCGACCCGCCCGCCGCCGAGCAGCACGGGTGGGGAGTAGCGTCTCACGATCAATGGTTGGCCCTTGGTCGCCACGGTGGCGCGCTCGAAACGGAACTGCGCCAATGTGGGGTCTGAATCGGAGAGAAACACCTTGCCGATCACCTCGTCGGTTCCGATGGAGACGCGCACCCGCCAGGCATGTTTCGGTGGCCGCTTCCATTCGACTCTAGCGTCCAGCACTGCGGACTCCACCGCTGCGCCGGGGGCGCACACCGCCATTCCCCGATGAACATCCTCCAACTCGATCCCCCCCAGGTTCAGGGCCACACGAGCCCCGATTCCTGCGCTGGCGACCGTTTCATCATGGCTCTGTACGTTGCGGACTCGGACGTTCGTGTGTCCAGGAAGCAGGACGGCGGGCTCGCCGGAGCTTACAGTCCCACCGGCCAGCGTGCCTGTGACGATCGTGCCGTGGCCCTTGACCGTGAACACGCGGTCGATCGGCAGGAACCAACGCGTGCCTTCGGCGGGAGCGGCGTTTGCGGTGAGAACGTCGTCCAACACGCGCCGGAGCTCGTCCAGGCCTTGGCCGGTCTCGGCACTCGTGGGCACGATGACGGCATCGGCGAAGCGCGTTGGTTCCAACAAGTCGAGCACGTCCAGCCTGGCGAGTTCCAAACCTTCCTCGTCCACCCGGTCGGCTTTGGTGAGCGCGACGACCAGCCGCTGAACGGGCAGCAACTCGAGCACTTCCAGGTGTTCGCGCGTTTGGGGCTTCACGCCTTCGTCGGCGGCCACGCAGAGCATCGCAGCCTCGAAGCCCTGCGCGCCCACCAGCATGTTGTGGATGAACCGTTCGTGGCCGGGAACGTCCACGATGCTCACTCGGCCCGCACGCGGCAGGTCAAGGCACGCGAACCCGAGGTCGATGGTGAGGCCCCGCGCCTTTTCTTCGGGCAAGCGGTCGGTGTCGGTGCCCGTCAGAGCTCGGACCAGCGACGTCTTGCCGTGGTCCACGTGGCCTGCCGTTCCAAGCAGCACCCGGCCCTATCCGCCCTTGCGCAGCCGCGCGGCGTACTTCTCGCGGAACTTGCGCACCTTGGGTTCGATGATCGCGGCGCAATAGCCCGAGTTCATGGACATGCGCTCCAGCGAGGACGCCTGCTCGTATCGCCGGAAGTAGTCTTGGTGGTACTCCTCCGCCCGCGTGTAGTTCTTCAGCGGCTCGATGGTCGTGACGATCGGGTCCTTGTAGATCCCCTCTTTGGCGATCTCTTGCAGGATTCGCTGGGCGAGCGCTTTCTCGGCGTCGTCGCGGTAGAAGATGGCCGAGCGGTACTGCGTGCCGACGTCGGGCCCCTGGCGGTTCAACGTCGTGGGGTTGTGCGTCGTCATGAAGATACGCAGGAGGTCGTCGGCGGTGACCACTTCGGGGTCGTACGCGATCTTGACGACTTCCGCGTGGCCGGTCCGGCCGCTGCTCACCTCGCCATAGGTGGGGTTGGGCAAGTCGCCGCCCGCGTAGCCCGACTCGACCTCGACGATGCCGTTCAGGTCCTCGAAGATGGCCTCGACGCACCAGAAACAGCCTCCGGCGACGTAAAGGAGGCGGTGCCTTTCGGGGTTGTAGGAGGGCTTCATGGTGTTTCCGGCGAACTGGCCGACTGCAAAGTATGCCGCAACGCCGGCGATGGCGAGAAGCCCGAGGGTGGCGATCATGGCAGATTTGAGCATGGATTCTATGCCTTTCCTACGGGGAACGGGGTGGGAAGGTCTCAGGGTTCCCGATGTCCCGCGATGAAGCGTCTCGCTTCACCGTCTCCGCCGAAAATGCCGGTAGGCACACCGAGACGTACTCGCAATCCTCGTATGGCGAACTGTAGCGCACCCATTCGCCCGCATGAACCACCACAGCTTGGCCCGCTTCCACGTCCAGGGCGCGCGCCTTGGTGTCCACGCGCAAGCGACCCGAGAGCACCAGCGTGTACTCGCTGAACTCGGGCGTTTGTCCCGGCTCCACCCAGCCCTGCGGACTCTTCATGCGGGCGATCGAAACGTGCGTGTCGCCCGTGTTGACCACCCCGAAGAACTCCTCGATCACCTTGGGCAAATTGCCCTCGGCCCGGATCAATGCGGGATCGGCGACGAGGCGTGCCATCAGCCCCGGAACTGCTCCAAGAACCGCAGGTCGTTGTCCAAGAAGTGGCGCAAGTCGTCCACACCATACTTGAGCATTGGGATACGTTCGACTCCCAACCCGAAAGCGAAGCCCGAGTAGCGCTCGGTGTCGATGCCGTACCGTTCGAGGATGTTGGGATGGATCAATCCCGCGCCGCCCAGTTCCAACCATCTACCGTTCTGGAATCGCGGCGAACTGACGGCGTAGTCCACGCCCGGTTCGACGAATGGGAAGAAGTCTGGCCGGAAGCGCAACTTGACGTCCGAACCCAGCAAGGTACGTGCGAAGTGGCCCAACGTGCCCTTAAGGTGCGCCATGCCGATGCCCTCGTCTACCATGAACACGTCTACTTGATGAAACGTGTGGCCGTGCGTGCGATCCACAGCCTCGTTCCGGAAGCATCGCCCGATGGTGAAGATGCGGAAAGGCGGCTTTCGCGTCTCGAACACGTGCCCTTGGAGCGCCGTACACTGCGTGCGCAACAGCAAATCGTCCTCCACATAGAACGTATCCTGCTCGTCCATCGCGGGGTGGTCGGCGGGATAGTTGAGGGCCGAGAAGTTGTACGCGAACTCCTCAAGCTCGGGCGATTCGAGGTACTCGAACCCGAGACCCGAGAACACTTCTTTGATGCGGTCGGTCGTCTGCTGCAGCACGTGCAGGTTCCCGGTGCGGCGGCGGTAGCCGGGCATCGTGATGTCGAGCCGCTCGCGCTCGAACTGCTCGGCACGTTCCTTGGCCTTGAGATCGGCGAACTTGGCGTCGAGTTCGGCCTGCAGCTCGGCGCATGCCGCGTTCACGCGTTGGCCGAAGGCCGGGCGCTGATCGGCCGGCAGACCGCCGATGTCCTTCATCAGGGCGCGAAGCCCACCTTGCTTGCCCAAGAACGCGAGCTCCACCGCGCGCAACTCGGCAGTGGTCGTCGCGGCCTCGAGGGCTCGCCTTCCTTCGGCTTCCAACGTTTCGACTCGGTCCATGCGTGCGAGAAGGTTGAATGATCCGAGGCGGCGAATGCAAGTTGACGGGCCAGGCGACCCCCTTCTCGCCCGGAATCGAGCCATGACCAGCATCACCGCCACGTTCCTCCTGATCGGGTTCTTTGCACTTGCTTCGGTGGCTTGCGCCCAGGGGCCCCTCGGGCACTTGACCCAACTCCAAGAAGGCCGGAGCATGAGGGAGACCTCGACGTTCCGAGAGGGCAAGGACGGCCGTTACGACCGCAGCGCTCCCCCGAAAGGCGATCTGGAAGAGAAGAGCAACTGGGACAACTTCCGGGTGCCGCCCGGCGAGACCCACGTGGTGATGGACCGCGAAGGCCCCGGCGTGATCACCCACATGTGGTTCACGTTCCTCGGTCCCGAACCACAGCCTTGGGCGCCGCAGGGTTCCGCGAATCACCAAGAGATGCTGCTGCGCATCACGTGGGATGGTGCCGACAAGCCACAGGTCGAAGTCCCCTTCGGCGACTTCTTCGCCAACTGCTTCGGCAAGCGCAGCGAGGTGGTCAGCATGCCCGTCGTGGTCGAGGACGGCGACTCGTACAACTGCTTCTGGCCGATGCCGTTCCGCAAGTCGGCCAAGGTCGAGATCGTCAACCAGAGCGAGAAGCCGATCAGCCTGCTGTACTACAACATCGACTGGATCAAGAAGGACACGCTTCCCGCCGACACGCCGTACTTCCACGCCCAGTACCGGCAGGAGTATCCGGTGGTGCAGGGGAAGGACTACGTTTTGCTCGAGACCGAGGGACGCGGCCACTTGGTGGGCGCGGTGTTGGCCGTCCGCACCCGCAGCCCGTCGTGGTTCGGGGAAGGCGATGAGAAAATCTACATCGACGGCGAGGCCGCTCCCTCGATCTGGGGCACGGGGACCGAGGACTACTTCCTGTCGGCCTGGGGCCTCAAGCGCACGAGCACGCCTTACTTTGGAGTGCCGTACTTCGACCAATGGGGCATCGTCGGCGGGCATACGAGTGCCTACCGGTGGCACCTGGCCGATCCCATTGTTTTTCAGAAGAGTATCAAGTTCACCATCGAGCACTTCGGCTGGATCGCACCCGATGAGAACCCCGACTACAAGAGCACCAGTTGGAACGAGCGTCAGGACGACTACTCGAGCGTGGCGTTTTGGTACCAGACCGGCCCCTCAACGTTTGATGCTCGCGCGCCCCACGCCAGCGAGCGGCGACTGCCCAGTCTGGAGCGCGCGACCATCTACGCACACGAAGCCGCCACCCACGGGTCGGGGCAGGCTGGGCCGCAGAAACTTGACCAGTTCTACGAATCGCCCCAGTTGCTGTATCGCCCCGAATCCCAAAGCGGGGCGTGGGTCGACATCCCCATCGAGGTGCGCGAATCGGAACCCCTGCGCCTTCTGATCAACGCAACGACCTCCTACGACTTCGGCACCTATCAGGTTTTCCTCGATGGGGTCAAGCTCGGCGATCCCGTGGATTTCTACAGCAAGGATATCGAGAACCGCGAAGTGCATCTGTTGGACTTCTGGCCCGAGCCCGGGCGCTATGTGTTGCGCTTGGAGTGCGTCGGCAAGAACCCGCTTTCGACGGGACACTTCCTCGGCATCGAATCCGTGCGGTTGCGCGAGCGTCGTCCCAGGGTGAAGGACTGGGCACACGACAAGGGCAAGGACTGGCGAGCCAAGCCCACGCTCTACGGCTGAGCACCTGGGCCACGGGTACCCTTAGGGGCGTGAAGCTGTGTCGTTTCGAGTTGGCGAGCGCACCGGGTCAGCCGCGCGTCGGCATCTACCATAACGGCAAGGTCTACGAGACCGACGGAAAGAACCCGATCGGGATCCATGAGGCCGCAGAAATCGCATTGCTTGCCCCGGTGAAGCGGCCGACCTCGTATCGCGTCTTTTCAGACCACCAGATCCGCGGCGCACAGCAGCCAGCTTTCGCGTTTATCGAGGATTACCCGTTCGGTGCGTTGGCCACCTACGGCTACCGGAACCCTGGGGCTCTGGTCGGGCCGAATACCCAGCTCGCGGTGCCTAACGCGACTTCGGAGCTCTCGTTCGAGCCCCATTTGTGTGTCGTATTGGCCAATGACTCTGGATCGATCGACGAGATGGGTGCCGAAGGCTTGATTCTGGGCTACACACTGGCGATCGAGTTCGTTGCACGCGATCTCGCCCGCTTTGAATCGGAAGCGATGACGGGCCACGGCCAATCGCGGGATTTCGGCACGGCCATCGGGCCCGTCGTGGTCACCCCGGACGACCTCCAAGACTATTTCCGCAATACCGAAGATGGGGTTCGGATGGACATCGAGCTGGTCGCCCGCGTGAACGGTCGCGAGGTGTTCTCGACCAACCTCATCGATGCCACGTGGACATTTCCACAGCTCATCGCCTCGTGCAGCATCAGTTCGCCATTGTTCAGCGGCGATATCCTTGCGGTGTCGATGGCTCCCAACGATACGGAAGAGCCCATGCCCTTGCTCAATCCGGGCGACCTCGTGGAAGTCGCCGCCACCCCGCTGGGTACCCTACGCACCACCGTCATCGCCCCCGGCGACGCGGATTAACCACCATGCCGATTTCCAAGTTCACGCTCCCCAACGGGGTCCGCGTCGTCGTCGAGCCTATCACCCATGTCCAGTCCGCTGCAATTGGCCTGTGGTGCGTGACGGGCAGCCGCCATGAGAACCCCGACGAAGCGGGAATCACCCACCTGATCGAGCATATGCTGTTCAAGGGGACGCGCAAGCGGACGGCCAAAGAAATCGCCGAGGCCATCGAGGGCCGCGGAGGCATGCTGAACGCGTTCACGGACAAGGAGAACACGTGCTACTACTGCCGTGTGCTACGGGAAGATGTGGCCAACGCCGTGGACGTGCTGGCCGACATGATGACCGAATCGCTCTTTGACGAAGATGAACTCGAGCGCGAGGAAGGCGTGGTGTTAGAGGAGATCAAGCGAGGCGAGGACGAGCCTGGCGACCATGTCCACGAACTGCACTATTCCTATCGATGGGGCGATCACCCGCTCGGCAAGCCGGTGATCGGCACCAAGGAATCGGTGAGTTCGTTCAAGCGCGACCACTTGCTGAGCTACATCGCTCGACGTTATCGCGCCGAGAACATCGTTTTGGCCATCAGCGGCAATGTGGACCCGCAGCAAGTGCTCGATGTCGCCGAAGCCGCCTTGGGT
>JBDHZD010000090.1:0-11926 GCA_039811705.1 Fimbriimonadaceae bacterium | reverse complement strand
AATCGAAGGGGCATCGCCAGCATCCCTCGGGTTCGCTGGTGCCCTACGACGTCACGGGGAAGCTTGACGAATCCCTGCTGTTCAACGGCGCGGGCATGATCCAGTTCAAGCCGTACTTCCGAGGCGTCGCGACACCGCCGCACAACCGGCTGGTCACGGCCCAGAAGTGCGTCCGCACGGGCGATATCGACGTCGTGGGCGACCTGACGCACCTCACGTTCTTCGAGATGATGGGCAACTTCTCGTTCGGGGACTACTTCAAGAAGGAGGCCATTGCGTTTTCGTGGGAGTTCCTGACGTCGACCGAGTGGCTGGGCCTCGACCCGAAGCGTCTGGCCTTCACGGTGTTCACCGAAGACGACGAGGCGTACGCGGCGTGGTCGGTCCACCTGGAGTCCGTCGGCATCGATCCGGCGACCCGCATCTTTCGGCTCGGCGAAGACACGAACTACTGGCCCGCCGGAGCGTTCTCGAACGGCCCGCCCGGACCTTGCGGCCCGAACAGCGAGATGTTCTACTGGACCGAGGGCTCGGGCGACCCACCCACGGGACCCTACACGGTCGAGGACTACCTGCGCGACGAGGCCGAGGGCAAGTGGCTCGAGATTTGGAACGACGTGTTCATCCAGTACGAGTGGCAGGGCGAACTCCGCAACCCCGCCCGTCCGAACGAGGGCTACCGCAAGACGGGCATGCCCAATCTGCCCTTCCAAAGCGTGGATACGGGCATGGGATTGGAGCGGACGGCTGCCGTGCTGGGCGGATTCCGCAGCGTGTACGACACCGACGTGTTCCAGCCGATCCTGGCGCGCATCGGCGAGCTTTCGGGCCATCGGTACGGCACCGACGAGGCCAAGGACACGGCCACCCGCATCATCGCCGATCACATCCGCACGGCGTGTTTCTGCATCGCGGACGGCGTGTTGCCGGGCAACTCGGGCCGTGGCTACGTGTTGCGTCGGCTGATCCGTCGGGCCGTGCTGAAGGGCGATCGGGGCCTGGGCCTGACCGAGCCGTTCTTTCATCGCGTGTTCGATGCCGTCCTCGCAGCGATGGGCGACCACTACCGCGAACTGGGCGAGCGGCAGGAGTCGATCCGCGCGACGCTGTTGGGCGAAGAGGAGCAATTCCGCCGGACGATTCGGAACGGCTTGCACCAGTTCGAGCACGCCGTCATTAATTGGTATCAGCAAGCGGTCGCTGACTTCATTAGCGTGGAATCCCGGACCGTCACCGTCCACCAAGCAGCAGATATCGACATCCTCACGAGGTACAAGGAGTTGGACCGGAACAACTTCCTCTATGGTCCGGACTTAGAACAAAACTGGCAATTGCATGACCCAGACACACACCATCAACTCGTGCAATGGGTGCTTGCTCGGCTGAAAGCACTACTTTCTACCAGGACGTGGCAATTCCGAGGTGCGGAGGATATCGCATTTCTACAGCAGCGGTTGCGGCTACGGCAACTTGAGGGATCTGTCGTATTCCAACTTTACGATACGTTCGGCTTCCCGCTCGAGGTGACGCAAGAACTCGCCGCCGAGGCGGGCATGAAGGTTGACCTCGACGGATTCGAGAAGTGCATGGCCGAGGCGCAGGAGCGCTCCCGCGCCAAGACGGGCATGGCCAACGTGTACGAGTCCGACGATACGATCACGCTTGGGTCGCTCGACCGCACCGAGTTCGAGGGCTACGGCGCTTTGCAGGGCATCGGGCGGATAGGACTTGTTCGACCTATCCTTCAGGAGGAAGGTCTGGCCGGGGGCATCGCCCTGATCGCGCTGGACCGTACTCCGCTCTACGCCGCCTCCGGCGGGCAGGAAAGCGACAGCGGAACGATCGAAGGCGAAGGTTTTGCGTTGCGGGTCTTGGAGAGCAAGAAGGACGGAGACCGCATCTGGCATACCGTCGAACTGAGCGGCGAACTCCGCGACGCCATCGTGGGCAAGTCGGTCGATGCTTTGCGCTCGATTCCCGAGTCGCTCTTCCAGCGGGAGGTCGTCGCCCGCGTCGATGCCGTTAGGCGCAGACGCATCCTGCCGCACCATACGGCCACCCACCTCCTCCACGCCGCGCTCCGCGAGACGCTTGGCAAGCACGTGACTCAGGCGGGCTCCTTGGTCGCCGAAGACCACCTGCGGTTCGACTTCACACACGGCAAGGCCATGTCGCCCGACGAACTCGCCGAGGTCGAGCGGAAGGTGAACGCGAAGGTGTGGGAAGCGATTCCTGTGGAGACCCTTGCCGACACCCCGATCGACGATGCCCGGGCGATGGGCGCGATGGCGCTCTTTGGCGAGAAGTACGGCGACCGCGTACGCGTGGTCAAGGTTGGCGATTGGAGCATCGAACTGTGCGGCGGCACCCATGTGCGCAACACGAGCGAGATCGGCCTGTTCAAGATTCTGAGCGAGTCCTCGGCGGCCAGCGGCGTGCGGCGTATCGTGGCTGTGGCAGGCGAAGCGGCTTATGCGTGGGCCACCGAACAGGCGCGCACGCTGAACGCAGCGGCGGGTTTGCTGAAGGCCTCGCCTGGCGATCTCGTTGCGGCGATCGAGCGAACGCTTGAACACCAGCGTGAGCTGAACCGCCGTCTGGAGCGCATGCGAACTCAGGCGGCATCGTCTGGCTCGGCGCAGGTGCAGGCGATTGGAGCAATCGAGTTGGCGACCGAGGTCCTGGAAGAAGGCGACCCCAAGGAGGCGTCGCTGGTGGCCGATCGTCTCGCCGACGGGCACCCGAACCGCGTGGTGGTTGTCGCCTTGAAGCAGGACGGCAAACTGCTCTTCGTGTGCAAGGCAGGCGCGGAGGCGCTGGCCAAGGGTGCGCACGCCGGCAACGTTGTGAAGGCCATGGCCCAAGCAGCGGGTGGTGGCGGCGGAGGTCGTCCGGACTTCGCCACCGCAGGCGGCAAGAACGTCGGCGCGCTGGATGCGGCGCTGCAGGCGGCGGTTCGGGCGTTGGCTGGAACCGGATCCTAGAGGACTGGTTCTGAGGCGTCGAACGACACCCCGTAGTACACGTTGGCCAAAGGCAACGCCACGCCGAGGCGTGTCAACGCCGCCGTCGCTTCCACTCCTTCAAACGATCTGAGGAGCCAGCCCTCCTCCTGCCGCTCGAACACCTCGACTCGCGGCTCCATGCTGGAGACCAGAACGTAGGTGTGCAGGCTGGGGATGCGCTGGTAGTGCGCGAACTTCAGGCCGCGATCGTAGGCCTCGGTCGACTTGGACAGCACCTCGACGATCGCCACGGGGTCCAGCAGCACGTCCACGTGATCGTCCTGGTAGGTGCCTTCGCCGCAGACGATGCTGATATCCGGGTATGTGTACATCCCGGTCTCCAACACGCGAACGCGCATGTCGGAGCCCATCAAATGGCGGCCTTGTTGTCGGAGCACCTCGTGAAGGCCCAACACGAGGTTCGTTGCGATCACCGAGTGATCTCGATCGGCGCTTGGGCGTTGGCTGACCCGCCCGTCGAAGTACTCGTGCTTCTCCGTCGCAACGCGCTCGGCGGCAAGATAGTCCTCCGGGCTGACCCAGGGAGAAGCGGCCATGGGCCGAGTCTACCAGCGGATCGCAAGGTACCATCCCCCCACCCGCGATGAGGCAGGAAAGCGCGCAACACCAACCACCCGTGCGCGGCGACTGGTTCGACCGGTGGCTGTGGTGGCACTTTCCGCTCCGCCCGTGGGAGCGTCAAGGACGGTTTTGGGAGTCCATCGGACTCGGCGCGTACTACACCCTCCTGCTCCGACTCACGGGCGAGCCCGACTTCCGCGAGGCGTTGAAGGGGCTCGAGCAAGGCGAAACGAAGTTTTCTCGGGCAGACGTCGAGTGGCACCATCAGGAGTGCCGCTACCACGACGCCGTCAACTCGATCCGCACCGGTCACATGGTGCCCATCTCCACCGCGTTGCTTGTCATCGGCTCGCCATGGTTTTGGTTGCCCGCCGCGTACACGGTGATCCACCTTGCGTCCTCCGCCGTGGACCGCATGAAGCAAGGCTTGCTGTACCGTTACGAGGCCAGGGCCGCCGAACTCGGTATCCGACTGCCACAGGAGAGCCCCAAGAGCGCAACGACCATTCCGGGACCGACACCCTTTCACACGATGCCGCTCCGGCTGTGGTACGACCCCAAGTCGTGGGAAACCGAGGCGTTCTTCAAGTGGAGCGGCGTTCTGTTGTGGCAGCGACTCGTGGTGTTTCTCACCAAGAAGGCGTGGTACCGGCCCGGCGAGTGGCCCGACGAGCCACGCACCGGCTTCTTTCGCGAGGGATCCCGGCACGAGTTGGTCAACTTCGAGCATGCCACCCGTTTCGGTGAAACCATCCACGTGATCGGGATCGTTTCCATGTGGCCCGTTGCGTGGGTGTTCTGGCAAGCGAACCAATGGGCTGCGTTCGCGTTCACGGTGTTCACGTTCCTCACCGACGTGCAGTTCGGTCTGTTGCTCCGCTACCACCGATCAAGGATATGGAAGCTCTACCAACGCATCATGCGGAGGGCGTCGGCGTGAAGCCGAGGGTCCTCATCGTCACGGCTTCGGTCGGCAACGGGCACATCAGCGCCGCCCGCGCCATCGAAGAGGAGTGCGCGAGCCGGGGGTTGCCCGTCGAGAACGTGGACATGATCGAGTTCACGCCCAAGGCGTTCCAGACGTGGTACCGGGGCGGCTACGAGAAAGCGGTCAAGGACACCCCCAAAATGTGGGGACTGCTGTATTGGTGGTCCGACGTGCCGGGTCCGCTGTTCGACATCCAGGATTGGCTCGACACAACGTTCTGCGTCAAGCTGGATGGCATCGTCGAGAGGTTCCAGCCGGACATCGTCGTGTGCGTCCATTCGCTGCCTCAACCTCGCTTGGACCGCATCCGGCGCGCGGGACGCCCTTTCCAGATCGCCGTGGTGGTCACGGACATGCACCCCCACAAGATGTGGCTTCGGGGGAGACCCGACGTGTTCTTCGTGCCTTCCGAGTGGTCGGTGGAACGCCTGAAGTCCCGCCTCCCCGAACTGCAACGAGATCAGATCCACGTGGTCGGCATCCCAGTCAACCGCGCGTTCGCGGCGGCACCTGATGAGCCGCGAAGCGTTGAGCCGATGGTCGTGGTGACGAGCGGCGGCATCGGCGGCGGGCCGATCGTCGAAGCCGTGGACGCCTTGGCGCGGATGCCCCAACGGGCCAAGATCGTGGCCGTCAGCGGGCGAAACGCCGCCGCCAAGCGCGACTTGGACGCCCATCGCGAAACGCTGCCCGACTGGGCCAACCCGGTCGACGTGCGCGGCCACGTCCCCTTGGCCGAAATGGCCTCGCTGGTCAAGCGATGCACGGTGCTGGTGGGCAAGTCGGGCGGCATCACCACCTACGAGGCTTTGGCCGCCGGGGCGCCCTTTGTGGTCTACATGCCGTTCCTGATCCCCGGTCAGGAAGAGCAGAACGCCGTGTTCTTGGCCGATTGCGGCGCCGCGGTCCAAGCCCTCGACCCGCAAGACCTTGTGCGGCACGTCGGCCATCTGCTCGAATCTTCGGAGGACCGGCAAGCCATGCGCGAGCGGGCGTTCGCCGCTGCGATGCCCCACTCGGCGCGGCAGATCGTGGATGGGCTGCTGGCTTCGCTCCCCTAGGGCCGGTGCGGATACAATGGACCCATGCCGCTCAGCCGAGACCAACTCGCCCAACGCGCCGCGAAGGAACTCCGCGACGGATTCTATGTGAACCTGGGCATCGGCATCCCTACGCTGGTCGCCAACTACATCCCCGAGGGCGTGGACGTCGTGCTCCAGAGCGAGAACGGCATGCTCGGCATGGGGCCGTTCCCGTTCGAGGGCGAAGAGGACCCCGACCTGATCAACGCCGGCAAGCAAACGATCACGGACATTCCCGGCACGAGCTACTTCGGCTCGCACGAGAGCTTCGCCATGATCCGGGGCGGGCACATCGACCTGACCATCCTCGGCGCGATGGAGGTCTCGGAGCAAGGCGACCTGGCCAACTGGATGATCCCCGGCAAGATGGTCAAGGGCATGGGCGGCGCGATGGACCTGGTCGCGGGCGTCAAGCGCGTGGTCGTCGTGATGGAGCACACCAACAAGCACGGCGAGAGCAAGGTGCTCAAGGAGTGCACGCTGCCGTTGACCGGCAAGGCGTGCGTCGACATGATCATCACCGACCTGTGCGTGTTCGAGGTCGAGCGGGGCGGCTTGGTGCTCAAGGAACTCGCCCCGGACGTGACCGTGGACGAGGTGCGGGCCAAGACGCAGGCGTCGTTCACCGAGGCCCCGACCGTGGTTCCCGTGCAGCTATAGGCTCGCGAGGTCGGGAATCGTGCGCTTCATGAACGCGTCGAACAGCGGCACGGTGAATGCCGTATCGCCGTGCGCGGGGCTGTAAACCATTCCTTTGCGAATCAGGCTGTTTCGCGTTGGAGCCACGCCGCTCGCCGTTCGGCCAAGGGCAACGGCAATGTCTCCGGAACGGTGCGGACCCGGCCCCAACTCGGCCATCGCCCGCAGGTACTTGCGCTCGCTGGGCGTGAGCCTGTCGAATCGCACCCGAAAGAAACTGGCGTCCAACTCGGCAAGAGCCTCCACAGTCGCGGCCTCAACGTCGCTCTTTGAGATAGGCGAGCGGTCAGCCAGGTTCCATGAGTGCTTTCCCCACTCCTGCAGAAAGTAGGGGTAGCACTGGGTCGCATCGATGATGGCGCGAACCGCTTCGTCTGAAATGGCCTCGCCCGCATCGGCGACAGGAATGCAGAGGGCATCACGGGCAGCGTCCTCCGTTAGCTTGTCCACATGCACGAACTGGAACAGCCGTTCGGCATAGGACTTCGCCCGGCCCGTCTGACCGAGGATCTGAGGCAAGCCAGCCGCAACCATGGTTATGGGGAGACCCTGTTGGCTCGTCGAGTGCAAGGCGACGATCAGCGAGGCCAACTGGGACTCGGGAACGTACTGGATTTCGTCCACGAACAGCACGACTGCCGTCTTCTTCTGCAAAGCCGCCAACCCTATCGCTGACAGTAAGTCGGAGAGGTCGAGGTCGAGGTCCTTGCTGTCCGCGAGACCCAGTTCCTCCTCGACATCGATCGAGACCTCGATGTCGCTGTACTTCACCTTGAATGCCCCGACGAACCCCGCAAGCGCGCGCATCGCCCGGGTCACAGAGTCCCTGGCAGCGGCGCCCCGGCTCAGTTTGATGAGGACCGCCCTAAGGGCTGGCGCAAGGATTCCCGGGAGCGACCTGCCTTCGGGGGCCTCAAGATGGAAGGTGACAAACGACCTGTTGTCGGCATCCTGCCGAATTCGATTCAAGAGAACCGTCTTGCCGACTCCTCGGAGACCGTAAAAGATCAGGCTTTTTGCGGAGCGGCCCGAGCGAATCCGGTCCAGCCCGATTTCGGCGGCGAGGATGAGGTCGTCTCGGCCCGCGAGTTCAGGCGGCTTCGTTCCCGCTCCGGGTGAGAAGGGGTTCGTTTTGGCGTCCATCTATAGCAAAGTTACCCCAGTTTATCGAAAAACGATAAACCATCCTAAACTCGCTATAACTTGGCCGGGCGAAGCACGGCCATCATGGTCACGTCGTCGTGAGGAGGCGCGTCGCCGACAAACGCGCCCAACTCGGCCCGGACCTTCGCCACCGCGTCCGACGCCGCCGCGAACGACGCGTCGAGCGTCCCGATCAGGCGCGATTCCTCGAAGAACTCCTTGGCCTCGTTGCGCGCCTCGGGCACGCCGTCGGTGAACAGGAACAGCAGTTCGCCGGGCTCGACCTTCGCCTGAGCCACCTCGTACTTCGCCGCCGCAAACAGGCCGACTACCGGCCCCGTGCGACCCAACTGCTCCCGAACCGTGCCGCTCGAAAAGATGTAGGGCGGGTTGTGGCCGGCGTTGATGTAGTTCAGCGCACCGGTTCCGGGGTCGAGCACGGCGAAGAACACCGAAGCGAACATGCCCGACTCGCCGTGGTTCTCGGCGATGTAGCGGTTGGTGAGTTCGATCGCGCTGAGCAGGGCCGTGCTGCCCGCCGAAGGCGCCCCGCCGCGTGCCGGGGCGAGCCCCTGTCCGCCCATCCATCCCATCGCGTGGTGCTGCTGCGCGAACGCGCGCAGCATGCTGCGCATCAGGGCCATGAACAGCGCCGCGCCCACGCCCTTGTCGCACACGTCGGCCACGATCAGGCCGATGCGCCGCCCATTGGCCATAGGGAACGCGTCGTAGAAGTCGCCCGCGACCTCCCGCGCCGGGATGAAGTCCGCCGCGATCTGCCACCCATCGGGTTGGGGCAGGCCCTTGGGCAGGAAACTCTGCTGGATGCGCCGCGCAACATCCATTTCGCGCTCGAGGCGCGCCAGTTCCAGCTCGTTCGCGGCCTCGCTCATCAGGCGGGCTTGGTCTCGGTTTCGTCGTCTTGGAAGCTCATCACGGCCGTCGGCAAGTCGGGGTACACGCCGTACATCTGCATGAAGCCGAGCGACGAGAACACTTCTTCGACTTTGGGCTGCAGATTCGCGAATCGCACATCGCCGCCTTGGCTGCGAGCGGCCATCCACGCCGACTGCAGCGCGCGAAAGCCCGCACTGGCGATGTACACGACCTTCGAGAAGTCCAGAACGACCTGGTACTTGCCGCCAGCCACCTTCTCGATCAGCTCGTTTTGCAGCGCGGGGGCGCTGGACGCGTCGAGGTCGCCTTCGACCGTGAACACTTCGACCGGCTTGGCCTCGATGGGCGGGAACGCCGCGACGGCCTCTTCGGCGCTCGCGAAGAACTCGAACTCGGATGTGAAGCCCGTCATGTCGAGCACCTTCTTCACGGGCTCGGTGACCGAAGAAAGCTTGAGGTCGCCACCGGCGGCGCGGGCCACATTGCGGCCGACTTGCAGGACGCGCAGCCCCGCCGAGGCCAGGTAGTCCACTTGCCCGAGGTCGGCGACCACGCGCCCGGCATGGGCTTCGGCGGCCGCCCGGATGATGCGCTCGGCGATCGGGCCGGACGTGGCATCCAAGCCTCCTTGGCAGTGGAGGACGGCGACGCCGCCCGAGGTCGTTTCGCGGATGTTCATGGTTCTCTAGTTTGGCCCATTCGCCGCTTGCGCAGGGTGAGGGCGTTGCCCGATTCTCCACGGCTGCGGTGCTCTTGGTGGTCGGTGAGGGTCTTGACCAGGTAGACGCCCAGCCCACCGATCGGCCTTTGTTCCAGCGGGAGCGAGAGGTCCGGCTCGGGGGCGTTCAAGGGGTTGTGGGTCGGCGCGTCGTCGAGCAGGGTCGCCACGACCTCGTCGCCTTCGAACTCGATGCGGAGTTCGATATCGCCAGGTATTTCGGCGTAGCCATGCACGATGGCGTTGGTTGCCGCTTCGTCCAGGGCGAGGATCATGGCCCCGGCTTCTTCTTCGAACCCTGCAGCGGCCAACTCGGTGGCGGCGAACTCGCGCAACGTCGCTAATTGGTCGAGGTGGGCGGGAACGACGAGTCTAGGCATGGCGTTCAGCGATCGAGCTCCTTCAACTCTTCGATGTCGCGGACGTCTTTCGGGCGACCGGCGGCCTGCTTCGAGGCCACTAAGTCCTCTTTGCGCAGAAAGCGAACGGAAACTCCGAACAACTCTCCAGTGGGGGCTCGCTCCGCGCAGACTTCGAAGGACATCTCGTTGTCGCGGGCGCCTAGAAACGCCAAGAAATCCACTTGGTTCGGCGGCGCGCCGATGCGGATCATGTTGCGCCCCGCGACAAAGTCCAACGCTTGCTGCTCGCTGAACGCGAATCCGAACTCGTTGAGCGCCCGCTTCAAGGCCAAGCCGTTCTCCCGAGTCCTGCGAACCCAGACGTCCAGATCCTCGGTGAAGCGGGGCCGACCATAGAATGCGAGGACGTGCGAGCCGACGACCAAGAACTCCACCTCATTCGACTTCAAACATGACAAGAGTTCTCTTAAGTCGTCGCTCATCTTCGGTCATCCAGAGTTCCCGCAACTCGCACAGCTTCGCCACGCGCTCGTTCGGCGTCAAGGAGGCCCAGTACGCGCGGTCCTGCGCATCCGCCTCCTCTGGCGTGAGGAACTGGATGACTCGTTCAATGCGACCGGGTCGGGATTGCACCACACCTGAGAATACCTGCGGCTCAGGAATCTGGACCCGAGGCCTTGTGGGGGTCAGCGCCCGCCTGTCATCTTCTTCGGCAACGGATCAGCCTTCTTCCCGAGGTTGGCGCGCACGATGTCCACGTCCTTTTGAGTGATCTCGCCGTCCAGGTCGTAGTCGGCGAAGAACGCCGGCAACTCGAGGTTGAAGTGAACGCTGAACTCGGTCCAGTCCTTCGCCGTCACGCCCAGCCGTGCAATGGTGGCTTGGAGGTCCATTTCGGTGATTTGCTCCGCCCCGTAGAAGGCACCTCCAATCAAAGCCGGCGGCCTAGACAGCACCGTGCCACCACGATCATAGTTCACTTCGATGACTTTCGTCAGGTGACCGGCTCTGCCCAGTGCAAAATAATACTTGCCGCTGGGTAGTTTGCGATTCACAGAGCCCTCGGTCACCTCCATATACACCATGGTGGTCCACCAGTCCGCGCCCGTCTTGTCCCTTTGCTGATGCGTCTCCAGCACTATTTGGGCATTTTCACCCACCAGATCCACCCCTTTGTCGTCGAACACTTTGGCAGAGTAACCATCGTTCACGCGCTTCCGCGTGCCCTTTTCGATCGGGATGATCACCCAACCCGGTTTGGGTTCGGCATCGAACCGGGGCGCATCGCTGACTGCCATTTGCGCCATCATGACGAGTGTGAACAAGGTAACCATTTGGGTTGCTTCTCCTATTGGGAATCCTCGGATCTAATCACCATCAATCCCGTGATTCGCGTCCGCGATGTCGTAGTCCGCTGACGTGACCGCACCGTCGTGATTGAGGTCGGCCATAAACGGCGCCATGCCGTTGCCATCCAAGAGATGCCAATCCGAATCATCGTAGTCCTTGCCGAGGTTGGTGGTGATGAAATCCAAATCATCGTCATCCACGTCGTTGTCCTCATCCACATCTCCATAGAGGCAAGTAAAGGAAACGCCTGTTACGCCAGCCGTGGTGTAGTTCACAACCACTTTCTTGCGCAGAGCACCCCTTGGCTTTACATACACGTGGTAAGTCCCGTTGCTCAGTTCGCCCATGTCGAACGCGAGATCGCCGGAGCCGCTCACCCCTGCCATCACTGCGTCAAGAAGAGTACCGCCGGTGCTTCTGATCTCGATGGGAACGACGCTGTTGGCCGAGCCGTTGACCGACCCAAAGACGTTCTTCGTGTTGATGGACGCGGACGCCAATGCGACCGAGACTTGGCACTCCGCATCAATGGACAACACCGTCTGCGTCCCGCCGCTGCTTGTCACGTTGGCTTTGCACATCGCGAAGACCGACGGCACTTTTATGTGGATGGTAGTGCTCCAGACCCCAGCGCTGTAGCTCCAGGATGGACTGGGGATGATAAAGTCCTCATAGCCGAAGGCCAGCGATTGGGGATCGGGGCCTTCCTGTTCGCCGTTCACAACGTTCACGAGTTGACTCAATCGAGCCTTCGCGTTGATTCCTTGACGGTTGCCATGAATCACGTGGGCAGAAGCACTTCCATATGCGTAGCCAACCGTTGAATTGACGTGAACCAGATGGTACGTTGAATAGTTCACTCGGAGCTTGACCGGTGCGCTACCCGGGTCGGTGTCCGATTCGACGAGGTAGCCCAAGCGCAGGGTGTTCCCGCCAGCGTAATCCGAGGCCGCTTGGACGGAGACATAGTAGGCACCCGTTTGATTGCCCTTGCGGCTCAGCGTCGTATCCACCTTGTAGATGGTCGTCGTGCCGTCGTAGGAAACCGACCAGAGCGGATTGCTGAGCCAAGGAGAACTGGTCCGCGTGTCCTTGGTGCC
>JBDHZD010000089.1:0-12260 GCA_039811705.1 Fimbriimonadaceae bacterium | reverse complement strand
CGTAGCCCTGCCTGCGCTCGGGCACCTGGGCGACCACATCGAATCCCAGACGCGACAGGAAGCGTTGGAGCAAGGTGGCGCTGGTGATGCCGTCGACGTCGTAGTCGCCGAACACGAAGATGCGCTCGCCACGTTCCTTCGCGCTCAAAATGACTGAAATCGCAGCCTGGTAGTCGGGCAACGTTTTGGGGTCGTGCAGGTGCGAGAGGTCGGGTCTCAGGAATCGGTCGGCGGCGACAGGGTCGGTGTATCCCCTCTGAACGAGTATCGAGGCGAGCACGCGGGGGATACCCAACTCGCGTCGCAACGACTGCGTCGCGGCCTCATCGGCGGTTGGAAGCACCCAGCGACTGCCAACCCCGTTCAATGTTCTCGACATCTTCAAGGGTGCATCGTACGTCTGGCGACCTTTAGGGGTTGCGGAAGAATCCGCCCTTCACGTCGATTTCCGAAACCACCTTCCCGTTCTCGATGAACCGGACCTTGGTCCACGTTGCCTTCTTGGTCACCTCGCGTCCGATAAACGTCTTGTAGGTGAACGAGCCGGGCTTCTTGGCGGGGGTGTACTGGTACTTGAAGTCCACGACTCCGCCACGCTCGGTGAGGCTCTGAAACTTGAGGTCGGGGGCGCCGTCGGGAACCACTCGGGCCACGAGCATCACGCCCTTCTTCGCGAAGAAATCGGCGTCTGGCGAGAATCGCTGCTCCTTTGCCATGATCGCCGCCGGGCTCATCACGTGGAACCAGTGGTCCTCCATGGTCATGTAGGCGGCGAGAACGGGCTTGGCCCCGTCGTCCCAGTTCTGGACGAACGACTGGTAGGCAGGCAAGGGCGTGCTGGGCACGTTGGCGGCCTTTTGCTGGGGCATGGCGATGACGGCGAACAGGGCGGCGCTGAGCATGAGTGTGCCGACGTTACCTCAGACAACCCGCATCATGGGCAGGTGGCTGGGCAACGAAGCGTCGCAGGCGCCACGAACAATTCATGGCTTTGGTCCAAGGCTCGAACGGAGCGACGGGTACACTTCGTCACGCCTCGGAGGACGACACACAGTTTGGCCATTCGCGACGTACAGCTTGGTGACGGGGTCCGGATCTTCCAACCGGACCTCGTCAATATTTATCAGTGCTCCATCGGAGACGAATCCCGCATCGGGACGTTCGTCGAGATTCAGAAGAACGCCGCGATCGGCAAGCGATGCAAGATTCAGTCGCATACGTTCATCTGCGAAGGGGTCGAGATCGAAGACGAGGTGTTCGTCGGCCACGGCGTCATGTTCATCAACGACGCCTTGCCGCGCTCCACGAACGACGACGGCTCCCTGCAGACCGACGCCGACTGGCATTGCCAGAAGACGTTGATCAAAAAGGGCGCCTCGATCGGCAGCGGCGCGGTCATTCTGGGCGGCGTGACCGTGGGCGAACGCGCCTTGGTCGGCGCCGGCGCCGTGGTCACGAAGGATGTCCCCGATTACGCGGTGGTCGCGGGTTGCCCCGCCCGCGTCATGCGCGATGTGCGCGAGCTCGCCGAAGAGCTCAAATCCAAACACAACAATGGTTAACATTGCGGTCACGGGTTACGGCTACTGGGGGCCGAACCTTGCGCGAAACTTCGCCCAGACACCCGGTGCGCGCCTCGCGGCCATCTGCGACCTGAGCGAGGCGAACCTGGCGAAGGCCAAGTCCCTGTACCCGAGCACGGCGCTCACCACCGACTTCGACGCGATGATCGCCGACCCCGGCATCGACGCCGTCGTCATCGCGACGCCGGTCTCGACGCACGCGCCGTTGGCCGTCAAGGCTCTCGAAGCGGGCAAGCATGTGCTGGTCGAAAAGCCCCTGGCCGAAAGTTCCGCCGAAGCCAAGCGCGTCGTCGATGCGGCCAAGGCCGCCGGCAAGGTGTTGCTGGTCGACCACACGTTCGTGTACATGGGCGCCGTCCAGAAAGTCCGCGACCTCATCGAGAGCGGCGAACTGGGCGACCTGTACTTCTTCGACTCGGTCCGAGTGAACCTCGGCCTGTTCCAGCACGACGTCAGCGTCATCTGGGACCTCGCCGTCCACGACCTCTCGATCGCCGGCTACTGGCTTCCCGGCGTGCCGAAGGCCGTCTCCTGCACCGCCGCTGCGCACGTCGAAGGCTTGCCCCACGACGTGGCGTACCTGACGCTGATTTACGACAACAACCTGATCGCGCACATCCACGTGAACTGGCTCTCGCCGATCAAGTTGCGCACGATGCTCGTCGGCGGCAGCAACAAGATGGTGGTCTTCGACGACCTCGACCCCGTGGAGAAGATCAAGGTCTACGACCGGGGCATCGTGAAGAAGGAAGACCTCGTGGGCACGAACCAAGTGCCTTTGGCCTACCGGCGCACGGGCGACATCTGGATGCCCCAGTTCGATATGACCGAGGCCCTCAAGGTCGAGGCGCAGCACTTCGTGCGCTGCATCACCGAGGGCGAGAAGCCGCGCACGGACGGCGAAGCCGCCCTGCGCATCGTCCGCATCCTCGAAGCCGCCGAACAATCGATGAAGCTCAACGGCCAAGCCGTCGCGATCCAACAAGACTGAACTCCATGATTCCATTCCTCGACCTCAAGCAACAGTATCAAGGCATCAAGGACGAAGTCCTGGAGGCCGTCGCCAAGACGTTCGAAAACACGGCGTTCGTGCTCGGGCCAGATGTCGCGGCGTTCGAAGAGACGTTCGCCAAGTACGCGGGCGCCAAGCACGCTGTCGGCCACAACTCCGGCACCGCCGCACTCCACATGGCCCTGCTCGCCATGGGTGTGGGCGAAGGCGACGAAGTCATCACCATCCCCCACACGTTCGTTGCGACGGTCGCTGCGATCATGTACACGAATGCCAAGCCCGTGTTCGTGGACGTGGACCCCGACAGCTACACGATGGACCCCTCGAAAATCGAGGCCGCCATCACGTCCAAGACCAAGGCCATCATGCCGGTCCACCTTTACGGCCAACCCGCCGACATGGACCCGATCATGGAGATCGCGAACAAGCATGGCCTGATGGTGCTGGAAGACGCTGCCCAGGCGCACGGCGCGGAGTACAAGGGCAAGCGCATCGGCTCGATCGGCACGGCCGCCGGGTTCAGCTTCTACCCCGGCAAGAACCTGGGCGCGTACGGCGAAGGCGGCGCGACCACCACCAACGACGACGGCATCAACGAGCGGCTGCGCATCCTGCGCGACTGGGGCCAGAAGAAGAAGTACTACCACGAAGTGTTGGGCTACAACGCCCGCCTGGAAGGCGTTCAGGGCGCGGTCCTCAACATCAAGATGAAGTACATCGAGGGCTGGACCGAGCGCCGTCGAGCCATCGCGAAGACCTACGACGAGGCGTTCGCAGGTCTGAAGCACGTCAAGGCCCCCAAGGCGTACGCCGATCGCCGACACGTGTACCACCTGTACGTGGTTCTGGTCGAGGATCGCGACGGCTTCATGAACTTCTGCAAAGAGCGCAACGTGGGCACGGCCATCCACTATCCGTTCGCCATCCACACGCTGGGCGGCTACGACCACCTCGGCAACGTCGGCGACTTCCCGGTCTCCGAGCACGTCGCCGCGCGGTGCGTCTCGCTGCCGATGTTCCCCGAACTGACGGACGATCAGGCCAAGCGGGTCATCGAAGTCGTCCACGAGTACGAGGCGCACCTCGGAGCCTAACCAAGAACTATGAATGTCGTCGTCATCGGCGCGGGCAAGATGGGCTTGCCCCTCGCCTGCCAGATCGCATCTCGAGGCGCCAACGTCGTCGCCGCCGACAAGAACCCACACATCGTGGATTCCATCAACCGCGGCGTCGTGCCCTTCGACGAACCCGGTGTGGACGAGTTGTTGGCTCAGGTGGTGGGCGAGGGTCGTCTGAAGGCGACCACGGACTCCACCGAGGCCGTCAAGACCGCCGACGTGACCATCGTCATTGTCCCGGTGTTGCTCACGCCTGAGAACAAGGCCGATCTCGGCATCATCCTCTCCGTCACGGACGACATCGCCGCCGGACTACAGAAGGGCGCGATGGTCGTCTACGAGACCACGCTTCCCGTGGGCACGACGCGAAGCTTCGCGCCATTGCTCGAGAAGTGCGGCCTCAAGTGCGGCGAAGACTTCGACCTGGCCTTCTCGCCGGAGCGCGTCAAGAGCAAGCTGGTCTTGCGCAACCTCACCGTGAACCCAAAGGTCGTGGGAGGCTACGACGAGAAGAGCGCGGCGCGGGCCGAGAAGTTCTACGCCGACTATGTTGGCGCACCCGTGATCAACGTCAAGACGCTCGAGGCGTCGGAGTTCGTGAAACTGGCGGGCATGGTGTACCGCGATGTCAACATCGCGATCGCCAACGAACTGGCCCGATTCGCCGAACTCAAGGGCATCGATGTGAAGGAGACGTTCCCGGCGGCCAACACCGATGGCGAGGCGTACCTCCTGTTCCCGGGCATCGGCGTGGGCGGCCACTGCACCCCGGTCTATCCCTACTTCCTCATCCACGGGGCGAGGGAGGTCGGGATGGAGGCGAACCTGCCCGTTTTGGCGCGCCAGATCAACGACGGCCAAGCGGCGCACTGCCTCGACCGCTTGGAGTCCGTGATCGGCGACCTCGAGGGCCAACGTGTCACGATCATGGGTCTGGGCTTCCGGCCGGGCGTCAAGGAACACACATGTTCGCCGGCGTTCCTGATTGGCGAGGAACTCCAGAAGCGCGGCGCTGACGCCACGCTGAACGACCCGCTGTACTCCGACGACGAGATCCGGCACCACGGTTTCGCACCGTCGGGCCTTGAGGGGGCCGCTCTGGTGCTCAACACCAACCACCCCGAATACGCCGACCTGGACTGGGCCGCGTTGGCCGCTTCGGGCGTCAAGGCCGTGGTGGACGGACGCAACTTCTGGGATCGCGCGACGGTCGAGGCCGCCGGTATTCGGTACATCGGCGTGGGCCGCTGAATCCACTCACCATGAAGCAGATTCTTCAGAACCTCGGCAGCGGTGCGACCGAAGTCGCCGAAGTCCCGTGCCCGCAGGCGCGCGCGGGACACTTGCTGATCCGCACGTCTCGGACACTCGTCTCCGCCGGCACCGAGCGCATGCTGGTCGAGTTCGGGCGCGGCAACCTGATTCAAAAGGCCAAGTCGCAACCCGACAAAGTCAAGGACGTGATCAGCAAGATCAAGACGGACGGGCTGATGCCGACGCTGGACGCCGTCAAGGCCAAACTCGACGTGCCCATGCCGCTGGGTTACTGCAACGCTGGTTCAGTTCTGGAAGTCGGTCGCGGGGTCGAGGGCTTCGCAGTCGGCGACCGCGTGGTCTCGAACGGCAACCACGCCGAGGTCGTGGCCGTGCCGAAGAACCTGTGCGCCCGGATTCCCGATGGTGTGACCGACGAAGAAGCCGCGTTCACGGTGCTGGCTTCGATCGGTCTGCAGGGCATCCGCTTGTTGCAGCCCACCCTTGGCGAGTGCTTCGTGGTCTCGGGCTTGGGCCTCATCGGGCTGATGTGCGTCCAGATGTTGCGCGCCGCCGGTTGCCGTGTGTTGGGCCTGGACTTCAACGCCAAGCGCCTCGAGATCGCGCGTAGCTATGGTGCGGAGACGGTCAATCTGGGCGCTGGCGAAGACCCCGTTGAAGCCGCGATGGGCTTCTCGCGCGGCAAGGGCGTGGACGGTGTGCTCATCTGCGCGGCCACCGACAGCAACGAGCCGATCAAGCAGTCGGCGCATATGTGCCGCAAGCGCGGACGCATCGTGCTCGTCGGCGTAGTCGGACTTCAGCTTTCGCGAGCGGACTTCTACGAAAAGGAACTCACGTTCCAAGTGTCGTGTTCCTATGGTCCCGGCCGCTACGATCCGACGTACGAGCAAGGCGGACAGGACTACCCTCTGCCCTTCGTCCGGTGGACCGAGCAACGCAACTTCGAGGCCGTCCTCGACATGATGGCTTCGGGCGCGTTGAACGTCCGCGACCTGATCACTCACCGCTATTCCATCGACCAGGCGCCCGACGCCTACAACGTTCTGACTGGCGACAAGGCGGCGATGGGCATTCTTCTCGAGTACCCGACCGCCGAGGCTAGGCCAGCGGACGTGCTTCGCGCACCCACCGTGAGCGTCGCACCCAGCGAGAAAGCCGCTCCGGCGACGGGCAGCGGGCCGACGGTCAGCTTCATCGGCTCGGGCAATTACGCGGGACGGTTCCTCATCCCCGCCTTCCAGAAGGGTGGCGCCAGATTCGGCATGGTCGCCAGCAGCGGCGGCGTGACGGCGCAGCATTTCGCCAAGAAGTACGGATTCAAGACGGCGACCACGGATACCGACGCCCTGATCGCCGACGGTTCGGCAAACGCCGTCGCCATCGTCACGCGCCACGACACCCACGCCAAGTTTTCGATCCAAGCCCTGCAGGCAGGCAAAAGCGTCTTCGTCGAGAAACCGCTGGCCCTGACCCAGGACGAGTTGGATGCCATTTCGGCAGCCCACGAAGCGTCGAAGGGCATCGTGATGGTGGGCTTCAACCGCCGCTTTGCCCCGCATATCGTCAAGATGAAGCAGTTGCTGGGTGGGATCAAGGAACCCAAGTCGTTCATCTACACCGTCAACGCCGGGGCGATTCCCCCGGATCACTGGATTCAAGACCTGAAGATCGGCGGAGGCCGGATCATCGGCGAAGGTTGCCACTTTGTAGACCTCATCCGCTTCCTCGCCGGTTCGCCGTTGAGCAAGTGGGAGGCTCGGATGATGGGCGAAACGCCATTGGTTGCGTTGCGCGCGGACAAAGCCAGCTTGCATCTGGAATTCGCCGACGGCTCGACGGGCACCGTTCACTATCTCGCGAACGGCCACAAGTCGTTCCCCAAGGAACGGCTGGAGGTGTTCGTCGGCGGGCGTGTGCTGCAGATGGACAACTTCCGCGTCCTGACCGGATTCGGCTGGCCCGGATTCACAAAACTGAAGCTTTGGAGCCAAAACAAGGGCCAAGTGGAGTGCGCTACCGCCTTTGTCAACGCGCTTTCCCAGGGCAAGCCGTCCCCGATTCCCTACGACGAGATCGTCGAGGTGCATCGAGCATGCATCGAAATGCAGCAATCGCTCGTCGAATGACGTGCGATTGATGTGGCACAGCCCGCTCCGAGTCTGTAGAATAGATGAACGCCCACTAGTGGGTGGATGGAGACAGACTTCCTATGCGGACTTTCGTTCGATTCTCGGCCTGGGCCCCTGCCATGTTCTTGGTGGGTCGCGCGCATGCATCGGCTGCGGGTGGCACCGCTCCCGACAACACGCTTGTCTATGTCCTTGGCGGGCTCTTGGTGGTGGCCGTCGTGGTCATCGTGGTTCTGGTGGTCAAAAACCAAGGGGGCGGAGGGTCTGCAACGGCGGCTTCAGCGCGCTCTCGCGTTGTGGAAGAAGAGGGCACTCAGGTCCGCATCGCGGGCCATCGTCTGGTTCGGATGCATGGCGGCGTCAAGGTTGGCGCCGAGATTCCTGTGGGCAATCTGCTCACGATAGGACGCGACAAGGGCATGGGTCTGAGTCTCAGCGACTCCGAAATGTCGAGCCATCACGCCGAGGTGGGCGTTTCGAGCGGCTCGGCGTACGTTCTCGACAAAGGCAGCACGAACGGCACATTTGTCAACGATGAGCGCGTCGAGCCAGATATTCCGCGAACATTGAAGGATGGAGACGTGATCAAACTGGGTAGCACCACGCTTCAGTACAAGTCGGGTGCGTGACCCCCATGTTCGACATCGCAGGTCAGACCCACGTCGGGCTGGTGCGCAAAGAGAATCAGGATGCGTTCCTGGCTGTTCGTTTGGCCGCGGGAGACCGTCAGTACGCATGTCTGGCGGTCGCCGACGGCATGGGCGGCCATCTCGATGGTCGATTGGCCAGCGAGACCGCGATCAAGACGGTCAAGGCGCACTTGAACACCCCTACGATCGACCCCGAGCACCCGGAAAGGTGGCTCGAAGAGGTCGTTCAAGAAGCACACCGCGAAGTGTCCAAAATCGGTAATGGCCAGATTGTCGGGACGACGCTGACGGTCGCCATCGTGGGAGAGAAGGCCTGCACGGTCGGACACGTGGGCGATTCGCGCGCCTATCGGTGGCACAAGGGACGTCTCGAGCCTGAGACCACGGATCATACGTGGGAGGAGTACGCCAAGAAGCACGGCATCGACAACGTTCATGGCGATCACTTGCGGCAGGCGATCGGCGTTGGCGATTCGGTGGAGGTCGAAACGACGACCTTTCCCATCTGTTCTGGCGACGCGTTGCTCGTATGTTCCGACGGGCTGCACAAGTTTGTGGCTCATTCGCTGGTGACCGCAGCGCTTGGGAAGGCCAGGGATGCAAAGGATGTCTGCGACCGCTTGGTGGCTCAGAGCCTCCGCTCTGGCGGTCGGGACAACGTCGGTGTGGCCGTGGCCTATATCGGCCACCGCGAACGTCGCGGGTGCCGGTTCTTCTAGACTCTTGGACGCGAGATGAGCGACAACGAACCAACCTACGCTTACGACCCATTCGCCAAGACGGCGCCGCGTTGGGGCCACCAAGGCGTTGGAGGCGGGGAGACTGTGCCCGTCATCGAGGGCTATGAAATCCGAGACAAACTGGGTTCGGGCGGGATGGCCTCGGTGTGGTCGGCGCTTTACGTGCCGCTCAACCAGATCCGGGCCGTCAAGGTGCTGGACAGCGCGTTGGCGACGGACCGTTCGTTCGTCAAGCGGTTTCAGGACGAAGCGCGCGCCCTTGGTCGGTTGGAGCATCCCAACATCGTCAAAGTGTTCGACGCGAACGCGGAGCACGACCCTCCCTACATCGCGATGCAGTGGGTCGAGGGTCAAGCTCTTTCGCAGCTCCTGGGGGCCGGGTTGGGGCAGGCGCAGGCCATCCATATCTTCGAGCAGATCGCCGAAGCGCTGGACCATGCGCACTCCATGGGCTTTACCCACCGAGACCTGAAGCCATCCAACGTGATGGTTGGCCCGGACGGCAAGGCCATGCTCATCGACTTCGGTGTGGCCACACTCCTTGGGAAGGATGTCAGCCAAGGCCAGTCGCTGACGGGCACGACTCGCTACTTGTCGCCCGAGGTCATCGAAGGACGGGTGGCGGGTGCGGCCAGCGACCGGTGGGCCTTGGCCGTGATGATCTGCCGGGTGTTCGCGGGAGCGTTGCCGTTCGACGACCCCAACGCCGAAATCGTCCTGAAGAAAATCGCTTCGGAGGCGCCCGTGATTCCTGGCCACGCTCCGGCTCGTTTGCGTCAGTTCTTGACGAAGGCGCTCGAGAAAGACCCGGCCAAGCGGTATCGGACGTGCCGCGAGATGGTCGCCGATCTGAAGGGCGCTCTCCAGCCGATCCCGATCTCGATGAAGGGCGATACTCCCAAGATCGCCGTGGCCGGGGTCTTGGCGCTGGTCGTCGTTGCGGCGAGTGCGTTCTTCGGCGCGAAATGGTTCGCCGGACGGAATCTCGCCAAGCCCTCGCCGACTACGCCACCGGTCGTTGAGTCGAGACCGTTCGTGGCGGCGCCCATGCGGAGCCCGAGTGTGCCCCCGCCCGCCGAAGCCGACCCACGGCTCAAGGCTCTTGAAGGGCCCTGGTTTGGCGATTTGGGCACGCGGTTCGCCGAAGGCGGCCTATGGCCGACTCGCGACGGGGCAGCGTTCATGTTGAACTTGCGCGACCAAGAGAAGATCGTCTACTTCGACTTCGACGGCGCGTTCGACGCCGAAGCGCAGACGTTCATGCTTTCGTCGGGTGTGGCGACGCTCTCTTTGGAAGCCACCGCGGATGGCAGCCAACTGCGCGGCACCCTCGACGATCCGGACACGGGTCCCATGCCAGTCCGGTTCGTGCGCGCCAAGGATGTTGCGACGACGACGTACCGCAACGAGCGTCTAGGCATCCAGTTGGAAGTCCCTGCGGGATGGCACGCCCAGCCAGAATCCATGGAAGGTCGAACCGTGCTTGTGTTGACTCCGCTTGCGGCTCGCGAGCCCTACTTGCGGTTGACGTCGGCATCCGACGTCGGAGGCATTGACCCGATGGCGGCGCTGGAGCGCTACGAGAGCGACGTGGCAAAGACCGGGGCGTACACGCGCGTTTCGCTCAACACCGATGCCAGTCTGGGAGGACGTCGCTCGGTCTCGGTGGATTACCGGTATCAGGCGGGCGACAATCCCGTTGTGCAGGGTTCGGTTCACGCGTTGCTTCGTCAGAACCAATTGGTTCTGCTCGAAACCGGCTATCCCGCCGACAGCATGGACCTGTGGCAACCTCTCGTGCAACGGCTCGTGGAGAGCATTCGCTTCCTTGATCCGCCCGTCCCTAGCGCGGGTTAGGCAGCCAGATCCCCCTATCGGGCTTCAGCCGCCGATCTGAACGGTCTTGACTTGCGTGTAGAAGTCTCGCGCCGCCGGACCCTGTTCTCGCGTGTGCGAACTGGAGCCCTTGAACCCGCCGAACGGGGCATGAGGGTCGACGCCCGTCGTGTCGCCGTTGACCCGCACCAAGCCGACCTCGATCTCGCGGATGTAGCGGAGCGCGTTGCCGATGTTCTGGGTGAACAGCGAGGCGCTCAGGCCATATCGCGTGGCGTTGGCCAACTGGATCGCGTGCTCGGCGTCTTCGGCGGGGATCACAGCCAGCACGGGGCCGAAGAGTTCGTCCTGCGCGAGCGTGTCGTTCGCGTCCTCGACCATCACCGCGGTCGGGGCGACGAAGTAGCCATCCTCGAACTCCGCGGGGACCGGTCCGCCGAACAGCAGGTCGCGGCCGGTCAGCGCACCGAGCACACGCCGTCGGGCGGTGTCCGAGATCAGCGGGCCAATGGCGCACGCAGGGTCGCATACCGGCCCCAGGGGAAGGGCTTCGGCGATTCTCTTCAGCTCGGCGAGGAATGCGTCCAGAACAGGTCGCTCGACGATCACGCGGCTGGTGGCCGTACACTTCTGTCCAGCGTAGCGGAAGGCCCCGCCGGCCACGAGGGTGGCTGCCTTGGTCAAGTTGGCGTCCGCCAGCACGATGCCCGCGTTCTTGCCGCCCATTTCGGTTTGGTGCTTCGCGTTGCGCGCGGCGCAAGCTTGGGCGATCAGGCCGCCGACTCGGGCCGAGCCCGTGAAGCTGAGCGCTTCGACGCCCTCACACGCCGCGAGCGCGGATCCGGTGGAACCGTCGCCGTGCACGAGGTTGAACAGTCCGGCCGGCAGGCCCGCTTGGCTGCTTGTCTCGGCCAGCACCGAAGCCACCGCTCCCGAGAGTTCGGACGGCTTCCACACGACGGCGTTGCCGAACGCGAGCGCCGGGGCCGCCTTCCACAGCGGGATGGCGACCGGGAAGTTCCATGGCGTGATCAGGCCCACCACGCCAAGCGGCTCGCGCAGCGAGAACTGAAGCGTCTCGGGGAACTGGCTGGGGATCACCGAGCCGTGGTCTCGGACGGCCTCGCCCGCGTAGTAGCGAAGGATCGCGACGCCGCGCCCCACCTCGCCCTTGGCTTCGGCGATCGGCTTGCCCACCTCGCGGGCGATCAGCCCGGCGAGTTCTTCGGCCCGGCTTTGCAGCGCCGCCGCCCATGCGGTGAGGGCGTCGGCTTTGGCGGGGCCGGGCTTGGCATTCCAAACTCGCTGGGCCTCTGCGGCCTTGGCGACGGCTTCTTCGACCTCGGATGCCGTGCCAACGGGGACAACGGCCACCACGTGCTGGGGTTCGGAGGGGTTGAGGCTGGCCGCGGCGTCCGCGTGGGAGGCGACGGGTTCGCCCCCGATCCAGTGGTCGAGCCGAGTGGGATGCATCGGTGTTCAAGGTACCCCGTCGTTCACGATTCACGACTCGCATGAGTGGGGCCCAGCGACACCGGCTCTACCGAATTGGGTTGCCACGGTCTGCCCGGGCTCACCTTCGCATGCAGAACGCCCCTGCCCGGCAGACCGTGATCCTTCGGCGTCGTCAGTGGCTCAACGACGGTTGCCCCGACCATGCACGGTCTGGCGGCGAGAAGGGCTTTGGCTGGGCGAGCTGCAGCGGGCCGCTCAGACCGTGGCACCCCCTGGCACGGTCCGCCCGATGCACGGTCTGGCGGCAAGACGGGCTTTGGCTGGGCGAGCGGCAGCGGGCCGCTCAGACCGTGGCACCCCCGGGCACGGTCCGCCCGATGCACGGTCTGGCGGCACGAAGGACTTTGGCTGGGCGAGCTGCAGCGGGCCGCGCAGACCGTGGCACCCCCTGGCACGGTC
>JBDHZD010000088.1:0-12473 GCA_039811705.1 Fimbriimonadaceae bacterium | reverse complement strand
AGGGCATCCTCAGGCTGGAGGAGGACTGGGGGGTCCGGCCCGCCATCCGATACTGCGACCCGTCGCTCAAGGGCAAGGAGTCCGACGGCATCAACCGGTGGAACAAGTTCATGGAACGGGGCGTCCGGCTGCGCCTCGGCAACAACGACCGCATCGAAGGCTGGTCTACCCTCGACAAGTTCCTCTACTTCAAGGAGCAGAAGAACCGGGACGAGAGGGTCGGCCCGTTTTGGCGCATCCATTCGTCGTGCCGCGAGCTGATCAGGTTCCTCTCGGAGGCGCCGAGGGGCGAGCGCAACATGGAGGATGTCGCCAGAACCTATCGCGACGACCACCCCGGCGACTCGGTGAGGTACTTCCTCCACTCCCACTTCGCGGCCGCGAATCTGAAGGTGGCCTACACGCCGGATATGCCCGGCGTTTACAACCAGAGGGTGCTGGACGCTCTCGGCGCGCGCCGCTAGCGAGGGGCTCTGCCCGTCTGGGACGACCCGACCTCGACCTCGAGCGAGAGCAGCCTGTCGGAGGCAGACCCGGTCAACTCCAACTCGAACCATTGTCCGTTCACCGGTTCGTGCTGCGGGATGGGCGCGTCTCCCTGGTCGGTTGCCGACAGGGACACCGTGGCGCCGGCCTCGTTGCGCGACGTCTTGGCGACGACCGAGATCCCGGCGAGACCCGAATCGAGGTCGGTCTCGAAGTCGGCCAGCACACGTTGCAGGTGCGCGTCTTGCACCCACCGCTTGGTCTTGTAACTCCACGCCGGAGCCGTGCCGTTGTCGCCTGCCAGGTTCGTACCCCCGTCGGTAAGGTAGTCGCCCACCAGCCCCACGGTGCCGTCTGAGAACTGGAGCAACAGCCCTGATTCCGGGTCCCCTGCAGCCGCAACGACGAGCTTGCCATTGGCCCACTCGCCATGGTTCCATCGGCCCTGCCGCGTGTAGCGGAGATAGCGGGAGTCGTTGAAGACCCAGATCTCCCGGTCGTGGTAGGCGACCACCGTGCCTTCGGGAGAGTCGCCCATCAGCCAGTTCCAGGTGCCCTTCACATTGACGGTAAGCTCCTGCGGCTCCGGCAGATTGCCTGACACAGACTCGAAGTTCGGATGCACCCGGACGCTGAACAGACCGGAGTCGCTGGCGTAGACGACGCTGGCGTCGATGTCGCAAGCGGCCCTCGGCCCTAGCGAACCCCGGCTTGCGATCTTGACGAAGTGCCCGTCGCTTGGGAACGCGCCGCCCTTGGCATAAACCGCTCGGCGTGTGAAGACGTACAGAGCGCCGTTGCTCACCAACTGAAGCGCCGGGTCGCCCTTGCTGGTGACCGTGGCCATGCGCGGACGTCCATCGTCCTCCTCGGTGTAGGGGAAGTCCGCGAATCCCGGCATCAGGTAGTTCAGCGGCGCACCGACCTCGCTCATGGTGATCTCTCCCGTTTCGAGAGCCATCACGTTGCTGCCGTTGTGGGAACAGCCCGCCACCACTCCGGTGGCCAGAGGCGCGGGCACGTCCTGGCCGAGGGCGGTGCCTGTCAGCTCGTCGTCCCTCACGGTGTCGGTGTAGCTGGGGGTCCCCGAGTTGGCGACGGTCGCCAACAGCCGGAACGCACCGGTGTCCAGCTTCTTCCGGTAAATCTCGATGTGGGTGTAGGCCGAGTCCCCGACCGGAGGCGTGATCGTCGCCTTCATGGGCGTGACGAACCCGCCGATCTCGAAGGCATCCCCGTAGAACTCGCTCATCGGAATCCGAACGAGGACCGGGTCTGAATAGGTGGTGCCGACCTTGTAGCGGTAGGCGTAGTCGATGTAGAGGCCCGAGGTCACCGGGCCGTAGCCGAGCAGTTCGGTCTCGCCAGCCGCGAGCCTCGAAGAGTCTGTCAGGCCACGGTTGGTCGCTGCGGCACCCGCATCGTCGTGTGGCAGGAACGAGCCGTAAGTGTAGAGGTTCGGCACCGCAAACGACTGGAGGTAGGCGTTGCTGGCGTGGCACCAGACGTCGAACTCGATGCCGTCCACGGCGCTCAGGTCCACCGTGCCCCACCCGTCGAGCAAGCTTACACAAAGATACAACGTCTTACCGCTCGGGTTCAGAAACACGGCACTTTGGGCGGCGGTGTTTGCGCCCTCGTGGAGCCTGACATAGGCCAGAAACCCGCCGCGATGCCGATGGTTGACCGCCTTGCTCGCCGCCGCAGGGTCTCGGTCGTAGCCCAGAAAGGCCGTGGCGAATCCTGCGTTGGTCCGGTTGCGGTTGTTGAAGCCGATCCAGCCGCTCATGTTGTCGAGCCGTTGGAGATCGAGTGAACCGGAAGCGGCCGCCTGTTCCTTCACCGCTCTGCGGGCGATGCTCTCGATCCAGTCGTCTCCGTCATCGTCGCTCGGGGTCTGCCGGGAGATGGGCACGATCAGCCAGTCCTGGCCCAGCCAATCCTTGGCCGAGTTGAAGTCGATCCGAACCCGCCACCTGGCCACCTGCTGAGGGGTCGGAGAGTAGTTGTCGTGGACGACGAGACCCTCGTCTGACGAGAACCTTACGTTTCCGGCGACGACGTAGGCTTCGCTGGCATCGACGGGCTTGTACCGAACCGGGCGCGAAGTCCCGGTCAGAACCGCGTCGGGCTCGCCGAGCGCATCGCCCGACTCCCATTCGAGCTTCGCCCAGTTCGACGACATCTCCCACAACCCGTCGTACAGACTGGAGTCGTACATCTGCTCGAGGTCGGCTACGGTCAGATCGTCGAGGTTGATTCGCCGGACGCTGACGGGGCTGGCGACGTAGGCGTACTTGCCATCCTGCCAGATCGCCTGGTCCTCGCCGTGCAGGGCTGGGCTGACCCAGTCCACGTCGAGCGTGTGGTCCGAACCCCCCGAGAGCGAGCCGTACCCCGTCGTCGGTGAGGCGAACAGCGAGTCGCCTACGGCGAACAGCGTCCGGTCGTCGCCGTCCCAGCGCATGATCGCCATGCCCGTGCCACCCTCCGAGGGGGTGCCGCTGGCGTGGCTCGGTTTGACGTTGACCTGGCGGTACCGCTGGTCGATCTCCCAGATGCCGCGACCCGTGTCGCAGTTCAGAGCGTAGGGCGTGTCTTCGTCGGCGATCTGCGTCTTGTGCAGAGTGGTGGACAGAGTGCCGGGACGAAGCCGAAGCCTCATCTAGAGGCGACCCCCCACGGCACGGTGAGTGAACTCCCCGATGTTCCGCGCCTTCCGCTTGGCCAGAGCGTCCCTCGACTCCTTGTCGTACTGGGCCAGCCGACGCAGCACCCCTTCGGCGGTGGGCACGGGCAACGACAGGGCGACGGCACAGAACCGAGCGGCCGTCTCGGTCTGGGAAATCGGCAGCGAGATCACGGTCTCGTCGGTCGCGATCGAAGGATGCTCGGCCCAACCCTCGACGTAGTTCGTCGAGTAGGCCGCGACCGTCGCGTCGATCGGCCGGTCGAAGTGGATCTTGTCCTCGGCGAGCCGCACCCAGTACGTCGGGGCGCCGTTCGTCAGGGACACCTGCTGCCGATACTTGGCGAGGTCGGCCCTCGAAGGGCTCTCGACCACCTCCACGGCATTCAGGAACACCCGCGTCGGGTAGTAGATTTCGCGGGCGCACTTCGCCGAGTCGTAGAGGTCGATCGTCTGATCCCCCGCAGTCAGGGTCAGGCCGGCGTTGAAAACGAAGAACTCCCGCGTCTCTCGGCAGTAGGTCCTCAATGCCCTGAGGACGCGCGAGTCGAACTGGCTTCCGAGCCCACGGTTGGACAGATCGACGATGGTCGCCGAGTCGTGCTTGACCATGTCGTGGACGACCGTCTTGAACTGTTCCCAGGTGAGTCTCGGCATTGGAAGAAGGGTTGGGGCGGGCTGCGTCTGGACCCGCCCCGGGCGAAGGGAGGTAACCCCCGGCTACTGGGCGCCGGGTGATGCGGCCGCGAGGTTGCGCACCACCCAGGTGATCGCCGCCGCTTCTCCGTCGGTGACGGAAGCGGAAAGCGTCAAGGACTCGTCGTAGGGGAGGTTCGTCGTCTCCTTCGAGTGGACGATGGCGCCGTCGATGTAGACGGTCACCTTGCCCCATCCCGTCGTGTTGTACACGTCGATGATCAGGGCGTACTCATGCTCGTCGGTGTCGAATGTCGCGATGGCCGTGCTGGCCACCTCGGTCGAGTTGCGCTCGATGACGAGGTCGATGTTGGTGTCTCCGTCGTCCTTTCGCAGATACACGCCGTCCGACATCCCAGCGAGGAGCGTGGTGTCGGTGATGCACATCCCGAGGATGACGTCCACCTGGTCGTCGTCCGAGACGTCGAGCTTGCCCGTGAAGTAGTAGCGGCCGACCGTGGACAGCAAGAAGTTTTCAACCTTGTGCTGAAGCTCGAAGCTGTCGTTGTCCTGGGCGCCGTTGGTGAACGACAGCCCGCCGCGTCCCACGTCGAGGACGGTGGTCGGCGCGGAGACGGCGCTTCCTCCGTCGATCTCGGTGATCGTGAAGTCGGAGATCTCCGCATCCCGCTGGAACTGGTAGACGTGCCCGAAGTGGTCCGCCTGATTGATCAACATCTTGATCTGGCTCAGGATCGTGAACGGGGCAGCGGCGGCGAGGACCCCGGCCAGGGCCAGGGCGATCAGGGTGGTGGATCGGGTGATCTTCATGGCTTTAGCTCAGGGTCACCTTGTAGGCGAGGCCGTTGATGCGGGGGTTGGCGCACAGAATCGCGCACTTGAACGCCCATTGGATCGCCGAATGCATCGTCGGCTCGTCGGGAACGGGGGAGATGACCTCCGTCTCGCCGAGACCCTCCGAGTGCCAATGCCACGTCGAGGGCTCGATGAAGTCGATCACCCGGTCGAGGCTGTTGTCGGCCAGCAGGTTGTGACGGTAGTTCGGACAGAAATAGACCCCGGCGTACTTCGCCAGCTCGCTGGCGCCGTAGGTCATCGAGTCCTCGACCGTGATCTGGTATTTGCTCTCACCCTGGTTGATCATGTAGTCCACGATCGCGAAGTCGGTGAGGGCAAACAGGTTGCGCGCCTTCCGCTCCTGCATCAGGCGCATCAGCACCTTGGTGCGGAGGTTGGACGTGCTTGGCACACCGAAGGCGCTGGCCACCGAACCGGAGCTGATCGCCTTGGCGTTCACCATGAACCCGGAGTTCAGGTTGTGCCCCAGGTAGGTGTACGAACCCGAGCCCGTCGCTTCGTTGTCGGTGTAGCCCGACAAGAGCGGGTAGCGGATCGCCATGACCTTGTTCTCTGCCGGGGCACCCACGCTGGGGGAAACCGTCACCGCAGGGAAGAAGTCCTCGTCGAGGCGTTCGTGGATCGAGTCCGCGATCGCCTTGCCGACCTCCATGACGTAGTTCTGGATGGCCTCTACGCTGTTCGACCCGATGCGCTGGGCCGTGTCCTTCGTGATGCGCTCGGCGCCACGGTACCAAGAGAAGTCCATGGTGCCGGCGACGTGGTTGAAGTGCCGCTGCGGCGGGATCTTGTGATCGGCCAATGCGGCCGTCTTGCCGAGGAAGCCCGACGTCACCGGGTTGGCGACCTTCATGTCCACCCGGAGCCCGGTGCCGTCCACGCGGCTGGACTTCTGGATGTCGATGCCGCGCTTCTTCATGCCGTCCTGAACGCGCAAGAGCGTGTCGAGGAACGACCGATGAACCGCCGACGGGGCGATGTCGTGCAAGATGCCGTCCACCGCGATGGGCAGACCGGTTGCAATGCCTTCGAGGAATGCACTCATTGTTTGCGAATCTCCTTCGCGACCTGAATGCAGAAGCGGTTAACCCCTGCCGCGCAGCAGTTTCAACATCTCGTCTTGCCCGCGGCTCAAGTCCTTGACGTCGTCTTGGATGGTGGCGATCCCGGCCGAGATCACGGCCAGTTGTGTCGTATGGACCGACTGGGTGGTCTCCAGACGGGCGACCCGGTCGGAGAGGTTGGACTGGTCCCTCTCAGCCGTGGCGAGACGCGCCTCTATGGCCGCCACCCGCCCCCCGAGCCGGCCGAGCCATGCGCCGAACGCCACGACCTGGGCGAGCGTGAACGCGGCGAAAAGGGCGACGTACTGGTCATGGATCACAACCTCCGACAGGTGCATCTCATCTCTCCATCTCCTCGGCCACCCGCTTCCGAAGGTAACCGACGTTCAAACTCGCGCAAAGCGGCTTGCCACGGTCGTGGTCCGAATGCTGGGTGATCCTCTTCGGGTCGATCCCGTACCTGACGCACCACTCCGCGCACACCCCGACGAGTTGGTTGAATTGGGCCGCAGAGCAGTACGCGATCCTCTCGCGGTCACGCTTCAACAGGCCCTTGAAGCACCACTCTGGCGCGATCGGGACATCGGTCGGCTTGAATCCCGGCGAGCCGATCAGGCAAATGCCCAAGGCGACCCTGTTCATGCCGCCCGCGAGGCAATGGGCGCCCTGCGCCGACTCCGGCCTCCCGGGTTCGTACCGCCCGTCGTTCGACACCGAGTAGGGCGACGACCACCTGCGGATCCCGTTGAGAATCACACCGTGGTATCCGATCCCATCGAACCCTCTCGCACGGTGCCACTCGTCGATCACCGCGGCATCGCCCCATTGGGACGCGGAGCAATGCACCACGATAGCCGACGGAAGGAACATCAGTCCTTCGAAACGGTTAACCGATTGGGCTTGGCGAAGTGCCCGCTCCACTCGCAACCTGCGTCGTGTCTCTCGACCTCGCCTCGTTCGGTGGGGCCGCCGTCGCCAACGTCCCCGCGATCATCGAAGCCGCCGACGCGCCAGACGGTACGGCAAGCACCTGGTTCACCGTCGCCGCCGACGACCCGGGCATCCCCGCCCACCACCACGCTCTCAGCAACGGGAGCGGCCGCATCACGTTCGCAGCAGTACCTCGCGGCCAATGGGTGAGGGTCAAGTGCCCAGCCCTCGGGCTGAACACCAGATTCGCAGTCCCGAACCAAGCCACCTATCTGCTCGACCCAGCGGACTTCCCGGCTCCCACGGCAACCACCCGAGCGGCAAGCGGGGTGGACATCCGCAACTACATCGACTACGTCACCGACCTCGACGGTTGGGCACCCGCCATCGAAGCCGCCATCGCCGCCAACCCTGGGCGCAAGCTGATCGCGACGGCGGGGACCTACACGATCAAGCGCACGGTCTACGTCCTCGAACCCACAGACTCCATCTGGCTGGAGCTGGAACCCGGAGCAGTCATCCAGGCCGACTACCAGGACGGAGAGACGGTGTTCGGCATGGAGGCGCCCTACAGCAGCGACTACTGGATGTCGCTGATGTTCTACTTCCGCTCCGTCGCCTGTCAGAGCATCCGCATCTCTGGAGACGGACTCATCGACCTCAACCAGAAGTGCCGCCTGGGTATGAGGATCGACAACACGGTGGACGCGGCCAACCGCACCGACGTCTACGTCGACGTGCCGTTCAAGAACGGCTATGGCAAGATCGCGGAGGACCCGGAATCCAACGTTGGCGGGTGCCAAGTCATCGGCGCGTTCGGAGTGGTGGATATCAACGCGAACTCCACCGGACACAGTCGCGAAGCGGGCCAATCGGAGAACTTCGCAACGACCGCAGTCAACACGACGGCAGACACGATCACGGTCAACGCAGCCGCCAGCCTGGCCACGGGCCGACCGGTCATCTTCGGAACCACGGGCACCCTGCCAGGGGGAATCACAAGCAACACCACGGTCCTCTACGCGGTCGTCGTCAACTCCACCACGATCAAGCTGGCTTCGTCTCGAGCCAACGCCCACGCAGGGACCACCATCGACCTGACAAGCCAGGGCACTGGAACCCACACCCTGTACTGGGGCTCCGGCTGGCCGCAAAGCCGAGTCGTCACCGGGCACATGATCGGAGACTCGTCTTCCGACACCTACCAGCCGCAGTTCTCGATGATCCGCAATTGCCGGATCGAGGAAATCACCACCGAAGACGCAACCACACACCCGTTCCGCTCGGACTGCGACGGAGCGCTCTTCTTCATCGACGAGGACGACGACGGCACGAAGAACCTGCCGAGGGTCGCCGGACTGATTCGCGGCGTCAGGTTCCGCAACTGCGCCGGACGATTCGTGAAAGCCCGAGGCAACGTCCTGGTCGAGGGCTGTTTCGGGGAGAGGGCCGTGGCCCCGATCTGGCACGGCTGGGGAGGGCAACAGGATTGGGACGGGCAGACCCCGGACGTCCGGTTTGTCAACTGCACGACCGTCTACGACACCTATGGATCCAACGCCTCGCCGTTCAATCCGGCCTACCATTACTGCTACGCGGGGAAAGACAGCTCTTCGAGCGCCGGATACCCGTCGTCCCCGCTGATCTCCGGCTGCCGCATCGTCAACCGCGTCAGCCCGGTCTACGGGCGCTTGTACGCCATGGCGAACGTCGCCATCGGGACGTCGGGGGCGATCAAATCTCCCATCGTCCGCGACCTCCAGATGGTCGGCGGAGCGACGCTCTTCGCCGTGGACTGCGGAGGCATCGGCCTGACAGGGCAGGGCTACCAGGACTCGCTGCTCGTCGAGGGCGTCCGAGCAAGCCACATCCTGACAGGCGTCGTAGCCCGCACCAGCTCCGAAGCGGGCGAACTGCGGCTGACGCTTCGAGACGTGGAGAACCACGCCGTGGCATCCACGACCTGGACGGCCTCCGCCAACCTGGTCACCCTGGCGTCCAACGCGAGCGGCGCGTTCCAGACGGGGCAGTTGGTGCGCCTCACAACCACGGGCGCACTCGACGGTCCCGAGATCAACGAGGACTACTGGTGGCAGCGTGTCAGCGACACCACGGGCTACCTCCACAAGTCCTGGCGCTCCGCCATCGAAGGCGCAACCCCTGTTACGGTGGGCGCCGGGTCGGGCACCCATACGATCCGCACCTACACGCGGCAAATCTTCCGCAACATCAACTACCAAGACACAACCGCGACCCCCAGAGTCCCGGCCATCGGGTCGTCCCTGGTCGATGGACACAACCACGGTTGGTACGTCCCCGCGTCGGGACCGTCGGCGGGCGAGGGCACGGGCGTCATGGCCCTCAACCAGGCCGTCGCCCTCGACGGGTCGGCGGGAGTCATCACCATCCCCAGCGCCTCGGCCATCAACCCTGGCACCAGCGACGTCTCAATTGGCATCGCAGGAACCCTGATCGGGCTGAAGGCGAGGCGCGGGCGGCTCGCCCTGATGTCCAAGGTCGCGGCAAACGTCGGCCCGCAGCTCGCCGTCGATGCCAGCGACCGGATCATCCTGGGAATCGGCAACGGATCGAGCATCACCGAATACACCTCGACCGAAGCCCTGACCGACTTCGTCACCGCCTACGAGAAGGTCCGGCTGCTGGCCACGCTCGACCGAGACGGGTTCGCAACTCTATACGCCAACGACGTGCAGGTGGGAGACCCGCTCAACATCTCGGCCCAGTCGGCGCAGACGCTCTCCAGCGCAGGCTCCCTACTGGTCGGCAGCGACGGAACCTTCGGGCTGCTCGACGTGGACGCATTCGCCCTGTTCTCGGGCGTCGTGCCTCTCGAAGCCTGGACCGAGCGAGGAGTCCCTCCCGAATTCCAATGGGGCGACTTCGCGGCAGCCTACACGGCCAACTACAGCGCAGGAGTGGACGGAGCCACAGGCACCCGACTGACAAGCCTGACAGGCGCGATCACCCACGAAGGCCAGTCCGACTGCATCAAGGCCGTCCCCAACACCGACGCCAACACCCACTATTGGGACAAGGCAAGCATCATGACGGTGGGCCGAACCTACCGCGTGAGCCTCCAATACTTCATTGATTCCGGGCAGGACCTCAACGGGATCAAGGTCACCTGCGACAACGGATTCAGCCTCCCTGGTTCCACGGGCTACCTGTCCACCCTCGGCGCGTGGACGTCCGTAGAGTTCGACGTCGTCGCCGGAGCGACGGGTCTGCGCTTCTACGCTCGGTCCAACGGGTCTGTTAGCTACGCAGGAGACGGCACAGAAGCGTTCTACATCCGCGCCTTGGTCGTACGTCCGATCGGCGCGGTCCTGTACTGCTCGCCCCTCACCCTCCAGTCCCACATCCAATGGCTCGACGCAAGCTCGAACCGGAACCACGCGCTGCTCTCCAACTCCGGGGCAACCCCCCGAGTCCCACGCTCCGATGGGGTGATCCGCGCCACCATCGCGGCCAGCGGCAACAGCGAACTCCTCGGCTCCGGCGTCAACGTCCTCCCGGCCAACTGCGTGATCGAGAGGATCGTGGCGAAATCGGCCGGAACCCCGAACATCACCATCGGCAACAGCTCTGGCGGAGCGGAGTACGTCGCGTCCGTAGCACTCTCCAGCGCCTGGACCAACCTTTCGCTGGTCACCCCGCTGACAGGCGGGCAGCAAGACGTCTGGGTGAACCTCTCGACCAACGACTCGACCGACATCGTGCTGTTCTACAAACGACTCGACATCGGATAGACTGGGGTCGAATGAGCGTGCCAAGATTCATGGCGTCAGTCGATCCTCGCCCCGACCCAGATGGGCCGGATCACTCCGTGGCCAGACCCAACTTCATCGGCGTTACCTTGTCTTCCGAATCCATCGAGGTGGTCATCCCATGCCCCGGGGAGCCAGCCTTGGCCTTTGGCGACCCGGTTGGGCCGAAGCTGCATGGCCCGATGATCAACATCGGGTTCACCCTTGAGACACGCGAGATGCTGGAGCGGGTCACAGCGTGGCCCATGTCGCTCACCGTCGCCATGATCGCGATGGCTCTCAACCCCGCCAAGCGGTTCAACGGCATCATGTGGCTCGGCGGGCTCTGCGTCAAGAACGAGCACGGGCAGCGCTATCGGTTGGGCGTAGACGGCGACACCATCACTCTCATCACGGCACCCGAGCACATGACCAACAACTGGGAGCCAGCCGACAACTTGGAGGGCAAAGTCTTCACCTTGGGCGAACTCGAATCCTGAACCGACCATTTTGGTGACGCCAACAAAATGGTAGACTGAGCCCAACACACCCGCATTCTCCACCTTCACCTGCGCGAGTGGGAGAAGGCCCCCTCCGGGCAGGTTCCCGGAGACACAGGACACCCGCCATAGCGCGGGTGTTTCTGCTGTGAGGGGCTAAACTGCCAGCGACTTAGCAGGTCAGGGTCCTCGCGGGGCGAATGGAAGCGGCATCAGCGGCTTCGGGGCGGAACGACCGACCTTATCAAGCCCCGCGAACCATTTCAACCATTCGGGAATTCCGAACAGTCACCCCCAAAGGTCTCGGATTCGCCACCTTTGTCCCAATCCGTCCCAATACGTCTCAACCCGTTTCAATCCCGGCTCATTGACTGGTCGGGCGCTTCGAGGTGCTCCATTGAGGAGGTCGGAACTTGTAAGATCTCCTTACAAGTTCGACAAGAAGCCCTCTCAGGCTCGCCGCGTCATTGATCCGGCCCCCACTTCTTCCCCCACTTCCGCCTTCTTCTGGTGCGTTCTGATGCGCTCTGGCAGACTCGAAAGCCCCCTCGCGAACCCAGGTGACGCTAACTCTGGATCAGTTTGTGTTGGTTCGAATCCAGCTCGGGCAGCCAACTCCGGCGCTTCCATGATGGTGCGCGGATTGCGACTCGGGCTGTGTTGCCAGTTCGCCGAGGAACCGATTCGGTTTCGTACCGCCACGGCGACGGCGATGATGCGGATGCCTGCCGACGTTCGCCTGGCTCGGTTGGCCGAGCTTTGCCTCCACAATGCCAAGGCCCTTTCTCTCGCGCTGGAGGCCTGCGCTCGGCTCGGCATTGGCGCGTTCCGCATCAACAGCCAGATTTTGCCGGTGAAAACCCATCCGTTGGTGGGGTACGCGATGGGAGACCTGCCCGATGGCGATGCAATCGTGGGCGAGTTTCGCGCGTGCGGCCGGTCGGCGGCGGAACGGGGAATCCGCCTGTCGTTTCACCCTGACCAGTTCGTTGTTATCAACACGCCGCGCGAAGCGACCTTGACGCATGCGCTGTCGGAACTCGAGTATCAAACCGAGGTCGCCGAGTGGGTGGGCGCCGATGCGGTCAACATCCACGGCGGAGGCGCCTATGACGACAAGGCGGCTGCTCTCGAAGTGCTGAGGGATCGTCTCTTGACCCTGCCCGAGCGCATACGTTCGCGTCTGACCCTTGAGAACGACGACAAGGTGTTCGCTCCCGCGGACTTGCTACCGGTCTGCCGCGATACGGGAGTGCCGTTGGTCTACGATGTGCATCACCACCGTTGCCATCCTGACGGACTGAGCGTCGCCGAGGCGACCGAACTGGCTCGTGCGACGTGGGATCGCGAGCCACTCTTTCATGTCTCGAGTCCGCGTGAAGGCTGGAGCGGCCCTAAGCCAGAGCGCCACCACGATTACGTCGCCGTCACCGACTTCCCTTTGGAGTGGCTCGGCTGGCCCGTGACGGTGGATGTCGAAGCGAAAGCGAAGGAATTAGCGGTCGTGCGCCTGATGAGCGAC
>JBDHZD010000087.1:0-12702 GCA_039811705.1 Fimbriimonadaceae bacterium | reverse complement strand
TGCCCCCCCCCCCCCCCCCCCCCCGCACCATCTAGACCTGTCGGGGTCGCAACCAAACCGACCCAGCACCAAGACAGACAGGCTGATACGGCGACGACGAGCCGCTTATTGGGCGATATGCTAGACGCGGATGATGAGGCAGACGTCATTATCAAGGCTCCCGAACATCCCCATCATACACCACTTTCGTCAAAATGGCGAAACCACCCAGAACTTCTCGCAGATTGTCGTTCGTGACTCAGCACCACGCGCGGGAAAGTGTCCGTTTTCCTGAGCCTCCGAGGCTGTTCGACAAAGATTCCCTCAATTCTTGATGATCCTCCCGCCTGGCAAGGTGTCGTACTTGGCCAAATCAACGAGGAAGCTGAGGGTGTCCAGACTGTTCTTCTTGTGCCCGACGCAAACGAGTTGACCCAACGGCGAGACTTCGTATGCGCTGAGCAGCGAAAACATCGAGAAGTCCAGCTTCGCCGAGAACGGCTCGACGCCTTCCCGCGAGAGATAGGCGGGCGTGAACCCCGTGTCGCCGCCGCCCTCCGAATCGCGCAGCGAGCCGACGACCACGAGCTTGCCGTTCCACGTCCCGGCGATCGAAATGAGCGAGAAGGACGAGCCGCCGGAACCGTCGAGACCCCGCTCGTAAAGGAAGGATCGGCCATTGCGGTCGCTCTCGAAGACCTTCCAACCCAACCCCTGAAAGTCGGCGCGCCCAAACACCTTGCCATCGGTGGACAAGAACATCTCGTAGAAGCTGTCCTTGCCCTCTTCTTGGGCCAAACGCGCAGGCAAGACGACCTCCCGCACTGTGCCATCCCAGCTGTGAACGTAGAACCTCGAGCGGTTGCCATCCCGCACGCGGACCAAGACGCTGTCGTCTCGGCTCACCATGAGCACTTCCGACTCTCTCTCGGTCCGGTCGAGCGGGCGGAACGTGCCGGCGGCGGTGTCGTAGGCAAAAGCCTGGGTCACGCCGTTCTCGCGAGTGCGAGTGAAGCCAACGGTCAGCTTGCCCAAGGCGTTCAACCGCAACTCGCCGCCCAAATCCACAAAGCCGCTCTTGGGCGACCAGAAGAACGCGCCCTGCGACGAGTTGCCGACGAGGCCCGCGTCCGAAACGTCGATTCCCGCCGTAAAATCCGAGCCAGGTCGGTTCAGCGAGGTGACACCCGTGGCGCGATCCCAGAAGACCGCTTCCATTGCCGGGCCGCCCTTGAGCGTTCCGGTCACGCGTCCGTTGCTGTCCTGGGCCTTGAGGTCGAGGGCTTGGCTCGGCGTCCCGATCAACGTGGCGACGTCCGGCCGGGGGTTCGCGGTGAAGTCGCTCGTGCCGTCCGGCTTCTTGAGTGCGGCAGGCATCTTGATGGCCCCCAGCTCGACATCGCCGGCGACTAGGCGCATGGGCTTCAGTTTCTTGCGTTCTTCCTCGTCCGCAAACATGTCGTGGTAGTCGGGCTGGGTACGACGGTAGGCGATGGTGTCGCCAACGGGCAGCCAAGTGAGCCGGACATCGGCGGGCAAGGCGATCCCAGTGTCGAACAGACGTACCGGCGCCTTGGCGTCGGCTACGATGAGTCGGTCGGTGAGCGACTCAATGTACGCGATGAACCGCCCGTCTGGCGACACGGCCTTGGGTTCTTGGAGGTAGGCGTCCTCCAGTCTGCGCGTAGCGTCGACGAGTTCCGGGTTGGTGCCCAGGCGAATCTGTTGGGTCGTGCCGACTTGAATGGCTCGGTCGCCGATGGTCCAAGCCCCCACCGAGTTGTCGATCGGCTTGTGCACCTCGAACTTCCACGTTTGTCCATCGGAAACCCGTGTGACGTTGACCTCGCGCACCGTTTCGTTCTCGTATCCGGGCGAGTAAATCCACTGGCCCCCGACGGGAGCGATGTAGCCCCGGCCCCGCCAGACCACCTTCGGAGTCTCGCCGTCGCCGTTGATGAAGACGCCGCCCCGGTCCGCGCCGCGGTGGGCGATCAATCGCTTCCCGCCTTCGAACCATGCGCCGACCATTCGCCCCCGCAGGTACCAGTCGTACGACTGCTCGAACCCCTGTTCGGGCAGCGGATCGACTTGCTCCAGCGTTCGCTCTTTGCCCGAAGCGACCTCGAGCACCACCCAATGGTGGCGTAGCGCTCGGGGTCGACCATTCACCAACTTGAAGCCGACGCTGGCCACGATGCGGGAGCCATCGGGTGAGAAATCGAGTTCGACCAACGGCTTCGGACTGACTTGGCGAGGCTCGGTCTTGCCGTCGAAGTCGAACGCCCAGAGACCCTTCTCAGGGCTCGTCGCGTAAATGGTTTTGCCGTCCGGAGACAGCCCTTGAAGGTAGAAGCCTTCGCCCAGATTCCGTCGCACGCCTTCCTTGTTGACCACGGCGAAGCCATCGAACCCAACGCCCTCGGCGGCTCCTACTGGTCGGTTGAACCGCACCACGTTGCGTAGCCCGGGCTCCCAGGCGTCGTCATAGGCTTCGGGAGCCGGAGATTCGTTGGCCGCCCAACGTCCGTTCGGGTCCCAGCGCTTGGTGAAGATCTCGCTGATGTCCGCCCCCGCGATGTCGTTCTGCAGGTCGCCGCCATTGGCCGAACCAGGCAGCGAAAGCAGCTCGACGAACAGGGCCAAATCCGCGGGACCAAGGGGCATCGGTGCGATCGGGAAGGGCTCGTTGATCGAACTGCCGATGAACGCCTTCTGTCCGTGCCGGACGATCAGCCGCTGTTCTGCATTCGTCGAGGACGTGATGTCGACTTCACCCTCGGCGACCAGGATATCCGCACCTTGTTCCGAATAGGTCACCGCAAAGCTCGTGCCTCGGGCTGCCGTGCCTATCCCCATCGGCGTTTCCACCACGAACCTTCCCGCGCCGCGAAAGGCATGGCTGCCGCGCACGAGCATGGTGCCTTCCTGAACCTTGATCTTGGTCAAGACCTCGGCGTTGGGGCTGGGCGTCTCGGGGGGCAGGCTGTCGAGCACCACGCGGGCCTTCGGGCGAAGACGGACCGTGTCGGTGTTGGCCACGATGTACTCGACGGCGTTGGCCGCTGCCGACAGTTCGTCCTTGACCTTCAGTGCCGTATTGCGCCGCACGCCCTCCAGGAGTTTGGCTTCGCGCACAAGCCGCGATCCGTTGGGGAACAGCGAAACGCGGTTGACGGGCAACACGTTTGTGGTTTGAGCGGGAGGTGTGGCCGGCGGTCGATTGCGCGATTGTGCTTGCACCACTATCGAAGCGGCAAGCATCAGAACTGCCAAAGACGCACGGCCAAACATTCGCTCATTATAGAGCCACTTAAGCTGGTCCGAGTCGCTCGAACTCCGAATGTTCTTCGTTGCCCATGACCCATGCTTGGATGGGGTCGTCGAAGCCCTTGGCAATGAAAGGTTCGGCGGGTGCGCGAGGCACGCTTTCGGGGAGCAGAGCGGCGATCTCCGGCCCGAGTAAAACGGCGACTCGCTGGTGGCTGCATTCGGCTTGGAGTCGCGCCGCGAGGTGCACGGTCAGGCCGTAGATGCTCCACTCGTCTCGGCCCTGCGATGGCAAAATTCGGCCCGAGATCGGCCCAGCCTCGAGTCCGAACCACAACCCGAACTTCCATCCGATTCGTTCCTCCGTCTCCCGTGCGATCGGCGAAACCGCCCGTTGCATCAGGCCGACGCACTTAGCGGTTCGCTCCGCATAGTCGGTGTGTTCCGCCAGTCGGAAGACCGCGATCAAGCCGTCGCCAGCCGTGCGCTCTACCTCGCCCCCTTGGGCCTCGACCACGTCCGAGAGAAGGCGTACCGTCCGATTGAGGATGTCGCGGCCCGCAACATCGCCAACCGTGGCCACCAGCTTCGTCGAGCTGCGAACATCCACAAACAGGACGGCGGCTTGTTCGGTTTGGTCGGGACGCCGGCCCTTGCGGAAGAATGCGGGTACGAACCTGTCGGCGAGCTTGCCCGAACGGGCTCCCTCGACAACTCCCGAAAGCAACACGCTCAGCGCAAAGGCAGAGCAAAGTATGAGCGTCGGCAACCAGAGCCTCGCCGCCATCAGGACGTCGGGGAGGACCGCCAACAGACCAGCCAACGCAAGCAACCCCAACCAACCCGACCGGTATCGAACTCGCGAGGTCAGCCAAGCCGCGACGGTACCCACCAGTAGTGCCAAACTTAGGGCGGTCTCTCGCCCAGCCGTTACGAGCGGCCTGCGTGCCGCGTCGGCCAGACCGTTCACCGTTTGGGCGACGAAATGAACGCCCGGAATCGGGCCGCGCGGCGTGGGTGCCAAGTCCACCGAATTCACGTAGCCGATCAGCACGACCTTGTTGGCGAACCGCTCCCGAAACGCCCGGTCGTCCAGCGCCAAGGCGTCGGCGTACTCGCAGAAGTCGAAGTCGGCTTCGGCGTGAAGGAATCGCGTCGGCACTTCGGCATCGGGACCCGTCCTCAAGACGAGGTCCCCAAGCCGCCAACCTGAGCCTTCGAACGCGAGGGAACTGGGATCCTGGCTTTCGAGCATCGCCCAACCGAGGAGCGCGATGTGGGGCAACGGTTGGGGTGGGGTATGGGAGCGGTTCTCGACGACCGTGTAGATGCCCCGAGCCAGCCGATCCGGCGCGAACGCCTGCGCCATGCCTAGGTGCGCGTTCGGAACCTGCGATACATCGTAGACGAACTCGCGGAACGTCCAGCGCCGCCCAGATCGACTCGCGGCGTCCTCGGCCGAGGTCTCCGTTTCAAGCGGGAACGCCACGGGGGTCGTGGAACTCGAAATGGCCCGGGCGAAGGCCGCATCCGCTTCGGGGTCGGACAGGTCCACGAAGTAGAGGTCGAACACGACACCTTTGGCCCCGGCCTCGGACATACGTCGAAGAAGTTCGGCATGCCGATCCCGAGGCACGCGGTCGCTCGGTACTCCCAATTTTGGAAATGTGTCGTCATCGATGCCGACTACGATCAGGTCCGAACTGGCGGCGACTCGAAGATGTCTTGCGGCAAGGGCATCGAACAGCCGCAGGTCGAGATTCGCGAACCAAGGAAGGGTCGCCTGAAGGACCGCGACGATCGCGAGAGACAGTGTCGCGACCGCGAAGGACGACCAGATTGCCGACTTGCGCAGCATGCCTTAGGAGTGTTCGCTCCGCAAAACCGCCTAACCTGCGACTTTTCGCCAGCGACCTTGATGGACTCCGGGAAAGTCGATCAGGATCGTGTCCGGACCCTCGATCTTGATCGTACCGTCCTGCCAAGAGTCCACACCGGGGCTGCGGCGGAAGAGGCCGCGTCCGGTCATCCGGTCTGCGGCCGACTGCTTGAACTCGCCCACGACCTGATTGACGGTGAAGCCGAAGTCGGCCATGTTGGCGACCAAGTTGGCGGTGCGTTGAATGTAGATTTCACCCTCCCAAGTCGCTCGGACCTCCATCCCGTCGCCGTCGCGTCGCCACAAGCCCACCAGCGGTGCTTTGCTTGTCGTAGACGACTCGTCGGCCCGGATCCAGCGCTCGACAAACCCCCGGTAGTAGCCCACCATGACGTTGGCCGATTCCATGACGAACGAGCCATCCACCCACTCCTCGCCACCAGCGTTGCGGAACTTGATCTTGCCGACGAATCGCGCCGCGCTCTGACGGGTGGCGCTGAACGTCTGCTCTCCCACGCGAAAGCCGGCGGCGTCCAAATTGGGAGTGTTCTTCGTGATGCGCCCCGAAAAACCGTTGCCGTCGCGGGAGAACGTCACCTCGCTCGAGTCCGACTCCCGACGCCACGTGCCGACCAATTCGATGGGGTCGTGAGTGATCCGCCGCCACGTCCAGGCGCCTCCTCCCCCGGCCAGCACCACCGTGTCGGGGTTTTGTAACTCGGCGGTCAGGTCGCGCCACTCCTCGCGCCCGCCGATCCGCCACTTGCCCCGGCCCGTGAACTTGTTGGTCCCCGCCGCCCGGAACTCGCCGACGGGCTCACCGACCTTGAACCCTGCTGCAGCCGTTACCGGATCGGCGAAAGCGATGGTTTGTCTCAATACAGGCCCGTCCCAGTTCCCAAGGACCTCCAATCCGTCGCCGTCGCGCCGCCAAAGTCCCGTCAAGGGTTGCGCGGGGGCCGGGGGCGTGGAGGTGGTGGCGCCGACGCGTCGCCACGTCCAAACGCCACCGCCACCGCTTAGGACCATGGTGGTGGCGTTCTGGATGTCCATCGTCATGTCGCGCCACTCGTCCCGTCCGCCGACCCGCCACTTGCCGCGACCCGCCATTTTGTTGGGCTCGGTCAGTCGGAACTCGCCGACGTGTTCGCCAACCATGAATCCAGCGGCCGACGTCAGGGGCTCCAGCTTCGAAATCGTCTGGCGCAACGTCGTCCCGTCCCACGTCGCCTCGATCTCGAGTCCGTCGCTCTCGCGCCGCCACGTGCCGATCGGCATCTCGGCCCCGCCAGTGGGCAGACCTTGCATCCGGTCCCGAAGGAACCGGGCGACCCGTGGCGCCTCGTTCCGATCGCCCTTGTCGGAGGCGACGGCTACGGTGACGTATTGCTTGCCATCGGCCAGCGCGACCGTCGAGATGATCGCGAACACTTTGTCGTTGTTGCCGCCGATCGCCTCCGGCATGGGAGCGTGGACGGTCAATCCCGCGGCGCGAAGGGCATCCGTCGCGCGATGCATCACGCCCTCGCGGGTCTCGGTGAGCGTGAACCCGTACCCCGTGAGCGCCGGAGTGTTGGGGCCATAGGGGATCGTCTGGGCAAGTGCGGTGGCCGACAACCCGGCGATGGCAAGGACGAAGAGCAGCAGGAAAGCGAAGGGGCGGGCCATGGTGGTTTCCTTTGTCTCGTCCCGACGGACGGGCCAATCCTTCACCCATCATAACACGACTCGCCCAGATTCACCATCGCGGAAACGCGGCGTACGTGGGCCGATTCCAGTGAGTCACGGGTCCCAAGTTCGAGTGCCACCGGGAAACGTCTCCAACGTTGGGGCGTTCTGCAATGGGACCCCAGCGGTCACAATACATTCCATGACGACCATCCTTGCGCTTCTCGCCCTCGGCACGGCCCCGATTCAGGACCCCGGCATCGACGACATCGTGTCCAAAGGGTTCAAGGACGCCTCGTTTGTCGCGCGCGTTCAAACGGGCGTCCAGCGCGAACTGGCCAAGATCAACAAGGACTTCGCCCAGTCTTACCGGTTCAAGTGGACCAAGGTCCAAGTCAAGGAGCCTTTCAAGTTGCGCCTCGAGAGCACGGTCGACGACACGGACATCACGTTCGTGCTGAATGGCGCAACCCGACTCGTCCGCATCCCCAAAGCCCGGCTGAATCAGCGCGAGAACCTCGCCATGTCACCGGGCAAGCGGCAGACGCTCGTGGATTTCGGCATGCTCACGCCGTCGCTGTTCGTGGACCTCTTCGACGCCAAGTACGTCCGCACCGACCGGCGCACCGGCGAACTCGTGTTCGATCTCACGTACAAACCCAAGCTTGACGACACCAGCCGTAGCCGCGTCTGGGTCGATCCCGCCAAGCGCTACGTGACGAAGCGCGAATGGTACAACCAGAGGGACGTTCAGCTCGCAACGTTCACCTACGAGAACCCCGTGCAGCAGGGAGGCGTCTGGTTTCCGACCAAACTCACCGTGCGCAACGTGGAGAACAAGGTCGCGGGCGTGACGCAATACGAGGACTTGAAGCTCAACGCGGGCATCGCGGATTCAGTCTTCTCGGTGAACTAGGAATTCAGGCACTCAGTGTTCAGTATTCAGTGTTCAGAATGCCTTGTGCTTGGACACGGAAGACAGACAGGGAAATCCCGAAAACTGAAAACTGAATGCCTGAAAACTGAAAACCATCCTAAACCGGCACCAGGCTCTGCAACCGCTTCCTGCGCGATTCGGGAGGAACGGCATACGTCTCCGCGAACCCCCAGCCGACCTCGCAGCCGCGCGTGCGGGCCAGCGCCTTGTAGTAGTCAAGATAGGGAAACGCTGCCACTTCTCCTCGGAACAGCGCATAGCAGCGCATCGCCCGCTCCCACACTTCGATGTCCTCGGACAACACCTCGACGTACACTTCCGGCTGGTACTCGCGCAGGTCCTCCCAGTTCTCTCCAAAGTAGATCGAACCGACCCAATGGTGGGGCAGGGGACGCTGCAAGGCAGGCAACCCAGCATAGAATCGGGCGTCGGGCAGGTTCTCGTGCGCTGCGGTGTGGTCCTTGTGCATGCTGCCGCGCCAGTGCGTGATGATCAGCTTGGGCTTGGATTCTCGGATGACGTCGGCGATCCCCCATTTCACGTCGTCGGAGACGGGCAGTTCGCCATCGCGGAAGTCCAACGCCCACATCTTGGCGCCCAATGCGTCCGCGCAAGCCGCCGCTTCCACACGCTTTTGGGCAGCGTAGGCTTCGGGCGTCAACGTCTTGTGACCCTTCTCGCCGGGGGTCAGGTGCAGCATCCCGATGCGATAGCCCTGCCGCGCGTGGGCGGCCAGCGTCATACCCCAGGCGACTTCGTCGCCCATGTGGGCGCCGATGGCGAGAATGTCGATTTCCTTCATAGCGTTTTCTTCATTAGGGCGAAGCGCCGGACCACGCGAAACCCTGCGCCGTCGTAGAGGCGGGCGGCCGTTGCGTCGTCCGACCATAGGAACCAAGCCGTCTCGAACTCCGCTCTATGCTGGGCATGCAACGTGTCCCACATCAGGACCTGCCCGATCTTGCGGCCCCGCTCCTCGGGATCGACGCCGATCGGTCCGAAGCGTGGTCCTTCGTGGTGAGAGAATCCGAGGACCCGTCCATCGTGCGCCGTGGCCACAATCAGCCGAAACGGCGAGGCGTCTCGGGACAGGATGGCGGACCCCGTCTCGCGAACGACGCGCACCCAATCGCCCTTGAACACGCGTTGCGCGAAATCCAGCGTCCGCAGATAGCTCGCCGCTTCCAGCGGAGCGAAGCCAACGCCCTCGTCCGCAAGACGCTGACGCGCTTCACTCACAAACCCAGGCTCTTCCGCCCGAGTCAGATCGATCTCCATCGAGATCGGGCGATAGACTTCTTGATAGCCGGCGGAGGTCAGGCAGGCGATGCCCTCCGCGTGACGGACCAAGTCTGGGCCGGGCCAAAGGTAAGCCGGAGCGTAGGGCGAGATCCAGACTTCGCTTCGGCCTTGTGCGCGATGGTATTCCTCGGCAGCTCGAATGAGGGAGCGGCCAATACCCTTTCGACGGTGCACTGGATGAACGGCCAACAGAGTCACATAGCCCCGGTGCGAGTCGTCTGGCGCGTTCTCCAACGGCACTCGGCGCCCCAAAGCCAGCACCAATCCGACAGGCTCGTCGTCCTTCGAAGCGATCAGTGCGCCCTGCAGGTCGAGATTGGGGTCGGACAGCAACCTCCGGAACAGTCCGTCGCGATCAAACGGAGAGATGTCCACCCAATCGGGAACCAACCCCAAGACGCGCTCCAGGGTGGGCACGTCGGCGGCTCGGATGGAGTGGTTCACACATCATGCTTCGCGGGACCTCGGGTACCTTCCTGCCATGCCTGTGCGACCGATGCGCTGGGATGGCGACGCGTTGCTGATGCTGGACCAGCGTCGATTGCCGCGTCATGTCGAGTGGTTGCGCTTGTCGCGTTGGACCGAAGTGCGGGACGCGATCTCCGACATGGCCGTGCGGGGCGCCCCAGCGATCGGCATCGCGGCCGCCTACGGCATGGCCCTTTCTGCCCGAGAAGGCAGGTTCGAGCGGGACGAGGCTGATCGAGGCCTGCGGCACTCGCGCCCCACGGCCGTGAACCTGTTCTGGGCCCTGGACCGGATGCAACGCATCGAGCCGTGGACGTTCGAGAGAGCCCTTGAGGAGGCTCAAACCATTGAGGAAGAAGACCGAGCCATGAACTACGCGATCGGAAGGCATGGCGCGGAACTGGTGCCCCAAGGTGCCGGTGTCTTGACGATCTGCAACACGGGTGGGCTGGCCACCTCCGAACACGGGACGGCCCTCGGGATCATCCGCACGGCTTACGCCCGCGACCCTTCGATCCGCGTCTTCTCGTGCGAGACGCGCCCGAGGCTTCAAGGCCTTCGGCTCACGGCTTGGGAATTGATTCAGGATGGAATCCCCTTCCATTCGATTCCGGATGGCAGCGCAGCCACCCTCATGCGCGAAGGGAAGGTGCAGTTCGTGGTCGCTGGGGCCGACCGCATTGCGGCCAACGGGGACACGGCGAACAAGATCGGCACCTACAGTCTCGCCGTTCTGGCTCAGGCGCACAACATCCCCTTCGTGATCGCCGCTCCTTCTTCCACCATCGATGCCTCGTTGCCGAATGGGCAAGGGATACCCATCGAGCACCGCAGCGGCACCGAGGTCACGGAAATCGAGGGGGTCCCGATTGCTCCCGTGGGCTGTCCGACGTGGAACCCCGCTTTCGACGTGACACCGGGCGAGTTGATTACAGCCATCGTCACCGAATCAGGCGTCCACCGACCCCCGTTCGCGTTCGGCTAAAGGCCGTCGGATCCCGTCCGTTTTCCCAGAGGGAGACGAGGGTTGCAGCGCGGGATATACTCATCTCAAATGACCTCGACCTCGGACCATCCCAAAGAGGAGTGTGGCGTTCTCGGCATCCACGCTCCGGGGCGAGAGGCGGCGAGGTTGGCCTTCTTCGGCCTGTTCGCTCTTCAGCACCGAGGCCAAGAGTCGGCGGGAATCGCGGTTGCCAACGGGTCGCGCGTGCGCATGCAGAAGGACATGGGCCTCGTCAGCCAGGTGTTCAACGAGGAGACCCTGCGCACCATGGATGGTGGTATGGCCATCGGCCACACACGGTACAGCACCACGGGCGCCAGCGTCCTGCGCAACGCCCAACCCGTCTACTGCCAGAGCCTCGTGGGCGACATCGCCGTGGCCCACAACGGCAACCTCATCAACACGCGCGAACTGCGCGAGGAGATGGAAGAGGAGGGTGAACAGTTCGACAGCACGAGCGACTCCGAGATCATCGCCAGATTGATCGTGCGACACCTTCACGAAGGCCCCGAAGAAGCCGTCCGTAGAGCGATGGCGCGCATCCGGGGGGCGTACTCGTGCACCGTTCTCACGCCGACCACGCTGCTCGCCTTTCGGGATCCCTTCGGCATCCGTCCGCTGGTTACAGGGTCGCTGCCCGATGGTGGGACCGTCGTCGCGAGCGAGACGTGCGCGTTTGGGCCGCTTGGAGCCACGGTGGGACGCGAACTCGAGCCCGGAGAGATGGCCATCGTGGACTCGCGAGGCGTGCGCTACGCCCAAGGCGCACCCAAGGTGAGGCCGGCCATGTGCCTGTTCGAGTTCATCTATTTCGCCCGACCCGACAGCACGATGTACGGTCAGCCGCTTTATTCCGTGCGAGAGCGCATGGGCGCAAACCTGGCCCGCGAACATCCAGTAGACGCCGACATCGTAGTGCCCGTACCCGACAGCGGCATCCCGGCGGCGCTCGGCTTTTCGGCGGAGTCGGGCATCCCGTTCCGGGAAGGGATGACCAAGAGCCGCTACATCCACCGCACCTTCATCCAGCCGGACCAGAGCATGAGGCAGATGGGCGTGCGCATGAAACTCACCCCGCTGGCCCATCACATCGAAGGGCAACGTGTGGTGTTGGTGGACGATTCGATCGTGCGAGCGACCACCACGACGCAGATCGTCAAGATGATGTTCGAATCCGGTGCCAAGGAGGTGCACGTGCGCATCACGGCCCCGCCGATCACGCACCCCTGCTTCTATGGGATCGACATGGCCTCCCGCTCCGAGCTCGCCGCCGCACGCATGACCGTGGAGGAGATTCGCGAGCACCTCGGGGCGACGTCGCTGGGCTACCTCTCCATCGATGGCGCCGTCGGGGCCGTGGGCAAGGGAAGGGACCACTTCTGTCTGGCTTGCTTCGGCGCCGGATACCCGCTCGCCGTGCCCTCGGAAGTCCGCAAGACGGCGTTCGAAGAAGACCATGTGGGCGTCATGGCGGCGGTGTCGTCTGGTCAGCCCAAGCTGTTCGATTCCTGATCGGCTATTCTGAGCCGATGACCACCTTCGCCTTGCCCCAGAGCGACCTAGTCGTTTCGCGTCTGGCCTACGGATGCATGCGCATCGCGGGCGTTTGGGATCCCAATGCCGTCACCGCCGAGCACGAGGCCGCCGGACGACGCGCGCTCCTAGCCGCTTACGATGCGGGATACACGCTGTTCGACCACGCCGACATCTACAGCCAGGGCGCGTGTGAGAGGATCCACGGCAATCTGCTCGCCGAATCCCCCTCGTTGCGCCGCCAAACCATCCTCGCGACCAAGTGCGGCATTCGGTTCCCCGGAGACCCCAACCACGATTCGCCCCACCGATACGACTTTCGCGCCGAACACATCGTCTGGTCGTGCGAGCACTCGTTGCGGCGGCTCCAAGTGGAAACTCTGGACATCTACCAGTTGCATCGCCCCGATTACCTGATGAACCCCGACGAGGTGGCGGACGCGTTCGAGCAACTCAGGGAGTCGGGCAAGGTGCGCTGGTTCGGCGTGAGCAACTTCCTGCCCAGCAAGGTGGAGGCTCTCCAAAGCCGCCTACGCTTTCCTCTGATCGTCAATCAAGTCGAAATCCACCTTGGGCGGCTGGCCTGCTTCGAGGACGGTACGCTCGACCAGTGTCTGACGCGGCGCATTACCCCCTTGGCGTGGAGTCCTCTGGCCGGTG
>JBDHZD010000086.1:0-12921 GCA_039811705.1 Fimbriimonadaceae bacterium | reverse complement strand
AAGTGTTCAAACACAGGCAAACACCGCGACAGACCCTTGGCAGCGGTACGCTCGCATAATGCAGGCATTGACATACCCTCGCTGCAGCTTCGATTCCTGCGCAACCCTTTGGGCTCGCAGCCACATCCACAGCACCGCGAAGGCTGCCACCGCAACACAAGAGAACAAATACGATGCCGTACTCGTTATCGCCCATGACTCAAACAGCAGATGTGTGGGCTGTGCTGACGAGAAGAAACTGCCGTGCCCCATGGCGGCGTGATCAACGGGTTGCGCTGCACCTCCGTGCGCACCGCCTTCATGGTGATCGTGATCCATTCTTACACACTAAAGTTCAATGGTCGGAAATCGCCCTCCCGAGAAGACAAGGCGAATATTAAGCCAAAAGATTCGCCTCGCGGTTTTGAACGCTCAAGGCATCCTGGCCTGCAGCCCGGCGCTGGCCATGCGTCCGCGATCGCTGATCGGAAACCTCTAAGGTTGTTTGAAGTCTTCCACGGTCCCTCTCTGTGACACAGCGGCTCGGTCACACGAGAACTCAGAGTGCGACCAGACTGCGATCCAGTCATCCGAACATCTATTTGTATTGGGTGACTATGTCCATAGTGAAACAACAGCCGATTCAAACTGGCCGCTGTCGTACGTCGAGGACGGGGTCGCGAGTCCGAACAGGCTGTAATCCGTCGGCTCGGCGATGTCCGTGTAGTTGATGCGGTACTGGTTGGGACCGGGCTCTCCCGTGGTGCGCGTGTACCGGACCAAACGCCCATAGCCGGGGCCGGGGGTCTGGTCGGGACCGAACACGACATCCGAACCTGGCACAATGCGCGCTTTGGCGAAACCGATAGTCGGCGTGGGGTGCAACGGGCTGTTCAGGCCGCCTTGGCCCTGCGACACGCGCAGGTCGATGAACCGATGCAAAAGCGGCCTCAGCGACGGCCGTTCCATGAACGCCTTGTTGTACGCGTTGTTGATGCCTCGAGTGGGGTCCGTGTATTGCGGATTCGCGCCCGCTCCTGCAGGGCCGACCGGATCGCCCGTCACACTGAGCGGCCAGTTCGACAACCCAGGCTCGACGTGCCACTGGCCGACTTCCTCGACGCCGAAGCTGGACAGCACGCGCCCGTTCTTGGCGTTCACCGTGAACGGGGCGAAAACGCTGCGCGCGTCCTGATTGCCCAGCCAACCCGAACGGCCGTTGGCCGCATCGACGGCCACCGCGAACGGGTACCCGCCGCCCACCACGGCCGTCTCGTAGGCCGAGAGGTCGAAGGTTTCGACTCCCGAAGTCATGTCCGAACCCGCGCCTGACGAGTTGTACGCGTAGATGCTGTACCCTGGCGCTCCGGCACCATACCGCGCGATCTGATAGAAACCGCCCGCTGCATCCACCGAGGAACCATAATGCCGGATCACCGCCGCGGACCACAGGCCGAACTTGGTGCGGAAGACGTCGGCCGCGTAGTCGGCCATCGCATCCGACTCCTGACCCAGCCGCACGCTTTCCATGTTCTCCGCGCTCTCGCGGCTCACCGAAGTCGGCCTGAACTGCACCAGCGGGACGATGCGCGGCACGTTGCCGTCGTAGGTCACCTGACGGCTCGCCTTGTCGTAGATCGGCTGGATGCAGTCGAACCGGTTGAGTTCGGTCACGACGCTGCCGTACCGTTGCCACGCTTGGATGCGGGCCGCCTTGGCGGCACCGGCGGGTGTGCCCGCTTCGCCCTGTCGCAACACGAAGAAGAACGGGTCGTCGAGGATCGGCTGTCCAGCGGCGTCGAACTCGAACAATTCGGTGTTGGGCTCGACGAGCCCGTTCCCGGGGTTGCGGCGGTACACGGGCACCTCGGCGCGCCAAAGCACATACAGGTTGTCCGCTTCCCCGCTGCGGGCCATGAGCAACCCGTCGTAGGGGTTCTGGTAGCGCCCCGGCGAGAACGTGCCGTCGCCGTTGGGAACGATCGGCGTCTTCAGGCCGGTCCAGTAGCGCAAGATCGAGAGTCCCGGAGTGGCGGGCAGATTCGGTTGACCCTTCGGGACGGGAAGCGTGGGGTCGGCCTTGCCCGTTTCCGGGTTCACAAAGGCGCCGTCCCGGACCGCCGAAGGATCGCCCTTGGCGGGAAGCACAATGTCGATCTTTGCGTAGGGCAACAGAATCTCTTCCAGTGCGCCGTTCTGTCCTGGCAGCACCACGGCGACCGCTCCTGAGTTGGGGCCATCGTCGCGAACCGTGGAGCCGTTCTGAATCTCGCGAACCAGCCGGGCGGCCACGTTGCGCGCCGTCGCTTGGGCGTTCGAATACGCCTGAGCCGTCCGAGTCAGGTTGAAACTCTGAACAAGCGGCACCAGAATGATCCCAAGCAACACGGCGGTGATCGCCATGACGGTCAGGAGTTCGATGAGCGTGAAACCGCGTCTGCGTGTCATCGTGTCGCGCCTCCCACAAAGCTGTCGGATGCCGTCTTGCGCCAGTTGCGAGCCCATCGCTCATAGCCGCGCACGTTCTCTGTCGGGTCGTCGCCGAGGCTGAACGATTCGGGATTCCGGCTGACAAGAACCCGAAGCGAGCCGCCACCCAGGCCCTTGGCCAAGTCGCCGAACGTGTCGCCCGCATCGATCTGCACGGCGTCGGGCTCGACTTCCGTCACGTCGATGTACGGCAAAACGTCGGCCGCCGAGCTCCGGATCACGAAACTGGCCGGCCCGACGCCCCTCATGCCACCGCCTGCCAAGTGAACCATGATCTGGTCGCCGATGAACACCGTCTTGCCCACCTCGGAGCGGGCGAAGTAAAGACGCGTGGGTCGCCCGAACGTGCCGTCACCGACCCGGAACTCGCCCAGACCCGGACGTCCGTCGGTGCGTTGATAGCCGTCTGAGGCCTTCTCGAAGTGGACGGCCCATTCGCCAACGGCTTGGTAGAGCGCGCGCACCCGTCGGCCGCCGATGTCGACGACGCTTTCCAGCCCGTTCAGCGAGACATGGGCCTGCAGGCCGGGCGTGCTGGCCGCGACGTCCGTGAACGTGACGATGCCCGCCGACTTGTCGATGCGGTACGAATCGGAGAGGATCACTCCCCCGGATTCCAGGTCGATCAGCACAAAGTCGGTCGGTCCGGGCCCCGCGCTCGGACGAGGCACGTTGAATCCCAGCCCCGCATACGGCAACCCGTCCACGCCCGCGTTGCCCAGCACCTTGATGTTCCGCATGGCGAGTTTCTGACGCGAGGCGACTTGGTCGGCGACCCGAAAGTCGTCGCGGATGATGCGCCAATCCATCACGTCATAGCCGAGCGTGACCATGGGCGCGTCGGACTCTGCCGTCGCCTCCTCGTAAAGCAGCGGGTTGAGGAGCAATCGGCCCGAGAGCGGATCGGTCACGACGAACTCGTAAGGGTTGAGACCGAAGGGCGTGCCGAAGGGCACCTGCGTGAATCCGACGGACACCTGCACGGTCCGAGGCGTAGCTTCCACGGCGCCGCTGGGGCCAAACCGCGTATAGGGCACTTCTTCGTAGCCGGTGCCGGCCGCGACGTCGAACGCTGCGCTCACCACGCTGCGGCCATCGTCGCCGACGAACCCAAGGCGAACCTCGTACCGGCGGGCCGTGCCGCGACGCGGGATGTAGAGTTTCGTCCGATCGGCGAAGAAGTGCGGTCGCGAAAGCAGAAGCCGGGCATTGGGGTCGGTCGCGATCACGTCGTCCGGTCGGCCCAGAATGCGTTTGAGTTCGCCCGCACCCACGGTCACGCGACCATCGGGATCGAGCGGGCCGAACAACAACTGCACGGGGATGCCGTAGCCCATCGGCGTCGGCCGTGGAGCGCGGAGCGGCGCACGTTCGCCTACGATCCGGCGCGCGAGGTTCGGACCTGCGACCGCCGTCCAGTACTTGTTCGGACCGATGGCCAGACCGTTCTTGGCGATCGCTCCGGCCAGAATGCCGTAGTCCTGCACACGCACGTCCGTATCGGCTTCGATCACGGGCACATCGCGAACTTGATACCGAGCCACGACCACGTCGCCGGGGATCGAATCGCTTTGGGAGAGCAAACGGTCGCGTTCGGCCTGGGCCAATTGATTCGCCAAAGCGGTGTCGCGGCTCTGGTTGAGCACGCGGAATCCGCCTGGGAAGACCTGCGCCACGGCCAGGATGCCCACCAGGAAGATCACGATCACCACCAGCACTTCGACCAGCGAAGTGCCCTGGCGCCGTCGCCCGCGCGCGTAACGCGTTGGGCTGCAGATCGGGATCGGTTCAAACTGCTTCAAGAGTCCGTCCAAGGGTTACGGAAGCACCCGCCAAGACCGTTCGGCGAGCGAGAGGGAGTCGTAGGTGCGCGCGGAGCCGCCGAGGAACAGGACCAGATCCTGCTTCTTCCCTTGCAGACTTCCGGCATCGCGGAACATCGAGTTCCACGTGATCACGGTGTCGTCGGGCGGATCGGAGTAGCCGAGCTGCCGGGGATCGTCCATGCCGTTGCCGGAAGCCAATCCCCAGTTGGTCCAGAAAAGGTTGTAGCGCAACGTGCGGCGCACCGTGTTGCCGATGCGCTCCTCGCCCACGTCGTAGCCGCTCACCGCGTAGTACTTGGCGGCCAGATCCGGATCGGACGTTGCGCCCAGCCCACGCTCGGAGCCGAAGCCGCCTCCCGGGCCGTACGCCTGCCGCGCGCCCGCCGGGTCGTCGCTCGCGTCGATCGTGCCGTCGCCGTTCAGGTCGAAGAGGGGCGCGCTGCCCACGGGCCGCGGATCCTGCTCCGGCCAAACGGCCACGACAAAAGCATCCATGGGATCGCGGTTGTAGGCGGGCTTGAGGGTGGCGACCGCGGGAACGCGCTTGGGATACAGATAGCCCGCCGCCTTGTCGGCGGGGACCACGGCCCCCATGTTGGGGCCGGATTCGTAAAGCGTGGCGTACCCCAGCAAAGCCGGGGGAAACCCGCCCTGATCCTCTCGGTACAGCTGCAACGCCGTCCGAATCGAATTCATGTTCGACAAGTCGCCGCTCTTGTACGCCCCGTCCTTGGCTCGCGCCATGACAGGGAACGTGATCGCCGCCAAAATGGCGATGATCGCGATCACGACCAGCAACTCGATCAATGTGAAGCCCGTTCGCTTCGTTCGCATGTGCGTATCCTTCGACCGCATAACCACCCTAAGATTCTTTGACACAGGCACAATCACGGATGTTCCTCAAATAATCAGCGCTTCGTCGCATATTCGACGTAGGCGTTCCAAGCCCCGCGGACCGGTGCCTCGAAGAGCGCGGCCGCGATCGCTCCAACCGCAAGATATGGACCGAACGGAATCATCGTTCGTTCCACGTCCGGGTCTTCCAGCGCCTCTTCGACCGAGTACGGATTCTCGCCGAAGTACCGCTCGTAGAATTTCGGCGCGAACAATCCGATGACGTCGAAGCAAAGAAGGTAACCGATCCCGCATTTGACCAACGACGCCAGACTCTCGGGCTCCGTTCCGGGCCCTTCGTCCACCGATGCCGAGGCGGGTTGGGGGCGCCGGACCGCCACTTGAACGGCCCCGATCACGGCGCCCGCCACCACAGCCAATCCGAAACTGCCCAGCGCCATGCCCGGAAACAACACGGCCCCGATGCCGCGCGCCATTTTTATGTCGCCGTGGCCCATCGAGTCCTTCTTGAACATCACCAGCCCCATCAGCGCCACGACCCAGATTGCGACGACGCCCACGATCCAGCCGGCTAAGGCGCTGGGCATGCCCCACGTGACCGCTTCGGTTCGTCCCTCGCTGAACAGCCACGCGTTGTAACCCAAGCCCACGAACAACAGGAACGCGTTGATCTGATCCGGGATGATGTAAAGCTCCCAGTCGATGTAGATGATCGCGACCAGCGTCGAACACGCCAGCGCGTGGGCCACCGCCTTGCCCGGGTTCCAGTCCTGAATCAGGTGCAGGTGAAAAACATACGCCCACAGCGAGGCGTTGAGCAGTTCGACAAAGAAGTACCGGATCGGCACGACGGCCTTGCAGTAGCGGCACTTGCCGCCCTGAACGGCATAGCTGAGCAGGGGGAAGAGGTCGGCGGGACCCAGGTCGTGCGAACACTTCGGGCAGAAGCTCTTCGAGGGGTTCCAAAGCGACTTGCCGCGCGGGACCCGGTAGATCACCACGTTCAGAAAGCTGCCGATGACGGCCCCGAAGACGAAGCCGACCACCCAAAACCAATCGGGAAGCGTCACGATGTTCGCGCGCGCCCATCTTGGCATATCCAAGGGGCGCGGTTCACCGGCGGTTCAGGGCCGGTCGGCCTTGAAGTCGTTGTTCGGGCTGAAGAAGCACGGGTATTTCGCGACCTCCCCACAGGTCCAAAACGTCATCGGCTTGCCTGCGTTGTAGTGAGCGTAGGGGTCTTCGTTGCGGTCGCGGACCTTGCCATCGGGGTCCACATTGCCCCCGAGCACCCGGTGCGTCAGCACCAGGTCGACGGAGAGAAACGGCGCGCCCTCCTCGTCGAGGTTGGGCTCGTGGCGCATCACCATCATCGAGCCTCCCATCCCGGGCATTTCCTGTGCGCCCTTCTCGCTGAACAGACACTCGAGCGACGGCATCATGCACGTCAGCACCGGGTTTGCGCCCGATTTGCCTTCGAAGTTGACCTTGCCGTAGCCCATCCAAATCAAGGGCAGACGATCCGGCCTCACGACCCGGCTCGCCGGGTAGGCGTGAAGCAATCCGTTGTAGGTCCAGCCGCCGCGAAGGTCGCTAAGGGGTTCCTGCGTTCCCATGCGTTCGCTCGGCGCACCGTCGATGGCCAAGGCCCAGCGGACGTCACCGTAGGGGCGGAGGGCGTTCGCCCAGTAACCAGCATGCGGATGTACGCCGACCTCGGACGTCTTGGGAAGGTCGTGCAACCGGTTCCACGTCCACGTCTTGCCCGTGTTCACTTGGGCCATCGGCATGAACCCGTCGTAGTCGGTCGCGTACAACTTGATCGCGCGGCCCAATTCCAGCAACCGCAAAGCATTCTCGCCCGATCCGTCGCCCTGCAACGATCCCGCACTGAACAACACACCCGCTAGGGCAACGACTCCCGCCGTTCCGATGGTTTTGGTCAACATGGCTCTAACCCGTGTGACGCGGGAGCGTGGATGCACGTTACGGCAATTCGCAAACCAGGCGAAAGCCCACAAACGGGGCGTCGCTCAGCCACCAGCGGCTCTTGGGCGTTTGGGGGTCGCGCTCCTGCCACTTGGGGGTTTGCTTCATGCGGTCGGTGAAATTGACGCGGGGCGCCTTCTCCTTCCATGAGCCACCCTTGACCACGCGCTCGGTCTCCGAGACGTTCACCCATTCGGCCACGTTGCCCAGCATGTCCACAAATCCCCATGCGTTGGGCTTCTTCTTGCCCGACGGGTGGGTGCTGTCGTCGGCGTTGTCCCAAAACCAGGCGACCTCGTCGAGGTTCGAGGGCATCTCCTGCCCGGCTGCCGCAGCGACCATCCACTCGGCTTCGGTCGGCAGACGGTAAGTCTTGCCTGTCTTCTTCGAAAGCCACTTGCAGAACTCGGTCGCTCCGTGATGCGAGATGCAGATCGCAGGCATGCCGGCGTGGCCGAACCCGTGGTCGATCGCGCCGTACGGCTTGCTGGGCCGGGCCTTGGCATCGACTCCTGCGGCTTGCTCGGCCGCAGTCATGTCCTGCCGGAACACAAAGATGTCGTAGAGGTCCCAAAGCACCTCGGTCTCGCCCATCGCGATGCCCTTTACCGTGTGCTTGACACCGTCGATCTCGATCGTGCTCTCGGGCACGGGGATCATCTTGAACTCGACCAGCGAGCCGGGCACCTTCTCGATAAAGGGATCGCCAGACGCGGCGACGGGTCCCGTATGGGATAGGATGAATGTCGAGATGAGCGTCGTCGTCCAACTCATCGGTTGTGCCTTGCTGGCGATCCAGCCCTTGGAGTATAGCCCTGCGCCTGTTCTGAGCGAGGGGTCCGGGACCTTCGAGGTGTTCGGCACCGGCACCCAGGCGGGCAAGAACATCGACACCTATCGGCTTCAGTCGGGCGATTTGGTCGTCGAAGCGCGCGATGCCGCAGACCTCGGTGCCCCACACGTCACGTTGCTGGAAGCGCGTCAGGGCGACCGGCGTTTCGTTTGGATCGAGAACGAGACGCGCTACGCGCTCCAAATCCCCAGCGATGACTCGGGTTCTGGACAGACCGATTGGTCGGACGAAACGAGGACGATCCTCGGTCGAACAGCCCAACGCCTCGTCGGCGCAGGCTGGACGCAATGGGTCGAGCGCGAGACCGGCCTCGTTCTCGCTGAAACGCGCGGCTCGCGCACATGGACGGCCGAGCGCATCGAATCGCGCGACACGCCGACCACCCTCGCCGATTACGGGTTCCCGGGCCGGTCCGTGATCCGCGGCCCCTACAAACCGGACATCCTCTGGCGGATCCTCGATCCACGTGTCGGCGACTACGCCGGAGACATCTCGGCCGCGAAACGTCGATCCAAGATGTGGCAGGGGGAGTGGATTCAACCACTGGCAGTCGAGGGGCGTCTGAAGTACCTCGGCTCGGCGTTCGAAGAGAAGTTGGTCACACGGCAGGTACCCACGTACCGGCCGGGACCGGCCGCTTTCGATACGGCGGGGCTGCCGGACGGTACGCAAGTCGATATCAAAGTTGAGGGCGACACGTTGGTCTGCTCGCTGAGAAGCACGCACTTCGCTCCCACCGTCGCCGTGTTGCCGCCCTGGGTGGGAGAGGGCACCTTCCACGTCCGCTCGAGCACCGTAGACGATTCGGGCCGCGAGACCGCCCGCTACGAAATTCACGGTCGACCCGTGCTGTTGGCCGATGGCACCCTGTTCATGGGCTTTGGGCGAACGGCTGAAGAAGCTCGGGCCAGAACCGAAGCCCGCGTCGCCCTTTCGTACGGGGATTCGGGCTCGATACGCAGCGATTGGGCCGACCCGAGGACCGGCGAGACCCTGACCGTGATCCTGGAGGTTCCCAACAAGCCCGGCTTCTGGCCCGCTGGCTTTTCGCCCAAGGAACCACCCCAATCGGTCACGGTGGGCGACATCGTGTGGCAGGTGGCCGAAGCCGACGGCTACCACATGGCGACCCACACGGCTCTGGGGCGGCGCGTCATCTTGGGCGCTTCGCACCTGAGCGTGGAAGACCTCCTCAAACTCTGGCCGGCGAAGCCGGAGTGAACCGTTTGGGGCCGCCCGGCGTTATGCCCCCTGTAATCCCAGCGTCCGACGTCGGGAGGAACCGAGAACCATGAAACGAATCATCGCGATGACGATTTGCGCCTTGTTCGCCGTGAGCGCGCTGGCGCAGCAGGCAGGCGCGCGCGGTCAGGGCCAAGCGCAGGGCCAACAACGACAGGGTCAGGGACAGGGCCAAGGGCAGGGCCGCATGGGCGGCATGCGCGGCCAAGCGGAGATCTTCGAAAAGCTCAAGCTGACCGCCGACCAGAAGAAGAAGATCGAGGCGCTTCAGACGAAGAACCGCGATGCGTTCGCCAAACTCCGCGACGAAAAGGACGAGACGAAGCGCCGCGAAGGCATGCAGAAGCTGATGACCTCCATGCAGACCGAGATCGGCAAGATCCTGACCAAGGACCAGAAGGCGCAGTACGACAAGCTCATCGCCGAGCGACGCGCGCAGTTCCAGCGCGGCGGCGGCCCCGGCGGAGCGGCTGGCGCGGGCCGGGCGACCGGTGGCGCGGCGGGCGGAGCGGCCAAGGCCGGTGGCGGCGCGGCGAAAGCAGGTGGCACCACCAAGACGGGCGGCGGCAAGGGCGGCTAGTCTCACCTAGATTGCACACCTGAATCAAGACGGGGCGGGGACCGAGCGATCGGGCCTCGCCCTTTTCGTTCGTCCGGCCCAAGGACCCATGTCTGGAGCAACCGGAACTCTTCCAGACCTTGCAGTGGACATGAACACAACGATCCATCCCGACGCCCGCATCGGCCACGTCCACCTCAAGGTCTCGAACCTCGAACGCGCCATCGCCTTCTACACGGAGGCCCTCGGTTTCGAGGTCGTGCAACGCATGGGCGACCGTGCGGCGTTCCTATCGGCGGGCGGCTACCACCACCACCTGGGCCTGAACACGTGGGAAAGCCTGGGCGGTGCGCCACCCCCGTTTGGAAGCACGGGCCTCTACCACGCCGCCATCCTCTACCCCGACCGGAACGCCCTGGCCGAGGCGCTGGTGCGGCTGGACCGGGCGGGCGTGGCGATTGACGGCGCGGCCGATCACGGGGTAAGCGAGGCTCTCTACTTGCGCGACCCCGACGGCAACGGCCTGGAACTCTACTGGGACCGACCGGAAGCCGAATGGCCCCGCACCGCAAGGGGCGAACTGGCCATGGTCACGCGTCCGTTGGATCTGGAGGCGTTGCGGCGATTGGTGTCCTAGTTGGAGCCGTGTCGTGCTGGTTGTGTTCGGAGCGACGGCGGCGGGGGCGGGATGCCGGGCGAGCCAGCGACCTGGTGTTCGGCTCCATGGGCCCTTAGCCCCCCCCTCCTTGACTTTTCACTCCGAGGCCTATACGATGGAGTCGGGATGGGATTGAGGCGATTCGTATTCCCGTTCGTCCTTTGCGGAGTCGTCGCGAGTTCGCAAGCCGATGTCGTTTCCGAAGCGACTCACGGAAACGCCGGTCTTCGGGTGAAGATCGTCGGGGTGGACCAGGGTCAGGAGGTGTCCGGGACGAACGTCAACTTTACGGCTTGGCTAGAAGCGTTCATTCCTCAGAACCCGGTGGCACCCTTTTATCATGGAGTTTACGCCGAGGAGCTTCGAATCAAGATCGGCGAGACCGTCGTGTACCACGCGGTCCATCCCGCCCAGTCTGTGCCTCAAGTTCGTCCCGTCCGATTCGCGAGCACCCATTTTCAGAATGGTTCGACCGTCCCTGTCGAAGTCAAAGCGAAGTTGGCTTGCTTCATGTGGTCGGGCTATCCTCCGGTTCAGGTTGTTCAGCACCGCATTGAGGTGACCACGACCGCGAACTTGGTTTCCTACAACCAGAGCCTGTCCTTGGCGACCCATGAAGAGTATGTCGAGGGGGTCGGCTATGTGTTCGAATCCGTTCCAGACGGGTTTGACTATAGCTACTCGGCTTTGCTGGGGGCCTTGAATGCTAGGGATTCATTGGGCCTCAACAAGCACCTGGCAACGCCAACAGGCGGGTCGGTCAACGAATTCAATGAAGCAGAACTAACGTCCGCATTGGGGTCAGACACTGTGTTCATCGCGTTCACGCACGGAGAAACCACGGGGATTCGAGCTTCCTACGACGACAGCAACGCAGGCAATGGCGACGAACATTTGGCATGGAGCGAGCTAGCCACGATTCAAAGGACCACTGCGGCATTGAGGAACTTAGTTCTTGCTTACGCATGCAATACCCTGGCTGCAGGAACGGCTCCTGCTCAATCGCTAGGAGTTTCGGGGACCGATCGCGCATACGCTGGATTCACGCTCCCCGTTTATTCTGTCGTCCGGCCGCCGAACTTGGATGATCGAGTGTCTTTGCATCTACATATGAGTTATGTCATTACGGCCCTCATATCGGGTTTGACGATCGACGAAGCCATTGACGACGCCAACACTTTGTATATGCCTGTAGTCCTGAGTGGCAAGATCAACGTCCCTCATCCGATGCAACTGAGCGCAGATTCCGACAAGCTAATGCGCCTTTTCTATGTTTATGCTGAAGACAAAGCCAAATTAGCTCTTTGGAGGTCATCGTGGTACTGTCTGCCCTAGCTCTACTTCTTTCCAATTTCGCCGTGCAGCATGTCACCTCAGCTGAGCGATTGGCTGTTGAATTTGTTCAACAAGTGCGAACGAGTGGCTGTCTTCCGGCGGACACCAACGGACACACCGAGGTCTACGAACTTACCCAAGGCCTTTGGAGGGTGCGCGTTGGCACGGAGCACCGCATTTCGGTCGCGGTTGTACCGCAAGCGGCGCAAGTCATTGGTCTAAGGACGCTACACGGCGACTTTTCGGACGCACCCTCGGGTCCTTTCGCCAATCCAGACGATGCTAGCATGAAGAGGGTGGCCGCTATCCTTCATCGCAATTCAGGGTCCTTAGGGGAAGAGATTGCATTGGATGCGTACCCTGTGGCTCCGAACTCGAGTGAGGTCAAATCGACCGTTCTGCGGCGCCTTCAAGGTGCAAACGTCGGCACTATTGCGGGGTTTCTGTCCCTAGACAAGCGTACAGGTTATGTGACGCAGTGGGTATCGTCGCAAACGTTCAAGGCTCCGCTTGAGTTGCGGCCCAGGATCACCGTGCCCGAGGCGTTCCAAATCGCGGCGCAGGCGGTGTTCTCGCGCCCAGAATTGAAAGCCGCCGGGCGGATCTTGGCCCTGCCCGACGAAGACTATCCCAGCTATCGTCCGGTCGTCTGCCTTCCCGGGTCGAGGGGGACGCCGATCCCGGAACGCTACAAGGCGCTCAAGGAGCAGGGCCAGAGCATTTTGGCGTGGGAGCTGCCCCTCTTCGCGGCGACGCCGGAAGGCGGCGTCCGGAGCGTGGGCAGCCACTGGGTCGGGCTGATCGACGCGATCACGGGAGAGGTGGTTTCCGTTGGCTACATGGCCTTGGGAGGCAAGCCTGAAGGCGTTCCCGCCAAGCCTCTGGACGTCCGCAACTTCGAGGCGGGTCGGGTGATCTTGGGAGGGCGCTCCGCCGAACTTGGGGCGTTCTCACTCGCTTCCGTATCCCCGACGGAACCACCGACTGCATCGGTGCCCGTCCTTTACGTCGGCCCCAGGGTCGCCTTCTCCTGCGAGTGGGACGGGGCGGATCGGCTGAGGATCGGGTCCTCGGAGTTCACGGCACCCCAAATGCTCGTGGAGACCCTCAGGAAGCTGGCCGGCTAACTTCTCCA
>JBDHZD010000085.1:0-12975 GCA_039811705.1 Fimbriimonadaceae bacterium | reverse complement strand
CCAGACCGCGCGCCGGACGGCCTGAAATGGCCGAAGTCAACATCGTATGCTCCGCTTCCGCGCCGAGCAACTTTGTGCGTTGAGCAGCATCGGCGGATGACTCGGGGCAGGCGATAAAAGCGGTTCCCAACTGCACCGCCTGCGCGCCCAGGGCTAAAACGGCGGCGACACCGGCTCCAGCGGCCAGCCACCACGTCCAAGTGCGGACTTTCGCCATCGGGCGAATTGTGCCACAGGGCGGTTCGGGGCAGGGGGCCCGCTCGGCAACGGTATCATCAGGGCAAAGCCGTGAGCACCGGACGACGTTTCTACGATCTGGCGCGCGCCCACGTCAACAGCGAGTGGGACCGCCTCAAGGATTTGGACATCTTCGACAAGATCAACGATGGTCTGCATCGGTCGGATGCCCAAGCCGAACTGAGCGCTGCCACGGAGCCTGCTGTCGAAAGGGAGTCGGTGGCTTTCGAGCGCATCGAATACCAAATCGAGAAGCGTGTGGTGACCGACCCGGAGGAGAAGCGCCAGATTGCCCGCAAAGTGCTGGGCGTTGCGGCCGAAGCCCAATACGAGGAGATCCGCGAGGCTTTCGAGCGTCTCTCGCGCCGGGCCAACCCGTCCAATTTCCCCGAGAACACCAGCGAACGCAAGCAGGCCCAAGAGCTTCACCGGCGCGTGCATCTGGCGTACCAGACGCTGACCGAGAACATGGACAGCACGGAGCGGCGGTTCAAGAACCTCGAATTGGACTGACGCGCTCGCATGAGAGACGACGTCCTCGCCCATAGCTCGGCCACCAGCCACGAGAAGCCCGCCTGGTTGCAGGAGCGGCTGCGGTGGTTCCAGTCTCTGCGGTTCGGCATCATCCTCCACTGGGCGCCCTACAGCCAATGGGACTGCTGCGAGAGCTGGCCATTGGTGCCCGAAGACGAGTGGGCGCGGGGCGAGTCCACGCCTTGGGTCGAACGCGGCAAGGACCTGGAGCGGTTTCAGAGCGACTACTGGAGCCTTCCCACGACGTTCAACCCGACCCGGTTCGACCCGGACGAATGGGCGCGGACGTTCGCCGAAGCCGGTGCCAAGTACGTGTGCTTCACCACCAAACACCACGACGGCTTTTGCATGTGGGACACCCAAACCACGGACTACAAGATCACGGGGCCGATCTGTCCCTTCCACACCCACCCCCAAGCCGATGTGACCAAGGCGTTGTTCGACGCGAGCCGCAAGCAGGGACTGGCGATCTCGGCGTACTTCTCGAAGGCCGACTGGCATTGCCCGGACTACTGGGCTCCGGAACTCGGGCCGACACACCGCGGTGCAAACACGGTGGACGATCCTGAGCGATGGGAACAGTTCGTGCAATACACGCACGAGCAGATTCGCGAACTGATGACGCACTACGGCCCGATCGACGTCTTGTGGCTGGATGCCGGGTGGGTCAAAGGCAAGGAAGACCTGCGCATGGCCGAAATGGTGGCCATGGCGCGTGCGCTCCAGCCGGGCTTGATCGTGGCCAACCGGACCGTAGGCGACGAGTTCGAAGACATCGTGACGCCCGAGCGCGAACTGCCGGAGGGAGACCTGGGTTCGCCGTGGGAGGCGTGTCTGCCCTTGTGTCCAGATTGGAAGTACGTTTCGGGCCAAACGCCGCGCTCGGCCGAGGAAGTGGTGGGTGAGATCCGATTCGCCAATGAGCACGGCGGAAACCTGTTGCTGGGCATCGCGCCGATGCCGACCGGCGAATTGCCTCCCGCTCAGGTCGATGTGTTGCGCGATATCGGTCGCTTGAAGCGGGCGAGCACATAGCTGTTGCCCGTTACACCTGCGTTACAAAGTTGTTTGGCGGTCGAATGTCTACAAGGGATATGCGACCATAGGCCTGTGACAACGATCAACGAACTGGAGTGGCCCGACGCGGACGAGATTCGTCTGCTGCGTACCTCCTTCGTTCGCATGATTCCCGCCTGCGAAGCGCGAAGCGAGCGGTTTTATGTGCGGCTGTTCGAATCAGACCCTACGCTGCGCAGGCTGTTCCCGACCGACATGGAGGCGCAGCATGAGACGCTGACCATGATGCTTGCCTCCGCAATCGACCTGCTCGACCAACGCGAGGCGTTTGTCGAGACGTGCGTCGCACTTGGCAAGCGTCGCGAAGGATACGGAGCATTGCGCGGTCATTTCGACGTGGTGAACCGTTTGCTCGTGGAATGCCTCGTCGACGAGGAGTCGAAGTCGAACCAAGCCGAACGATCCAGTTGGACGAAGTTGTTGGCACTGATTTCCGAGTCGATGCTTAGCGGATCTGATCAAACAGAGCACGCGCCGCCTCAAGGGTGAGGGGCGCGGAGAATTCTGCCGGCCCGCCGATCAGTTCGAGCACAGCGTCTCGATGCTTGAGGGCGCTTTCAACGATCGCCAGGGCGTGGTGTTCTCGCAGGGCTTCGATGTAGCCCATCAGTTCGCGCGCTCGCCCGCCTTTGCCATCCATCCACAGGATTTCCGCAACCATGATCAAGGAGCAGTAGGTGCCTCCGATGTTGTTGTCCCTGTACCAACTGTCGGCTGCATCGATGAGATAGCGTCGGGCTTCGGCGACCCTGCCTTGCTTCAAGAGCGCGTGGGCGAGCATGTGGTTTTGATCGCCTTCCTGATAGGGGCAACCGACGGACTTCCAGATTCGCAGGGTCTCGCGGAAGTAGGGTTCGGCTTCGGCGGGGCGCCCCTCGTGAAACATCAGCTTGCCCTCGATCTCGATCAGATTGGCCCATGCGAGCACGTCTCGGGCGGGGTCGAGGGCGGCTTTTGCTTGCTCGAGGATCTCGGTGGCTTCCTCTGCGCGTCCGACCAGCCAAAGGTGTCCGGCCAGAAACGCGCCAGCGGTTGCAGCCTCGACTTCAACGCCCAACTCATTGAGTCCTTGATAGGCAATGGAGACGTGCTTGATCGCCTTGTCGTTCAGGACGTTGTGATTCGCGACCGAACCGAGCGTGCGGTGGGTCCGGGCGACGCAGTAGGCGTCCCCTGCGCGCGTCGCCCAATCAAGGGCTTCGAGCCCCAACTCTTCGGCTTTCCAAAAATCGCGTCGAAACGCATGCATGGCCATGCCAAGCGCCACGCGGGTGCGCATCGCAACGTCGCCGAGGTCCTTGGCCACCCGCTCCGCAGCGTACAGAGGTTCCAGCGCCAGTTCTTCGCGGTGACAAGCGAACAGGAGGAACGCCAGCGACAAGTCCATGTTGGCGCAGATCGACGGCGATTCCTTCAACCACCTTTCCCGAAGGGGCATCAGCTTGTCCAAGAGCAGCATCGCTCGACCGCGCGCGCTGTCGTAGCGGACAATCAGCGGGGCCAGCCGGTACGCCGACAAGGGTTCGTTCTCCCAAGCCCAGTCCCACACGAATCGGATGTTTTCGGCTGCGACGTCCAGTTCGTTCAGCGTTTCGCGCGACACGGCGGTCCATGGAGCGACGTCGAAGCGCTCCAGCCATTTCAGCAATGCCCTGGCGACTTGCGCTTCTTGCCTGGCACGGTCCTCGTCGGACCATCGTGATCGAACGTAGCGGCGAATGGGCGCGAGCGTCCGAAGCATCATGGGCACCTGGTTGTCGTCCAGCACAATCAGCGACGCGTCGAGCAACGACTCGATGAGGTCGAGGTGGGGCTCGCCGGGGAACAACGTACCGGCAAGGTCCATGCCAACACCGCCGGGCAGGCACGCGATGGCGGCCAACACTCGGCGCTGGGCGGGGTCGAGGCTTTCGTAGGCGGAAGCCAACGCCGATTCCAGCGAGCGATGCCGTTCGGGAAGCTGCGACGAGCCCCCGCTGACTGCCGCCTCCAACTGCCCGAGCAACTCCTTGGGGGCCAGCAACCGCAGACGCGCACCCGCGAGCCTCAGCGCCAGCGGGTAGCCATCCAAGCGCTCCGCGATCGTCCGCAGTTCGTCCTCGAATCCTTCTGGCGCGGCGCTTGGCCTCACCGAGCGCCAGGCTTCGCGCAGCACCGACACCCCGTCGGTCGCCGGGTCGAGGGTTCCTACAGCCACCAACGTCTCACTCGGCACACGCACAGGCTTCACCGATGTGGCCAGAACCCGCAGGCTTGGTGCTTCGGTCATCATTGCGGCCAGCTGGGGCGTCGCCGATGGGAGGACCGTTTCCAGGTTGTCCAAGACCAAGAGGGTTGGGCTTTGGCCCAAGATCGAGGCCAGATAGTGTGCGGGGTCTGCCTCCATGGGCGGCTCGGCGCGAAGTTGCGCTGCGATCGACCTTGCCCATTCGGTCGGGTCGGCCACCTCGTCGAGGGTCACGAACGCGACGCGCGTCTCCGATGTCCGGAGATGCTGGACGACCTCGACTGCCAGACGCGTCTTGCCGATTCCGCCTGGCCCGATCAGGGTGACCCATCGGCTGGAGCTTGGCGGTCCGAGCGACTTCACAACGCGTTGCACGAGTTCATCGCGACCGATGAGCGGTTCGACTGGGGTGGGCACCGAGTGCGACCAATCGAACACCTGGGTGGTCGGCGGCTGGGCGACCAACTCTTGCAGTTTGGATTGGCTCGCCGCCGAGGGTTCTGCGCCAAACTGCTCTTTGACGTGGTGGCGATACTCTTGATACTCGGCGAGGGCGGCTGCCACGCTGCCTAGCTTGGAGTGTGCCGCGACGGCCACCATTCTCAGGTCTTCATGGAGGGGATGAGTCGCGATCAGCCGTTGGGCCAACGCCAACGCTGCGGCGGGATCGCCACGTTCGAGCAAGGCGTGGCCGTGGCGGACGGCGGAGCGCACGAGGGACGATTCGGCGCGGTCGCGCTCGGTCCGAACCCACTCGTCTTCCCACCCGGGGAGGAAGGGCCGTTCAACCATGCGGTGCCAGTCCTCACCGCCCAAGACCGTCGAGGGGTTTTCGAGGACGCTCAGGTCGGTTTCGATGTTCGCAACATCGAGCCAGACCTCCGAGGGCGACGACCCGACGAGTTCGGAGGCCGGGCCCAAGGCCTGTTTGAGACGATGGAGTTCCTGCCGCAGTCGCAGACGGGTGGCGTCGTAGAAGTCGTCTGGCCACAGGTGTTCGGCCAACTGCTCCCGGTGCATGCGACCCGAACGCGTAAGGGCGAGGAGGGTCAGCAGTTTTGCCGCCCTGACCGTACCGAAGTTCCTCACCTCGAAGCCGTCTCCGGCCAGGCTCAACCCGCCAAACAATTCAAGCCTCCAACGTCGCAAGCGAGCCGAATTGTAGCCCTTCCAAAGACGCGGGGACAACGTGACAGATGGGTGGGGATGGCTGGCTGTCGTGGAGGGCCGCGTTGGATCTTATGAAGACCACGCCTCGTTCGCTTTGCCGCCAGGTCAGCGGTGCTGCTCGGGCGGGCTGGAAGGATCGATCTGTCGCGAGCGTCGGTCCAGGTCGTCGGGCCAGCACCAGTCGCGCACCCAGCGGCCGTGATGGTGGGGAGAAGCGACGACGTACTCCATGGCAGACCCCCGGTCGTAGTGCGTCACGCGCAGGTCGTCGTGGCGCGAGACGAACCAAATGGGCCGTTGCATCGAGGCGTCCAGCAGCGTGGCGTGGAATCGCTCGATCCGCTTTGCGGAGAGCTGATAGAACACATGGGTCTGGAATACGATGGGAACGGCCTCCGCGGGCGTCTGAAGAGCGAGCGTCGCCACCTCCTCCACGGCATCGCCCTTGCGGACATGGGGTTGCACTTCCCGTGCGATCTGCATGGCCCGGTCGAGGATTGGGCGGCGGTCGGTTTGTTCGGGCCAGACCAGCGCCTGCAGCCACTCGCGGTCGGGCTCAGACTCGACATTCAGCGGGTGCAGGTCGATCCCGACACGCCACACCACATGCGGGGGACCATCCGTCGGGGTCGATTCTCTGGGGCTCCACGCTGTCCGCAGCGTCAGCCGCGCGCTGGGATCGCCAAACGCTCCCTCCTCGGTCTCGACTCGAAAATGGTCCAGGCACAGGTTCAAGCCCATGCTTGCGCCAAACTCGATCAACGCCACGGGGCGTCCCGCAGCCAAACGCGAGAACGTGGGCAACAGATACACGGCCCGCCCCACTTCGTTGGTCTGCACGCGGCGGGTTGTCAGGTGTTTCCGGATCGCGTCGGCATGGTCGAGGGCGAACGCGCGAAACGCCGTCCATGGGTCGTCCTCTCTCGCCTTGCCGGTTGCCAAGTGGGGGTACCACTGGCGCAGAGGGTGCTTGGACTTCGCCAACTCGGCTTGCACGGCGGCCAGGAACAGGTTCGAGATCGGTGCACGCCCACACTGGCAGAGCCGCACAAGGTCTTCGTCGGTAGCGATGAGCGGGCTGAGCCGGCTGTACAGCGGCGAATCGTGGGCCGTGTGGTGGGCGAAGGCGAGGAATCCGTGTCGGACGTCGTCTGTGGTCAACATCGCTCGAGCCCGCCCAAACGCTCGAAGAGCGTCAGCTGGACCAACCCGCGTTGACGATTCAGGTCCGGTGGGTCCGTGGGCAGCAGGCGGAAGTAGTTGTCGCCGCGCAGATAGTCGGTGAGGAACCGAACCCCGAGTTCCAGCGCGATGGCCCGCACGGCGTCTTCCATGCCTTCGAGCTCGCCTGCCGGCGCCTCCACCACGGCGTCCTCGAAGCCCTGCCGCACGGCGTCAGCCACACCGCGGTCCACCTGGACTTTGTCCAGGTCGGTCTCCTTCTCGCCTGCGACGTTGCACAGCGACCGCACCATGTCGCCATAGTCGGCCAGCCATGTGAACGGCATGATCGTGTCTAGGTCCACGAGGCTCTTCACGCGGCCTGTTGCCCGGTCGAACAGGAAGTTCTCGATCTTCGTGTCGCCGTGGATGGCGGTTCGGCGCACGCGCCCCGCTGCCACGGCATCCTGCAGCCAACAGCCGAACGACTCTGCGGCGGCGATGCGCTCCAGATACGGCTGCAGTGCGGGTTCCTTGACGCGTGGAGCGTAAGCAGAGTCGCTCAAGTGGTAGAGAGTCGCGGTCGCTTCCGCGACTTCGGGGTCGGTGGGAAGGAAGGGGGCGGCCTCCTCTGCCGAGGCGCATCCAGAGGTCACCGCGCGAAACTGGGCGAAGTAGCCACGGGTGTCGCGATAGCCGAGCAGGGAAGGCTGGAGCCCGTCGAGGATCATCTGGGACGTCAGGTCGGCGTTGAGCGCCAGGCCCCGGCCCACCTCTGCAGCAAGTTTCAGCCGCTCGGAGGGGTCTGCGACCTCACCCAGACTCTTGTACTCGACCACATTCGGAATGCGCTTCATCATGCGCCATACCGACCATCCGTGCGGGCCATCGTCGACGACGAACGGCGCTCCTTCTCGGCTGCCCACCAGTTCGATGGGCTCCCAGCCCGTCGCGCGCGCTTGAGGATGCGCATCCAGATAGGAGGCCTGCGCCTCGGTCCAGGCCACCATGGCACGCATCACTCTGAACGGTCGTGAGAACACGTCGGTGTTGATCCGTTGAAGGAGGAACGCTTCGGTTTGGCCCGACCGCTCTCCCTCGACCACGAACGTGTGGAGGTTGATGTTGCCGCGCTTGGGAAACGCCGTGCCCCCGCGAGGCGAATCGACGTCAAACCTTCCCGCGAGGCTCAGGATTTCGGCGGGAGCGAAGTCGGCGCGACGGGCAGGCCCTTCTGGCGTTTCGCGGTCGGGGAACACAAATCCGGCGAACGAGGCGCGCATCGCGCGGGTCATTCTACCGTCAGTGGTTGACCTGAACGAGCCAACAGCGACGGATCGGCGTGGAAGCGTTTCTCGAGCAGATTGCCCCGCTGTGGGCGCCACATCCGGGTCAGAGGGAGTTTCTGGTCAACACCGCGCGGATTCGGGTGCTCGCTTGTGGGCGGCGATGGGGCAAGACCGACGCCTGCGCCGTGGATGTGTTGGCCGCCCTGCGCTCTCCCACGCCGACCCGCCACCTTGTTCTGGCTCCAACGCTGGATCAGGCCCGATTGGTTCTGGACCGCGCGATGGACCTAGGCGCCATGGCGGAGGAGCGAGGGTTGCTTCCCGTCGAACCATCCAGATTCCGCGCCACGCCATACCCTGTGTGGCTCCGGGGCGCCCACCGTGTCCATGCGCGTTCCGGACATGTGTTGCGCCACCTTCGCGGGCGGGAAGCGACCCACATCGTCGTGGACGAGGCGGCCTTCGTGCCAGAGGCCCTCGTCACGGAGATCGCCTTGCCCATGCTGGCGACGACCGGAGGGCGACTCACGCTGATCAGCACACCTGCGGGCACTAATCACTTCTGGCGGTTCTTCGTGATGGGACAGGATGGCCACCCGAACATCTGGAGCCGTGCATCGCCGTCGTGGGAGAACCCGATGGTGTCCCTGGAAACGCTGGAACTCCAGCGCGCACTGATCAGCGAACGTGCCTACCGCGTCGAGTACGGAGCCGAGTTCCTTTCGTTGGAAGGGCAAGTCTTCTGCGAGGAAGCGGTCCAGCGATGCGTCGTCGCCGCGCTGCCCGATCCAGAGCCGCCGTTCTCGGTCGGCGTGGATTGGGCGAAGTTCGTGGACTCCACTGCCGTGGTGGTGCTGTCCGGAACGAGGCGCGATGCGTGGATCGTGGATCTGGCGACCATGCAGGGAGAGAGCTTCGCCGACCAGGTGGTGCGCGTGATCGACTTCCTCGCGGGCTTCGGCGGGCGCAAGGTGGTTCATTGCGACGCCACGGCTCTGGGGCATGAGCCGACCCAGATGCTGAAACGCGCCCTCGAAACAGGCGTGGAATTCGTGTCGTTCAGCCAAGAGGTCAAGGCCAAACTCGTTCAAGACTTGGCATGGATGGTCGAGACCGGCGCGTTGCGGTTCGCGCCACACCCGAAGCTGTTGCAGGAGCTGCGGGCGTTTCGTGCCGAGAGGGCGGGCATGGGCTTGCGTTACGGGGCGGCGCCTGGATTCCACGACGATGTCGTGGTTGCGCTGGCGTTGGCCGTTCGCGGGTTGGAAACGCCTTATTCCGCTTTGGTGCAAGCCATACCCAGGTGACCGTCACACGACGCCCTTGAGTCGCCACGTTGTACCCTCGGGCGAATCGCGCAGTTCGATGCCTTCGGCGGCCAATTGGTCGCGGATGCCATCGGCGCGCGCGAAGTCCTTCGCTGCCTTGGCTGCCGTCCGCTCGGCGATCAAGGCCTCGATGCGGGCCTCGTCCACCTTGGGGGCGGTCGATGCGGGCGCGGCCGACTCGTGGCGCACGATGCCCAACAACGCGTTGATCCGATCCAAGAACCGCTGTGCCGAGGCTGCACACGCCGCCGAGAGTTCGGCTTCGCGCAGGATCACCCGCGTGCCCTCAAGCGCCTTGGCCAGCGCAACCGACGTGTTCAAGTCGTTGAGCATCGCGCCAAGAGCTTCGCCGTACAGCGCGTCCAATTCCGGTCCGATGGCGTCGTCGCCTGGGCGTGCCGCGGTCTGCGCCGCACTCACCTTCTCTTCGCAGAGCCGGAAACGCTCGACGTTGCTCGACGCGTCGCGCAGCGTCTGCATCGTGAAGTTGAACGGCTTGCCATAAGGCACCGAGATCAGGGCATAGCGGAGCGCGAGCGGGTCGGCGTTCTTGCCTTCCACCAAGTCGCGGACGGTGAAGAAGTTGCCCTTGCTCTTGGCCATCTTCTCGCCCTCGACTTGCAGAAACCGCGTGTGGATCCAAAGCCGCGAGAACGGCTTGCCGGTGAGTGCCTCGGACTGGGCGATCTCGCACTCGTGGTGGGGGAACCTGAGGTCCTCGCCGCCCGCGTGCAGGTCGAGCGTCTCGCCCAGGTAGCGCATGGCCATCACGGAGCACTCGATGTGCCAGCCCGGGAATCCCCAGCCCCACGGGCTGAACCACTGCATCAGGTGCTTCTCGTCCTTCTTCCACAGGGCGAAGTCGGCGGGGTGGCGCTTGTTGTCGTCCTGCACCACGTCGCGTACGGCACGCATCAGGTCGTCCTGATCGCGATTGCCCGAGAGCTTGCCGTAGTCGGCGAACGACGCGACGTTGAAGTAGACGCCCGTGGGCGTTTCGTAGGCGTGGCCCTTCGCGATGAGTTCTTGGACGGCCACGATCTGCTCGCGCATGTGCTGCGTGGCCTTGGGCCGGACTGCCGGGTCGCGCAGATTGAGCCGCCGCCAGTCCTCGACGAACGCGTCGGCGTAGTGGTCGGCCAGGTCCCACACGTTCGCGAACCGCTCGCCATCCTTGCTCTGCAACGCCCGCGCCATCTTGTCCTCGCCTTCGGCGTCGGCCAGGCTGTCCTCGGTGAGGTGGCCCACGTCGGTGATGTTGCTGACGTAGGAGACCTGCCAGCCCAGGGCTTCGGCGGTGCGGACCACGAGGTCCGCCGTGAGGAACGTGCGGAAGTTGCCGATGTGCGCGTAGCTGTAGACCGTCGGGCCGCACGAATAGAACTTCAGGTGGCCGGATTCCTGCGGGACGAGTTCCCGCAGGGATTTGGACATCGTGTCGTAGAGCATGAAGCGCCGATCGGACATGGTTGTGCGATGGTACCGCTCGCGGGTTCGGTGGCTTGGGATCACGGCGCGACTCGCCTTATCCGCTCCCACAAATCACTCAGACCGAAGGCTTTCAGCTTCGACTCCACATAAACGAGGTCCAATCGGCCCTTCTGCGCAGAGAGGACCTGTAGGATGTCGTTCCACTGCCGGTCGCTGACCCGGCGACCCAGGTCGTACCATCGGCACTTGGCCACCACCACGTACTCCGGCGTCGCCATCGGCACGCTGACTCCCTCTGCGACAAATGCCGGGATCGCGCGGTCGAGTTCCTCGTGCTCCAGATCGTTTCGAACCAGAAAGCAATCGAACTTGAGTGCCGAAGGCACATGGTTTACTTGAACCGAATCCCACGGCCGAGGATGCTCCGACGCCTCGCTCAGTTCGCGTGCGCTATGGTGGAAGTCACCGGATGCCGCCAGCGCAAAGTTTGCCGCGTTGTGTGCCTCGACATGGACGACGAGATCCACGTCGTTCGTCATTCGTGGTTCGCCCCAGGCGCTTGAGGCAACGCTCCCTCCGACAAAGTGGCGGATGCCCTGCGTGGAAAGGCGGCTACTGAACTCGGCGAGAATCGCGAAGTCATCCATCGCGTCGCACCGCCTCGCGCAACATGCGGATCATGCGGCCCATCGAAGCGACTCGCTGCAGCTTCTGTTCGGGCGTCAGCGCCCGTACGAACGCCATATGGCGTTCGTAGGCCTCGCGCGTGGTGCCTTGCAGGGCGAGCCACTCGTCGAAGCTGTGTTCGTGAGGCGCCTTCGGTCGTTCGGATTCGGGCTCCACGGGCCGATTCTACCAAGCCGCTCGTTGGCTTTCTGCCTATAATGGGCGTGCGGCCACCCCCAGCGGTCATACGGCGATTCCATAGCCCGACGGCTACGCGATAGGGCCCGCATTACGCGACTGGTCATCGCACCCTTTACAGAGCGAGGTCGTCCGGCTGGCCGAAAGGCGAGCGGCGCCCGGCCCTGCGGACCTTCGGGGTCCCCGCCGGGAACCGTCGGTCGGTCCCTCGCTCCCAAGGATTCTATGGAAACCGGACAACTCGTCTCTGCCTTGCTCGGCGCGGCCGTCTTCGGTACGGCTGGCTACGCTGTGTTCCGGAACCTCGTGCACCGCGTGACCGTGTTCGACCACCAGTTCGCTCTGCACTGGCGCGGCGGGTTGCGCCAGGGTCGGCTGGAGCCTGGGCGTCACACGCTTACCGGCAACGGGCACGTCGTGTTGACCGTGGAGCGGCGCACGCAGGGGGAGCCAATCTTCGGCCAAGAGGTACTGACCTCGGATGGCGCGACGGTCCGCGCGTCGGTGCTGGTTCGCTATCGCGTTGTCGACCCCGTGGCGTTCTTCGACGCGTGGGCGACGGCGATCGACACGCCCCGCACGGGCTGCTATGTGTCGTCGTACATGCCGACCTACTCGCTGGCGCACGAGGCCGCGCACGCCGCGTTGCGCGACGCCATCGGCAGCCGAACTCTCGAAGCCTGCCTCACCGAGCGCTTGGCCATCGCCGAGGAACTCACGCGCCGCGTGGCCGAGGGCGTTCAGGGCACCGGGATCGAGATCGAAAGCGTCGCGCTCCGCGATTTGGTGCCGGGTTCCGACGTTCGGCGGGCGATGGGCGACCTTCACGTGGCCCAGCACACGGCTCGGGCGAACCTTGAGCGCGCCCGCGCGGAGGCTGCGGTCCTGCGGAGCATGGCGAACAACGCTCGCACGCTGCAGAACAACCCGGCGCTGGTGCAGCTCAAGCTGCTGCAGGCGATCGAGACGGGCAAGGCGCAGGTGGTCATCGGAGCGGATGCCTGGCGCGCCCTGCAGACCTCCGAGTCGGAGTCTGGTTTGGATGAGGCGTGATTTGTCTGCATTTGGCAGGTGGTCGGCGGGTTGCCTTCGCACTCACGATTCAAAATTCACATTCACTTCCCCAGACTTTGCAAAGATGGAAGATGGAAACAAGGTGGACTTGATGCTCGCGTTCACAGCTCCCGTGCGTCGCGAGGCGGAGTTGTCAACCGGCTGGTGGCATTCCCGAAGGCCTTAGCGACCTGGACACTGGGGTGCCACGGTCTGTGCGGGTCGAGGTTTGTCGCTGGTTGCTACGTCTGGTCCCCGCCAGACCGTGCTCCTACCAGCGAAGCCGCACGGCCTGCCGGGCAGAGACGCATTCGAGGAACGGAAGGCAAGCAAGCCCGGTCAGGCCGTGGCACCCCGGGTTCATCCTTCGCCAGAGTGTCGTTTGGCGCCGGGACGGCGGGACCACGAGTGGCGGTTCGGGGTGCCACGGTCTGTGCGGTCGGGGTTTGTCGCCGGTGACAGTCTCTCGCGCCGCCAGACCGTGTTTCCCCTGCCAGGACAGACACGGCCTGCCGGGCAGAATCGCATGCGAGGAACGAAGGTTGGCAAGCCCGGTCAGGCCGTGGCACCCCGGGTTCATGCTTCGCCAGAGTGTCCTTTGCCG
>JBDHZD010000084.1:0-13043 GCA_039811705.1 Fimbriimonadaceae bacterium | reverse complement strand
CTGTCGCCGATCCGAAGCTCGTCGCCATGCCCCTGGGCCAATGAGTTGCCGCCGTAGAAGCCCACCGTCCGGAACACCAGGTTCGTACCGAATCGGTCGGAGGTCAGCACGGCGTCCGCCTGAGCGGGTGGCTCGCCGCCCAACGTCGCAGGGTTCACATAAAGCGAAACCTCGTCCGTCGAGCCGAACCTCATCCGCAGCACCCACAGCGCTTGCTGCCCCGGAACGATGGGGGCGTTCGTCCTCGCATACTCGAAGTCGGTGTTCTGTGCGTTGCGGATGGCCAACGTCCAATAGCGCTCGCCCTGATGGTTGCTGGGCTCCCCAAAGTAGCCGACCATAATCCGGTTGTCGTTCCATCCTTGGGCGTAGGGTCCGGCATTGAACATGAAGAACACCGGCTCGTTGTTGGCGGCGGTCTTGCGAAGCACGCCGCTCGACCAGAGCGTCATCCCTGTCTGACCGATTTGGGGTGGGTTGCTGCCGAGGACCTGGTGCAACCCGAAAGCCGGGGAATCAACGGCCCGCCCCGACGTCACAAACACGTATCCGCCCTCGGCATACGCGCCGCGTGAGAGCAAGCCCGGAATCAACAGGGGTTGCTCGTTGCGCAGACGATAGCCTTGCGCGTCTGTTGGGTTGAAGTTCTGGACCGTCCAGGGTTGGTTGAACCCAAAGCCCGAGGCCGCGCCGTCCAGAAATGTCGGATTGGGCGCTTCCCGCGGCAAGACCTCGAATCCATCGTAAAGGAAGAGACGATCTTCGGCCACGGGGAGGGCAAACGTCACGGTATCGTCCCAGCTTGTGGCTGCGAGATTGGACAAACCTCCCGCCGCTTGGACCCTGTTCGCCGGCAACGAGACGCTCACGGTGCCTGATTGGGTCATACCCGTCACGTGGACGTCGAACACGTTGCCCGTCAATGGAGCCTGCTCGACGATCTCGACGTCGGCCGCGCCCGCCGTTCCGCCGAGAACGATATCCGATGGCTCGAAGCCGGTCACCGGGTGAGTGAACACGGTGCGGAACCGGATCAGAGGATAGCTTGTCGGGTCGTCCTGCGTCGGTCCCTGGTTGATCGTCGCCCGCAACACGCCTTCGGGCAACATCGTCACACCTTCGAAAACGTAGCAAACGATCCCAGCTGGAGGCAGATCGAACTGGAACACGGGATCGAATCCAACAACGGGCGACGACTCGATCGCGATCAGGTTCGACGCGTTGTTGGTGTCCATCGGGCCGCCCGTCAAGCGGTGCCGCGTGACCGAGGTCGCCGCACTGAACGGCAAGCGCAGGGTGACGGGCGTCGTCCCCGTCAAGCGCCGCGAAAGCACAAACACGGTGTAACGGTTGCCGTTACGGTACGCGTAAGCCGTGGCCATCGGCACGTTGGTGCTTGCCGGAAGAACCTCGGTGGCGGCGAAGTCGCGCGTCGGAACCGAATTGGCCACGGTCAGGACCGGATCTCCCTGGGCGTTGCGGTTGTGCAACTGGAGGGCCAGCCAAGAGGCGTGCGGACGGTACCCGTTCGACGGATAGGTATGGCTGGTCCAGTTGTAGCCCGGCGCCATGTGAAAATAGGCCTGCGGCCCAAAGCCTTGCGTTGCGCCGTAGAGAAAACAGTCAAGCGTGGCGACCGCATTGGCCAGCGACTTGCCATAGGCCTCTTGGACCAGGTTGAACGGCTCGCCGGCATTGGGCAGCGCGTAGCCCGGTCCGCCTTCATAGACAGCCAGATCGTACGGATGACCGTCCGAAGCGAGCTGACGCCGCGTGGCCATTTGGGCATCGACGAACACCTGGTGGACGCGCGGCATGAACGTCAGCGTGTCGAGAAACCCCTGGTCGGTGACCGTGCCACCACCGATGGTGCCTCCTAATTCCCAGCCCCCGGTGTAAGCCGTGATGTCGACCATGTCCGCCGACGGGCTGTTTCTCCGCGCTGTCGCTCCGTATCCGTCGGTCCCTGAACTGGCCACCCATCCGTTCAGGATGAACTCGAAGCGGTCGGCTACCGCTGGGAAGTAGGGGCTCGATTTGATGGTCGAGAAGCACCGCTCGGCAAAAGCCCCATAGGTTGCGGCGTCGAACGACCATGGGTCGAACATGAAGTTCCATGCTTCGTTGGCGAACTCGATGCGGATCTTGCCGAACGCATCGGTCCAGGGCGCAACGCGTCCTGTCTGTGCGCGCCTCGCTCCCCACGTGCTGCCCGATGGTCCCGCGAGAAACTCCATAAGTCCAAGCAACTCCTGCTCGTTGAAGTAGGGACCCACAATGAGCCAGGGCGTCATATCGGTCTGCTCGCAGATCGAGAGCCCGAGCGGCAGGTTCACCGCCGGACCAGTCGTCCGGCCGTTGTTGGCCGCCCATGTGTTCTTGGATTGCCCCTCGCGACTGGTCCAGCTGTCCAGCGAAGTCCCCCACTCCGTGTTGGTTTGGCCGCTCCAAAGGCGCAACGCGCCCCCGTCGAAGTCGTGCAACGCTTGCATCGCCAACGCGTTCAGTTCCAACGCAGGCTGAGCCGGATCGAAAATGTGGAACTCGTCCACCCAAACCTGGCCCGGACCCGTGAAGCCGAGAACGTGTTCGACCGTAGGGGTGTTCTCGCGCGGATAGGTGGGTGCTACAAAGTCCCAAGTGAATTGCCGCCACGTTCCGTCCACGCCTGCAAACGTGTGCTGGAGCGCCGAGTACTCGCTGGTGAACCAGAATCGCACCTGACCCGAAGCGAGCCCCTGCTGTCTCAGCCAGACGCTGACGCGATAGGTCCGCCCGGGCACCAGCGGCTCGTAAACGAATCCGGGCCAACTATAGCGGTACTGCGAAATCCGCACCTCTTGCGGTCCGTTCGCCGTCAGCCGCAAGCTGGTCCGCCCGCCTCCCGGTGGCACGGTCGAAGGGTCGCGGACCATGCCCGAAATCAGCTGAGGCTGAGAATCCACCAGGTAGCGCCATGTGTCCCCATACGGAATCCACGGCAACCGCGAATGGGCCAGGTGCGAGGGCGGCGCGTTGGACTCCATCTCGATGAAGTAGATGTCTCCCGCTTGCACGCTGGGTCCGTTCGACGCAAGCTCGATGCGAAGGACGTTGGCGGTGCTCGCCCAGTACTGCTGGATCGTATCCGTGCGGACGTGTTGGACCGCTCCGAAAACGACCCGGTACACACGAACGGTCGCGCCATTGAAGAACCCGTCGCCGATCGTGTCCCAGTAGCTCGTGGTGGCATTCGCGTCGTTGAGGATCGTGTTCGGTCCTCCACCGGTCGCGTTGCCCCGCAGCCGAAGGTTGAAGGGCTCGAAGCTGGGGTCGGTCGTGAAGTTGTTGACGTCGGGATACGTCAGGTTCGCCCCGAACGGCTCGTGCCCAGAGGCGAGGACCGTCGTCCCGATCGTGAAGTCTGCTGGACGGTTCTCATCGGCCAATAGGGATCCGAACAGCCCGCCGATCATGACGGCAGCCACAACGAAACGGCACAGTAGGGGCATTCTGCAACTCATTCGACCGACTTCGGGCTGGGACGTTCCCGAACACTCGGGAACCTCCTGCCGAACGTGGACGTGAATAATAGTGGCATGAACGCCAAGAGGCTCCTCGTCAGATGGTTCCAAGCCACCGTTGTCGGGCTGTTGTTGATGGGGTTGGTGGCGGGTGGCGTGGTCTTGGGCCTTCGCTTGGACCGTCAGTACGGACTCCGCGCGCTCGACAAGAAGTTCGACACCATGCCCATCCCGGTCGCCGTCGAACAATCCGCGGCCGTTGCGCCTGATTTCCGCGTCGCTGCCCAGCGCGTCATCCCCTCCGTGGTCAGCATCGACAAGTACGAAGAAGTCTGGAGCTTCTTTCGCACCGAGCCGGGAATTCAGCAAACCGGGTCTGGCAGCGGCGTCATCATCTCTGAAGACGGCTACATCCTGACCAACAACCATGTCATCGAAGGCGCGGCACAGGTCATGGTCCACCTGAACGATGGGCGTGTCGCGCAAGCAAAAGTCGTCGGTGCCGACCAATACGCCGACTTGGCCCTGCTCCAAGTTCGGGAACGCAACCTCAAGCCCATCGAACTCGGAACGAGCAAGGGGTTGCAGGTCGGCCAGTGGGTCATGGCCGTCGGCAGTCCGCTCGGATACGACAGCACGGTCAGCGTTGGCGTGGTCAGCAGTTTGGGTCGCACACTTCCCAGCCAGAGGGGCAGCATTCTTGTAGACGCCATCCAGACCGATGCCGCCATCAACCAAGGCAACAGCGGCGGTGCGCTCACCGACGCCCAAGGACGTCTGGTCGGCATCAACACGGCGATCGCCAGCATCGGCGGCGGCTCGATCGGCATCGGATTCGCCATCCCTGTGGATCGCGCCCAGCGCGTGGTGCGCGACATCACCCAGTACGGGCGCTCGCGCTATGGCACCATGGGCGTGGTGGTCGATTCCCGTCCTGGCTTGTTGCGCCGCGATACCGTCCGCCGCCAGTTGAGCGAACAATTGGGTGCGGAGCCTCCAGCCGATGGCCTGCTGATCCGCGAGGTGATCGCCGGAAGCGTGGCGGACAAAGGCGGCATCCGACCCTTCGACATCCTCTTGGACGTGAACGGACGCAAGATCAAGGACTCGCTCGATTTCGCGATCTTCCAGTTGGACAGCGCCCCCGGTGACACGGCCACGGTCAAGTTCTGGTCCCGAGGCCAGACGAAGACGGTGCAGGTGCGCCTGGAAGACCGTTACGCTCGCTGAGGTAGGCACTCACCGCCGCTTCGCTCGCGATGACACCGAACGGCGCCCACTGGTGCGCTCCAGCGATGCGGAACCAATCGGTCAGTGCGCGCTCCCGATCGCCCTGAAACCAGGCGTGAGCCGCCCGCCCATAACCTAGTGTGGCGTCGGCCAACGCGTCGGCAGGTTCGCTAAGAACAGGATTCCGGCCCGTGAGGGTGAGGACGAGTTCGTGGTAGCTCCCGCTCTCGATCAAGGCTTCAGGCGAGGGCAGGTCCCGGCCCAAAGCGTAGGCCTCGTCGCGGCGGTACTGCTGCAACAACGCCAACACCAGCCAATAGAGGGTCGCGACCGTGGAATCGGGGTGGCGAGCGACGCCCAGGCAACGGCGGTACGCGGCTTCAGCCTCTGACAACCGATCCTCCAGATAGAACGCCAAGCCAAGATGGTACAGAACGTTGAAGTGGAGCGTGCTCGTGGGCTCGTTCCGCGCGTTGGGCATGCCGTCGGGTTCGAGGCTGTCCGGATGGCCCTCGCACAACGACCAGGCGGTCTCCAGATCGGCGATCGCTCGCTCGAACAAGCGGAGCGTGATGAACCGGTGACCACGATGGCGGAGGAATCGAGCGTCCCCGGGGAAGCGCTCGATCCCGACTGTGAACACGCCTACAGCCAAACGGTAATCCCCCAGATATCCGAGTCTGCGCCCGCACCAGATCAACGCATCGGGCGACGTCGGATCGGCCGCAAAGGCGGCGAGTGCATCCTCGAGTCGCTGGCGCTGATCGCCTTCGAACGCCGGATCGAGCTTCGGAGTTCTCAGCGGTCGCCCCAAGGGCGAAATCGCCTGGGCACGGCCGCGAACCCTAGGCAAGCCAAGACCCTTCACAGCCTCTGCCGCAAGGTCGAGCAATTCCACAGGGTGACGATTCCCCATCCGAGGCATCCCATCCTGTCAGCGTGCGGGGAGATATCCAACCCGCGTACGGACGGGGGCGGGAATTGTTCACCAAAAAGTCTGGAACAGGGACCTTTTCCGCGTGCCGTCTGCGTAGGAACATGCAGGTACCTCTGGGACGCCCTCGGACATTCCACCATTTCTCGCAATGATTCAGTTGTGATACCGATTCGGAGGCCCGAACGGTTGCCCACAGGGACCGGCTACTGCTGTTGGAGGAAAATCTCATATGGTCAAACGTGGGTTCACTCTCATCGAACTCCTCGTCGTCATCGCCATCATCGCCATTCTGGCGGCGATGCTCTTCCCGGTCTACGCGCAGGCGAAAGAGTCTGCCAAGAAGACCACGAACCTGAGCAATGTGAAGCAGCTCGGCACCGGCTTCGCCATCTACGCGGCGGACTCGGACGACCTGTTCCCTCTCGGGTATTCGACGCGCACGGATGGCACCATCCGCTGGAACACCATCCACCCCATCCCCTACAACTGGAAGACGTCGAACGACGGCTGGGAAACCCCGGTCACGCAGGCGCAGAACCAAACGTACTGGGCCAACTCGACGCAACCGTACGTCAAGAGTTGGGACATCCTGGACGGCACGGGCTTCACCCGTACGCGTTCCACTGCGGACGAGGCGGACTTCTTGAACGCCACCATCCGCCCGGCGACCCAGCACTTCACGTACAACGGCCTCCTCACGGCCATGAGCGCCTCTGAAGTCGCCATGCCGTCGAAGCTGGTCATGTTGTGGAGCGGCAACGGCACCACGGCCCGCGAGGGCCGAGCCATCACGAATCCCGCCCTTCGGTGCGACGGCACGGCGTTCGCTGCTTGCCGTTTCAACCCGATGGCGCCTCCGATGGATGGGGCGACGGGCGGCTACGCATGGTTCTGGAACGGTGCCAGCGCCAAGGCCTGGGTCTATGGCAATGGCATGAACGGCGGTCGGGCCGACACGTCGGCCAAGTTCTTCCGCGTTGGTCCGAAGGGCACGCAAGCGCCCAACGACCCACACACGGACTACTACGGCTCGCCGTTCGCGCGGATCGATGCCAACGGCGTCGCGGTCTCCATGTGGGGCTGCACGCTGACGGGCGCGACCGTGTCGTACTCGTGCTTCTTCCGCCCGGATCAGGACCTGTTGCGCTAAGTCCGGCCCACCCGAGAACGGCCCGTGCAGACGCACGGGTCGTTCTCATGATAGAATGGAGTCAGCCATGAGCAAATTTCATCTTCTCGTCGTCGTCGCGGCGCTGGGTATCGGCGCTGCCTTGGTCGGTTGCGGCGGCCCCGCGACCGAAACGGTGACCACGGACAACGAGGCCGCCAAGCAGAAGCCGAAGGAAGAACAGGTCAACACGGGCGATGCGGAAGCCAGCACCTCGATGGAAGCGGCCACACCGTCCACCGACTGATCCTAGGCCCAACATGTCGTCCAAGTTTGCCGTTCTCCTCGTTGCCGCACTCGCCCTTGCGGGTTGCGGGCCCTCGTCGGATACTCCCGAGGTCAAGGCGCCTCCCAGAGGCGGCTACGTTCGCGTGGTTAACCTCACCGAGACACCCGTCACCTACACGATCAACGGTCAGACAGGCCTGAAGGTCAACGGAGAGTCGGCAGGCGTGTTCACCCTCGCCCGCCCCAATCGCGACGCTGAAATCGCTTTGGACAACGGGTTGCCACCCGTGAAAGTCACGGTAGGCAGCGAGGCGACGCACTCCGTCGTGGTCTACAACGGAGGAAACGGTGCCACCGCCGTGGTCGTCGATGGAGATCCGAGGAATCCCAAGGACAAATCGGGCATCGAGTTCCGCGTCTCGTCTCCGGTCGATGTGGCCGGAGCCGTCGTGACCATCGCGGGAATGGACATCGCTCTTCAGGGCAAGTCGTCCGAGGTGGTGTCGCTCAAGGCTGGCAAACACACGGCGGTGCTGAAGATCAACGGAACCGAAGTGGGATCCGCCGAGGTCGATGCCCAAGCCGGCCGAACGTTCTCCGGCATCATCGTTCCCAAAGGCAACGGTTACGGCTTCATCGTGGCGTGGAACAACCCGCCGATGCAAGCCAGCATCGAAGGCGCCTCGGCGGCTGGCTAGCCGCGTCGACATCGTGTCCCCGGCCCCAAGCGCCGGGGACGCTCTTCCTTTTGCCAAGGTACACTTCAGAGTCCATGGCGACTCTGAAAGAAGGCGATCGCGTGCGCGTGGTGGAGCGAGAAGCCACTCCCGAAGACCGCTCCCAGATGCGGTACTTTCCCCACTTGGCCGGCCTGACCGGCACCATCCAAAACATCTACGACGGGACCCAGTGCGCCGTCCAGATCGATCCCGACATGCTCCTCAAAGCTGCTCGTGAAGTCCACGAGCAAGCCGTCGTCCGCATGCGTGAGAAGTTCCTCGCCAACGTCTCGGAAGAGCAAAAGAAGCAACTCAGCAAAGAGGAACTCGAATTCGGCGCGAACTACGTGGTACTCGTGCAAAAGTCCGATCTGGAGCGAATTCCCTGATGGCCGATTCCTTTTCGTTCGATATCGCATCCCGTGTCGATATGCAAGAGGTCAAGAACGCGGTGGATCAAGCCCAGCGCGAATTGGCCAACCGATGGGATTTCAAGGGCAGCAAGTCCGAGATCGAGTTCGTCAAGGACAAGATCACCCTGGTCAGCGACGACGAGTTCAAACTCGACCAGCTCCGCGACATCGTCGAGAGCAAGTTGCTGAAGCGAGGCATCGACATCCGGCAGATTGGCTACGCCGAACCCCAGAAGGCAGGCGGCATGACCTTGCGCCAAGAAGTCGAACTCAAAGTCGGCATCCCGCAAGACCAGGCCAAAGACCTTGTTCGAAAGATCAAGGACTCCAAACTCAAGGTCCAAGCCCAGATTCAGGGGGACGAGGTCCGCGTCTCCGCCAAGTCGAAGGACGATCTTCAGAAGTGCATCGCCTTCGTCAAGACGCTGGACCTCCCTTACCCGGTCGAGTTCGTCAACTATCGCTAGAGGCGATCCCATGAGAACAGCCTTCCTGGCTCACTTGCAGGCGTCGGGCTTGCTTCCTCCCGGAGCCAGGATCCTGGTGGGCTACAGCGGTGGCGCGGATTCCACGTGTCTGCTGACGTTGCTGGTCGGCGCAGGATACGACGTGGTCGCCGCGCACCTTCACCACGGTCAGCGCTCGGAGGCCGACCTGGAGATGCGCCTGTGCGAAGGGTACGCGGGCGAACTGGACGTGCCCTTTGTCGGCGGTCATGCGGATGTTCCGGGCATGGCGGAGCGGCTCGGAGTCGGGCTTGAGGAAGCCGGACGGGAGGCACGCGCCGCTTTTCTCGGCGAAGCGGCCGCCCGACTCGGATGCGACCTCGTCGCCACCGCCCACACACGCAACGACCTCGTTGAAACGATGCTGTTCCAGATGGCTCGGGGCACCGGCCTCGCGGGCCTGAAGGGAATCTCTGCCAAAGAAGGCAACAAAGTACGCCCGTTGTTGCCCTTCTCCCGCCAGGAAACGCGGTCCTTCTGCACCGAGGAAGGATTGTGGTTCCACGACGACCCCCAAAACGCCGACCTGGCATTCAGCCGTGCCCGTATCCGCCACCGAGTGATCCCAGAACTTCAGTTGGTCCATCCCGGATTCGAGGACGCGATGCTGCGCCTGGCACAGATCGCCGAAGAAGAGGACGGATTCCTCAACGGCCTGGCGGCGGCGGCTCTGGAAAAAGCAGAGACCGAAATCAACCATCCGTTTTCTTGGCTGACCCGCGATGTCGAAGCCGTCTTTGAACGCGACCGCATTGCCTCGTTGCCTCCGGTGCTGGCGGCACGAGCGATCCGACTAGTGGCAGCCACGCTCGGCGCACCGCTCGACCGACACCAGACGCTCATCGCGACCGAGGGCATCCATGCGGGCACGCCAGGTTCGATCACCAGCGATGCATTCCGATCAGACTCGGCCATCGTTCTCGACTGGAACGCCGATCGCGTTCACTTTCGTCGGACGGACGTGCCCGAGCCCTTCCGCTACCCGCTGACGCTGCCGGGAGCCACCGAGGCCGACGAGTTCGGCTGGTCGCTCGAAGCGTGGTTCGCCGATGAACCCGTGGTCGAGACCGACCCTTACTTGCTCAAGGTCACTCTCGATGCGGCATCGGTCCGTGGCACGCCCTTCTTCCGGTCGGCGCAAGCCAGTGACACCGTCGTGCCGTTCAACTGGAGCCACGGCCCGCGCCCTGTCGCCGACATCTTCGCTGACCGGCGCTGGACTCAAGCGGCACGCAAGCGGGTACCGGTCGTCTGCGACCTCGTGGGTCCCATCTGGTGCCCTGGCGCGTTCCTCGCCGACCGATGCCGAGTCCATCAACAGACCCAACGCACCCTGATCATGAGCTTTGGGCCGATAGGCGAAACGACAAGGTGACCGCGCCGGTCCCCAAAACCGCTTGGGTACATTGAGGCCCATGCCCGAAGAACTCACGTACCGCGACTCCGGGGTGGACATCGACGAAGCCCATCGGGCGCTTCGCACCGTGGCCCCTCAAATCCGTGCAACGTACGGCGACCGTGTCCTAGCGGGCATCGGCGGATTCGGCGGCCTCTTCGATATCGGCTTCCCGGACATGCAACGGCCCATCCTGGTCAGCAGCATCGACGGCGTCGGGACGAAAACCAAGGTCGCGGCCATGGTCGGGCGTTTCGATGGCCTCGGGTTCGACATCGTCAACCACTGCGTGAACGACATCCTGTGTCAGGGAGCGCGTCCGCTGTTCTTCCTCGATTACTTCGCGACGTCGCAACTGCGAGGCTCCGTGCTCGCTCAGGTGGTGGGCGGGATGGCCGAAGCCTGCCAAGCCGTAGGCGCGGCCCTGATCGGTGGCGAGACGGCCGAAATGCCCGGTGTCTATCACGACGACGAGATCGACGTGGTCGGCTGCATCGTCGGGGTGGTGGATCACGACAAGCGGCTCCCCCGGCTCAAAATGATGCCTGGCGACCAACTGATCGGCATCGCCAGCAACGGGTTGCACACGAACGGGTTTTCGCTGGCGCGCCGCGCCCTGTTGGAGGTCGGCGGCCTGTCCGTGCGAAGCGACATGCCCGGACTCGGCAATACGGTCGGCGAAGAGTTGCTCCGACCGCATCGGTGCTACTTCCAGGCCGTGCACCCCCTCATCCAAGAAGACCTGGTCAAGGGTGTGGCGCACATCACGGGCGGCGGACTGGTGGACAACCTGCCGCGCGTTTTGCCGTCCAACCTGCGGGCCGTCGTCGAGCGACGCTCATGGACTCCTCTGCCCATCTTCCACATGATCCAGGAGCTGGGCAACGTGCCCGACGCCGAGATGTTCCGAACGTTCAATATGGGCGTCGGAATGGTTCTAGTCGCCGACCGTGCCGACACCCCGGCCATCGTTCAGCGCCTGACGAGCGCGGGCGAAAGCGCCGCTGTCATCGGCGAACTTCAGCAGGGCTCGAACGACGTGCTGATCGCGTAGCGCCCGAAACGCGAATCCCGAAACCTGAAATCGTCCCTTATTCCACTCGCTCGAAAATCACCGTGGAGGAGATGACCGGGACAGGCGAGCCAGCGGGCGCGGGAAAGTTCTCGATGAGCACCTCGCCCTTCACCCCCCGAAAGTCAGCCTTGTTGAACCAAAGGAACCCCTTGGCCGTGATGGGCTTCGCTCCCTCCGTTTCAGCGAACGAAATCTCGACCTTGCACGTGTCCCAAGAGCCCACTTTCTCTTCGGCGACGAACTTGTAGGTGACTTTCACGGGTGGCAACTCCGCTTCGGGGTCACCCTTCCCCTCGAACGACCACGAGTCGCCCACCTTGACCGGGGCCTCCGGAGCGCTCAATATCTGCACACGGCCCGCCCGACGCAACAAGGTCAGGTTGGCGGCCGGGTCGTCGGTAGCCAACAACGCCCCGAGGCGGTCGAGCGTCCGCACCTCGGTCTTGTCGGTATCGAAGTACAGAGGCACCGGCGCGCCGCCCGCACTGACCTCCAAACCTGTGGTCTTGGTCTGCTCTTTGTAGTCGCCGTTCGGCTCGACCTTGAGGATGCGCTCCTCGGTGTTGTATTTCATCTCGATCGCCATGCCACCCAAACTTCCCTTCATCAGGACTTTGACTTTCTGAACATGGCCCTCGACGATCTTGAGCTTGAACGACTGGGCGTCCTGAGCCGCGACCGCCCCACATAGCGCAAGAAACAGTCCGGCGATGGCATATCGAACCATGTGCCCAATATAGCCCGAGCGAGCCTCCACGAGTGGGGCCACGTCGCGAACCGCTATAATCGGCTGTGGCCCCCGCCCTCGCCTCCCGAACCGGGCTCCTCAAACCATCTCCGACTCTGGCGATCACCGCCAAAGCCAAAGCGCTCAAAGCGTCAGGTCGCGACATCATCGCACTCGCCGCCGGCGAACCCGACTTCAACACGCCTGACGCCGTGTGTCAAGCCGCTGAAGACGCCATGCGTCGCGGCTTCACCAAGTACACCCCCACGGTCGGCATTCCGGAGTTGCGCCAAGCCGTGTGCGACAAGGCCCAGCGAGAGAACGGCATCCGCGCCGAACCGTCGCAGGTCGTCGTGAGTTGCGGTGCCAAGCAGAGTCTGTTCAACGCACTCATGACGTTGGTCGAGCCCGGCGACGAGGTGCTGATCCCCAGTCCTTTCTGGGCGACGTACGAAGACCAAATCGCCGTCGCGGGGGGCACCGTCCGACCGATCGCCACCACCAGCGCGACCGGCTTCATCCCGCACATCGACCAGTTTAAGGCGGCCATCGGTCCCAACACCAGGGCCATTCTTCTCAATAGCCCGAACAACCCCACGGGCGCGGTCTACCCTCGGTCACTCCTGAAGGAGATCGCCGCCCTCGCCATCCGCCACGACCTGTGGATCATCGCCGACGACATCTACGAAAGGTTGGTCTACGGCGAGCCGCACCAAAGCATCGCCGCCTTGGGCACCGAGTCCGCAGAGCGAACCGTCACGATCATGGGGTGCAGCAAGTCGTATGCCATGACGGGATGGCGCATCGGATTCGCGATCGCTCCCAAGCGTGTCGCGGAGGCCATGGGTGCGCTGCAAGATCAAGTGACCAGCAACCCAACGTCCTTCGCTCAGGTGGGCGCACTGGCGGCCCTGAAGTTGGACCCCTCCGTCGTCGAAGCCATGCGTTGCGAATTCTTGGAGAGGCGCGACCTCGTTCTGGACCTCCTGAGCCAAGTCGACGGCTTCAGGACCCCCACCCCAGGCGGCGCATTCTACGTGATGCCCAATGTCGAAGCCTGTCTGAAAGGCCGCTTTGCGGACGATGTGGCGCTGGTCGACCACCTCCTCGAACACGCGGGCGTCGCCGTCATACCAGGGTC
>JBDHZD010000083.1:0-13113 GCA_039811705.1 Fimbriimonadaceae bacterium | reverse complement strand
GGCGACCAGGGCTTCTTGCTCCGACCGCAGCTTTTCGCGCTCTTCGGGCGAGGCGCCGACGATGTGGAACGCGCCCCAGGTGAGCATGCAGGCGATCGGGTTGAGGTCGCTGGCGTAGACGTCGCAACCCAGCCGTGCGGCTTCGAACGGGATTTGGCCGGAGCCGCAGAACGTGTCGGCCACGAGCGGGCGCTTGCCAAACCGGAGGATCCCGATTTGCTCGACGAGCTCGGGGAAGGTGTGGGCGTCGGTGCCGAGGTGGCGGTTGACCCGCTCCCACACGTGGTCGTGCACCCCCTCGACCTGCTCCGGGCGGTTCGCGGCGTCCACCCACGTTCGGTAGGGCGCTTTGGGCAGCATCTGAGCCTCGAGCCGCCGCCGCTCGGCCTCGACGACGGCCGGTCGCCACGCGATCTTGACGCCCTTGTAGAGCGGTTCGCTCAGGTCGACGGGTCCCGAGACGGGCAAGGCGCCCGGCGGGGTGACGGTGAAGAAGTCCTCGATCCGCCCGAGCGAGAGGCGCTGGACGATCTCGGCGGGCCTTGGGCGCCTGGGCATCCGCACGGCGAACGACTCGGGGTCCATGCCCATGAGCATCTCGAACACTTCGAGGTCGGCTTCGTCGTCGCCGGTAGCGGGAAGCAAGCATCCGAGGACGCACGCCTTGTTGAGAATCAGGGGCTTGCGACCCTTCCAGTAGCTGCCGAGCGCCGTCAGGGTCTTGCCGTGCACGGCCATCTGCTCCTTGTAGGATTCCGCGGACAGCTTTTGAACGGGCAGAAGCCTCTCGATGAGCGCGGGGCGGTCCTTCCAGGCGAAGGGTTCGGGTTGCTTCACGACCGGCTCTCCTCGGGAAACAGGGCCAGGCCCGGTTCTGAATCTCCTTCGGGCAGGGAAAAGAGGCTGAGATTCTGCATGTCGGGTTCGACGGGGCGGGGACGCTTCTTGCGCCGTTCGGCGGGAGCGCTGCCGTCCGAGAGGGCCTCGGCCAGGGCCTTGCGCCACCCGCGACCTTTGTCCTCCGGCAGCCCGGCCTCTGCGGAGGTCATGCTGTAGAGCCACCACCGCTCTTCCGGGCGCAGGGCGGCCCACTTGGCGCAGACGACGGGCCAAAGCTGTTCCGGTGCGCCTTCGGCGGCCCAAGCGAGGACGCACAGCTCTTTACCCAGTAGCCGGTCCACACGGTTGGTGCCCGTTCGCCATCGAGCGGTGGGCAGCTTTGCCGCTTGCAGACGCCCGTTGAACTCGTGCCGGGCGGCTTCGGCGATGGCGGACCAGACCAATCTCGTCAGGTGGACGCGATCTTCGGACGCGGGAACGCCTCCCATTTCGCCGTGGTGTCCGTAGTCTTCGGCGACGATAACCAGGGAAGACCGTCCCTCGGGAATCTCGACCCGAAACACATGAGCGCCGGAGCGATCAGGGGCTCCAAAGTCGACGGTCTTGGAGGTCGCCCTCATTGCCTCACCGTCTCCGAGCCGAGGACGAGGTCGAACTGCTTCGCGAATTCCTTGAGCAGGTGCCCGGTCAGGAAGCGGGCCGTTCGGAACGTCATGGCGATGGGTTGCGACGGATCGAACAGCTGTTCCGCGTTGAAGAGCAGGTCCCGCAAGGTCTTGGCCGTTACGTCGAGCTCTCCCACCTGAATCAAGACCGAGCGATTGCCCTGTCCCAACGTGATGCGGACGACTTCGAAGGTCACGCCATGTTCTTGGGCGAACTCGAGCGCCTGGTAGACCTTGTCTCTTGCGCCGAGCGCAAAGGGTTGGCTCGGGGACACGAGCGTTGCCGGTTTGTTTGGGTCGACGACGACCCCTCCTCCTCCGACTCCTCTCGAATCGGGGAAATCGAACGCGTCCTTGGTTTCGAAGTCGTCGGCTCTGGCGAACACGAGGATTCGCGCGGACCCGGCGCCAATGCTGATCGGCCCCTCGTATGGCTTTCCGTTGCGTGGCTCGGTGCCGTCGAGGGTGTAGCGAATGGTGCCACGGGGCGCGGCAAAGAGCTCAACGCGTCTGTTCTCGCCCTGGCCGTTCAGGTGACATCTCAACTTGATGGAGCCACGCCACTCGTAGGGCGGCGCGGACGGCCTCTGTTCCGTGGGATCGACGACGAGGAACTGGACTCGCAGGGCGGTGGTTTCGAGAACCGCATCGGCGAGTACCGCTGACGTCGTGGTTACTTGACCTTCTTCGGCATAGTGGATCCGCGGCGCCGGGCCTGCATTGATCGCGACGACCCTCAGTCGGACTTTGCCGGCGTCGTCGGGGCCGTACTCGACGGTCACCTGGACGGTGGCCTCCTTCGGTCTAGGCTTCTTGGTGACGTAGCCGTTGCCGAGGTCCTCCCACTTGCCTTGTTGGCAGGCTCGGAGTTTGAGGTCGTCCAGCTTTCGAGGGGGCAGCCAGACCATGGCCGGATTCTGGGAGTATCGGTCGGCGGCGTCGGACCAACGCGTTTCGTCAAGACCCATGGGCCAAAGGCAGTCTTCGGCCTTCTCGCGGAGAGCGTCCAAGTTCTGTTCCACGTCAAGATAGAGCTTGATGGGATCGCTGGTAAGGGTCTTCTCGACTTGGGCTTCACCGCTGAATTCGCGGCCAGTGTCTCGGGTGGGGTCGAGAGTTTTCGGGACGAGGCGTGGATCCTGGCCCGACCGCTGGTAGGGGAAGACCAGCCGGTCGAACAAGCCCAGCACGGTCGCATAGAACTGGAGATCGTAGTCCTCCAAGCGCTTGTCCAGTTCTTGTCGCTGGGCGTGGCTTGCCGGGATGCGTGCTTGAGCCTTATCGGCGGCGAAGAACTGCCGCGCCGCCTTATCCAGACTTCCCATGGCGGTCTGCTCACCAGTGAGCACCAGCAGGTTGTTCTTTTCGGTGACCTCGCCGAAGAACTTCTCGATGTCCTTGTAGGACGTGTCCGAGTCGGGGCTGACGATGAGTAGGGAGCGCTTGCGGGCGACGGCCGCGCGCGCTTCGTCGAGCGTGGGAAGCGGAAGCACCTCTTCGTAAGCCGACTTTCGGGACGGCTCGAACATGGCCTTCAGGCGCCTGCGGACCAGCGCGTCGATTTGGTTGTCCGGTGCTTCCTTGGCGAGCGTTTGGAGAAGTTTGGTCAGGTTCTCAGTTCTGTCGAAGTAGAACTTGCCTTCCTGAGTGTGGTGCAGGTACCAGGCAACCTTCTCGAATTCCTCGAACGCGGCATTGTAATCGCTCGCTTCGCGGAACGGGTTGAGAAGGCATTCCACGATCTCCTGTCGGGTCAAACCCTTGACGGAGTTCACGGCGGTCGACAAGCTGGCCGTGAGGAGAAGAGTTCCGATCTCGCGCGCCGCTCCCTTGCCCAGTTGGGCGTCGATGACCTGCGCGTGGGCGCTCCTCTCGGTGCTCCAGAGGTCGCGCGAGATGACATCGCGCATCCCCGAGATGTCCGCAAGTTTGTCCCGCACCTCCTGGATTCCCAGATCGAAGTGTTGTCCCCCGATCAGGAAGACGTCGTTCTCCTGGCGTTCCCACACGGACTTGAGCAACCCCGATACGAGTTCGATGAGGCCGCGCGTCTGCTTGAAGTTCTCGTTCTCCTTGAACAGCGCGATCAGGTTCTGAAGTCGCGGATGGAAGGGATAGGTGGCCGCAACTTCGTCGGCGATCGCTTCCGCTCCCCTGTTCACGGTTCTCGCCCTGGTGGCTTCTTCCAACTTGCGTCCGTAGTGAGCCGCGATCTCCTCGATGACGTTTTGCGGAGGCAGTTCGGCGAAGAGACGCTTACGGAGGATCTCGTAGACCTCGTTCGTAGCAAGGTCGACAGGGGTAATCGAGCGTTCTTGCCTCCCCAACTCGTTGCGCGCGTCGGCAAGGGCTCGTTGGATCAGCTGCCCGCCCGTCTGATATGCGGCGCTCAGGTCGGAGACAACCACGCAGACGTTGGTCAACTTTCCTGCGGCAGTGAGCATGTTCGCAAACGCTCGCGTGGCGATGTCCGCGACCGTGCCTTGCCCGGTTGGACGTGTCGCCAAGCTCTGGAAGTAGGGCGGCATTTCGTCCAAGAGCACGAGTGTTGGTCCGCTCTGCTGAAACAGGCTGAGCCAGGCGTCTTCGTCGGGGGCCGATGCCCCGCCCTGCCAGTACCTGCAGAACTGGTCCCCATGACCAAGCTGGCGCGCGATGTCGCCCCAGAAGAACTCAGGGGGTTCGTTCCTTCCGTTGAAGGCGGCCACGTTCGCCGAATCGAACGCCCCGAGATGCGGCAATCCCGAGCACACCCGTTCGCGCAAGGCACGGTTTCTGGCCAGCAAGCCGAGGCCGACCAGGGAGTGTGTCTTGCCTCCGCCCATGGCTTGTTTGAGGTGGAAAACCGCTTGCGAGGACTTGCCCGCCAGTCTCGCGATCCCCTCACGCACCAGTGTCTCCATGCCCTGAGTGATGAAGGTCTTGTCGAAGTACGCAGACCCGTCTCCCTGCTGGGCAATGAGTTCTTCAAGCTTCTCTACTTGGTCGCTGAGACGGATTTCCAGTGCGTTGGGCTGCAGTTTGCAGGCGTCTTTGACAGTTTTCATAGTGTTCTGATGTCGCAAGCTGTTAACGTGTGGATCTGTCGACTGCGGTCGCAGGTCGTCTGTATTCTCCATGATTCGCCATCGCGGGCTAGCAGTCCTGCTCCGCCGGTCCGGCGTCTGCGGTTGCCTCTGCAGATTGGCATCCTTTCAATTGTCGCACTATTGCAACACTCTGTAGCATGGGCTACGAAGTGCGGCGGATCGGGTTGTAATACTACCGGAAGCGGCGGAGGCTGGCGGGGATGGTGGCGGCGCTACTGGCGGACGAGGACCGCGAAATGCGGTTCGAAGAGCGAAGACGGTTGAGGGAGTTGCGGGAGTTTGCGGCCGAGGTCGAAGCCCAGTTCGCGCGGGTGGACTCCCGAACCATAGAAAGGGAGGCTGAGGCGTATGTCGCCGCCGGATACGCCAAGGGGAAAGGCGAGCGGCGAAGGAAGCCTTGAAAGTCCTGGAGGACCGGGAGTCCGGCGGATGCGCGATGTCGATCGCCAATCTGTTCGCATCCGAGGGTGGTGGGGAGGCGGTGGAGCGTCTGCTGGACGAGGGCGCTTCCGACGCGTTGCTCGTGGTCCTTTGGAGAACTGGCCCGGTACGGGGTCGGGGCGGCTTGTGAGGTTCTGCGCCGTTTGGCCGACTCCGGCGACTGCCGCGCTTTCGACCTGGCGAAGTCGCAAACCACCGCTGACGGGAAGTGGATGCCAAGGGCTGCCATGTCGGCGATTCTGGACGCCGCGCTTTGGGGAGGGCCGTCTGTTGACCTGCGACGCTTTCCCCGGGGGACGCGGAGTCGCTTAGGTCCAGGTTGATCGGGGCTTCGCCGACGCCGCTCGAAGAATTGCTCGTCAAGCGGATCGTGGTGTGCAAGACGGCGCTGACCGTCTACGAGCGGTGCTCGCGGCGACGGGGAGCAGTTCGATCAGGGTGTTGGAATTTCTGCAGGGAGGGGTGGATTCGGCCCAGCGGCGTCTGCTGTGAGCGGTGGAATGTCTGGCTCGGGTCCGGCGGGTCGGTCCGCCCGCGTTGCAGCCGGACGTGGCGAAAAAGTAGATCAACGTCGTGGGCGCTGAGTGGGTGTAGCTCAACGCGCACTAGCACCGATCTGAGGTGCGCTGGTTTCAATACTCACCCCCGTTGCCGGGGCTGCGACCCGTGTGATGTCGGTTCAACGAACCACGGCCTTGCCAAGGCGCCTACGAGCCGCGCTTGCCGACGACAACCGGTCATGTGAATGTGTAGGATCGTCGCAACTCAAGCCTCATCGTCTGGCGGCGTCCAAGTCCAGTCGCGACCAAGAAACGTCTTGTTGATCCACCGCGTGAAGTCGTCCACATACGTATGCATGATCGGGATGTCGAAGAGCGAGAGAATTGTGCCCGCGATTAGGCCCCCTACAATCGCCATCGCCAGCGGCTGGTAGGCGTCCAGACCAGTCTTGGGTGCAAAGGCGATGGGAATCATGACGACCATGGCGATGCCCGCGGTCATCAGGATAGGACGCAAGCGATCTGGACAGGCCTTGGCAATCGCCTCGTCTCGCGGCATTCCCTGATCTCGGTACTTCATGATCAGATCGATCATGAGCACGGCTGTCGTAATATCCATGCCTGTGAGCACGATGATGCCCAGAATGGATACGGTGCTGAAGGCCTGATGCGCCAGCCAGAGCGCCACGAACACACCCGCAAGCTCCAACGGCAGGGAAGCGATCATTTGCAGCGGCTGAAGGAATCCCCGAAATTGGACAACCAGAACCAAATACATCATCACAAGAGACAATGCCAGGCCTTGAAGCAAGCGCCGAAACGAATCCATCATTTGGGTCATGTCCCCGCGCATCTCCATGCCGTAACCGGGAGGAAAATTGATCGGCTCGACGCCAAGTTGCTTGTTTCCTCCATAGGCATTGGCTACCAAGTTCATGACCACGTCCATACTGGGAAGATCGCCAATGCGATAATAGCCAGTAATACCGACGACCCGCTTCAATCCATCTCTCTCGATCGCCGTAGGAGCCTCGGCGCGAACCACTTCGGCAACAGACTTGAGCATGATTGGACCGTTCGGTGTTGCTAGGTATAGGTTTCCAAGGTCATCGGCCGTTCTTCGGTCTTCTTCGGGAAGGCGGATGGAGATTGTGTTTTGCCGGATGTTGGGTAGCCTATACCATTCGCTAGTCAATCCGCCACGTGTCGCATAATACGCCTGTTGGGCGATTGAATCGGGACTCAACCCGACTTCTTGGGCCCTCTGCAGGTCGACCACGATTCGATAGTCCGGTACACCCATCGTCCACGTCTTGCCAGGCTGATAGAGTTCGGGCATCTTCTCGGCGACGGCGAGCACCTCGGTGCCAAGACGATCCAGCTCTTCAAGGTCAGGACCGTATATGTTGACATGGATTGGAGCCGCGGCAGTGGCCATGACGTCGGAACCCATTTCTTTGATCTGAAGCCTTCGTAGTCCAGGTATGGTTCTCAAGGCCTCCTCGTGGATCGCATCCATGACCTCGAAAATGCTTCTTGCACGCGTATCCTTGTCCGAGAAAGTCAGCATCATCGCTGCTCCGCCGACTGCAGGCATCTGATAGCCTGTAAAGAAGGGTGTGTAGGTTTCGAACATGGATTCCGCGCCGACTTCAATGCTCGCTTTTTCAAGCTCTGGATGCTTCTTGAAGATGGCTTCTAGCTGTTGCACGGCGCGCTCGGTGCCTTCGAAGGATGTTCCCGGCTCCATTTCGAGGAATGCGCTGGCCTGTCCCGTGTCAGCGAGGGGCATCATCTCAGAACCGATGAAGTAGTAGAACGAACCACCTACGATGAGAGTCGCCATGACGCGCGTGAAGTTGGCGAAGCGGTGTTGCAGCAGCCACCGGATCGTCCGTTCATATCCACGCTCGAGCCGGTCTAGGCCTCGCTGGAAGGGATCGAGGATACGGTAGAGGAGCCCCAGAACGGGATGTCGGCGTTCTTGGTCGCGCACCTCTTCAGGACGCAGTAGCTTCGCGCACAGGAGGGCGGTCAGGGTGAAGCTCACCAGCATCGAGGCAAGCAGGCCGAAAATCAGCGGCCACACCAACTCGACAAACATCAGGCCGACAATGCCACCAGAAAAGATCAAAGGGAGAAGTGCGAGAACGATCATCATGGTCGACGAGATGACCGCAAGGCGAACTTCTGCGATACCATCGATGGTGGCCTGCTTGGGCGTTTTGCCCATTCTCAGGTGACGTTCCACAGCGTGGATATCGATGATCGAGTCGTCCACCAATCGACCAATGCTCAGCAACAGTCCGATCAGTGTGCCGCTATTGAAAGTCATGCCAAAGGGCACCATCATCAGGACGGCGATGGCCAAACTTGTGGGCAGAGTCACCATGGCGATGAGCGTGCCGCGCCATTCGCCGAGAAAGAGAAAGACAACGACCGCAGTGAGGACTACGGCAAGGGCCAATTCGTGCCAGACATTCCCAAAGAGGATCTCGACGAAGTGTGCGTTGTCATAGGCCACTTCGAACGTGAGACCTGGATACTCCCTCTCAAGATCGTTCACGACCTTCATCACCGCAGGGACCACTTGAGCAGAACTGGCACCGGGGTTCTGGATAACGCTCACTGACACGGACGCGTGACTGGTGCCTGATGCGCCATCATAATAGCGGTAAGCGCTCCTGCGCTCCCAGTGAGCGTCGGTGACTTGGGCGACGTCACGGACGTACACGACCTTCTTGGATCCGTCTTGCGGTGGTGGTCGGGGCGAGTCGGTCAGTGGTGGGTTGAACGTTGGCCCCATACCCATGCCACCCATGGGACTTGGCGCGGCAGGCGGCGCGAGTGGGTCACCAGAAGCGGTGATTGGGTAGGCGAGTACGTCCTCCGCGCTAGTGGCGCGCGTTTCGATACGGATGATGCTTTCGTTTTCACCATCGGTGAGGGTGCCGCCCGAAGCAGAGACATTGGCTCGATCGATCGCGTTTCGGACATCTAGGATCGACAAGTTGTATGAGGCCAACTTTTCACGATCCACGACCACCTGCATCTGTCTCCGGTAGCCTCCGAACGGTACGACCGAGAAGACGTTGTCGACAGCTTTCAAACGTTGGATGGCTGTGTTGTCGGCAAATTCGCGGACTTTGACCATGTCCCATCCTTTTTCTGCCTCTCCGCGGAGAGACAGGGTGAGAATGGGCAGATTCAGCGGATCGATGGGAACGACAAATGAGGGCTTCAAATTAGCCCCTGTTGCGGGTAGATTTGCCTGTGTCACATTCATCAGCGACTGGACGTCGGTGATGGCGCGTTGCATGTTGGTGCCAAAGGGAAACTCCAGGGCGACGATGGAAAAGCCATCCTGCGACGTGCTGCGGATGTACCGTAGCCCTTTGAGGTTGACCAGTTGTTCCTCGATAGGTTTGGAAACGTAAGTCTCCATTTCTTGCGCGGAGAGTCCTGGCATCATGGTGACAACGCCGATCATTGGGCTCTCGACGTACGGTGCGAATCGCCGCGGCATTCTCTGAATGGCCATCCAAGCCAAGGCCATCATCGCGACATAGAATGCCAATACAGCATAGGGATGCTCAATACTCCACTTGTGGATCAGGTGGAGTGCGTTCAAGTGTCGTGGCTTGTTGTTCATCGCACGACGACCTTGCCTTTGTACATATCCATGCCGCAGGCGAATTTGATCTCGCCAGGAGGCTGGGCGGGAATGTCGACCGTGACACGTTCTCGGTGGGGAAGGTGCTTCTCGATGCCGAGCGTGGGAAACACAAGGCTGTCGCCACACGAGGGGTCTGCTTGACGGATGAACGAGATCGAAAATGCTTTGCCGGCTGGCACTGTGAGGATCGCGGGCTCGTATCCCCGTTCTGTGACCGTCACCGTGAGGTCGCGGCTGAACTCGCTTGAGGTCCTTTCAACCACGCGTTGACCCTCGCGGAACATCGCCGAAGGTCGCACCACCACCTTGTCTCCCGGCTTCAAACCCTCGAGAATGGCGACTTCATTCCCCGAGCGGGGACCAAGGCGCACTGCTTGGCGTCGCAAGGTGAACTCGGCGTTCAGGGATGGCTCGGCAACCCAGACGAAGGCCGAAGCCTCTGTAGCCAGGACGCCCGATGACGCGGACGCGTGTTGGACGACAGAAGACCCGGGCACGACCAATGCCTCGGCGGAGGAGCCCAGTTCGAACTCCAGCGTGACGTATTGTCCTGGGCGGATGGCCTCAGAGGCGTTGGGCACGATGGCTTCGACGACGCCCGTACGCGAAACTGGATCGACGCTGGGAGCAATGGAAGTGACACGCGCTTCGATGGGAGGGTCGGCTGATCCATGCACGTGCGCCAACGCCCGCGCTCCGACGACGATACGCGCGAGATCCTGAGAGGGAACATTCGCTTGAAGTCGGATCGGCGAGATTTGCGCAACGCGAGCCACGGCTTGGCCCGGCATGACGACTTGACCGGGAGCAATGAGTCGCTGGGTGACCACGCCATCGGTTTCGCTGCGGAGTTCCGAATAACCCTGAAGGACTCTTGCACCGCGCAAGCCCGCATCGGCTTCACGCGCCATCGCCTGTTCTTGTAAAACCCGGGCAGCCGCGGCGCGTTCGGCGGTTCGGGCACGCTGCAACATGGCCTCTTTTGCACGCACGCCTTCGCGGGTCTGTGCCGCCTTTCGTGCCAAAGCCTGAGCTTCCGACTTCGAGCGCTCCAACGCGGCTTCGGCGGCCCCCCGCATCGCCTCGCTCCTTCGCAACCGCTCTTGGGCGAGACGCACCATCTCCAAAGCCCGCTTGTGATCGGCCTCCGAGCGCTGGAACTCGTCACGAGTCAGTGCGCCCCGCTCATGGAGGTTCTTGGCGCGTTGGTACTCCGCGTTCTGGTACTCCAGATCGGCTTGGACGGACGAAACTTCGGCCCGCATGGCCCCCGCATCGGCTTCGGCAGCGCGCACCTCTGCTTCGGCGGCTCTTTGGCCGTGCTGTGCGGCTGTGGCCATGGCTTGCGCCTCATCGGCTTCCGCCCGCGCCATCGCCAGCTCGGCTTGGGCCTGACCGATCTCTTCGGACTTCTCCTGTGCTTCCAGCTTGGCCACGCCGATGCCTTCGCGGGCTCGAATTGCGGCTGCATTGCGCATGGCCACTTCTGGGTCAGTGAGCGACGTGTCAAGCCTTGCGACCACCTGTCCCTTCGACACGCGATCACCGACGTAGAGGGGCATATCGACAATGGCCCCGGATACGCGGGCGACCACATCGTGCTCGACAAAGCCGACAGCTTGACCGGCATACGAGACCGTGGTCCCGAAACGTTGGTTGACCACTTCGACGAGATCCACCGTATGGGTGCCCTCGGGAGCAGGAGTGTTCATTTCCATCGCTTGCGACTCGATGGGGGTCATCGCTCCAGGTCGGCGGAGGTTGTTGACCGACCAGACCGCTGCGCCTAGAGCCGACGCAAGAAGAAGCAGCGATCCGGCGGTCTTCAGCGTGAAGACGCCTTTCCATGCGACGGTTTGGCCCGTCTGGCGCATTCTCCAGAGGGTGTACGCGACCAAAGCAACAAGACCGCCAAAGGGGCCGATTCGGGCCCAGGGGAGTCCTTGTTGTCCCAAGGTGTTTTCGCCCGTCCGGAACGAGGCGATCCCCGATTCGTCGTTGACGGTGACGGTGACCTCGTAGAGTCCGGCCATCGAGAACACGGCCGGAACAAGGTAGACGCCCGGCTTGCCCGCCGGGCGTCCGGGCTGTTCTCGCTCGCCCATGTTCATGCCCGGCATGCTGGCAATCGCTTTGACCTGCGCTCCTTCTACAGGCTTGCCTGCGCGATCCGTAACCGAAACGACCAAGTTCGCCTTGCCGATGGGGATAACGGATGGATCGGTAACGACGTCGATCCGAAAACTCACCGTATCGATGCTTGCTGGCCACGCGGCGAGCGATGCCACAGCGAGCAAGACCGAGAGGAGCGCACGGATCAAAGGAAACCGGTGGTACCGCGACGACTGTGCGAGATGGGGTAGACGATGAGACATTAGTTGCCCTCCTGAGACGTCCAACCGGAGACACGCTCGAGCCTTGCTAAAGCCATGCGTTGCTCGAACAGAGCGAGTGCATGAGCCAGGCGGGCCTCGGCCACGAATCCAAGTGCATCGAGTTGTTCGAGCAACAGACTCTTTCCGGCTTCGACGCGCAAGCGCACCACATCGTAGGCAGCTTCTGCCGCCACAAACGCCGATCGGGTGGCTTCGACGTCCTTAGCAGCGGTCTGCAAGTCGAGCCATGCTTGGCGCACTTCGGTCTCGACCTCGAGCAAAGTTCCGCGCAACATGGCCTTCTCGCGCTCTAGCATGGCTCTCATGGACGATGCCATGGCTCGCCGTTCCCCCGAGTCGTATAGTGGAATCGTCAGGACCACGCCAACCGTCGAGCCGCGCATCATCGGGTCGCTCGAGGCATCGGCCATCGCCTGCCCATAGATTTGGGGAGCCTGACGGGCGTCAGCCGCACGAAGCTCGGCCTGCGCCGCATTGACGGACGCGCGCGCGGCGACAACGACGCCCCGCTGGCTCATGGCTTGGGCTAGACACTCCTCCAGGCTCCATGGTGTTTCGGTGGGCGACAGGTCTCCCGCGGTGGCCTTCGGGGATCCAGGCTCGCCACCCATGGACCGCTGGAGGGCGATCAGGGCCTTGTCGCGAGCGTTCGTCGCCGCCCGCAGATCGCGCTGCGCCATCAGGGACTCGGCTGTCACCCGAAGCACCGCTGAATGCAGCTCTTTCCCTTCTTCGAATCGGGCCCGGGTGGTGCGGAGCATCTCCTCGACGGCTTGCATCCGTGCCTGTTGCGCGGCAACGCGTTCCTGTTCCAACTGCGCGGCGAGAAAGGTTTCTTTGACACCCAGAAGCGCCTCGGCGATCGCTTCGTCAAGTTCTCCACCCACAGCGCCGAGTCTCTCTTTGGCCGCAGCGGACCGGGATTCGAGCAAGCCCCCGGTGAACAAGGGGAGCATCAGCATGAGGTTGCCCACCGATGTGCGCCCTGCCGGCATCGCCATCGACGTGTTGGGCATGCCGCCCATCGTCTGGAGCGTAGTCCCGTTGCGCGAGTCCGCGTAGAACCCGTTGGCTGTCAGTCGGGGGCCGAGTTCGCTTCGAACGGCCGTCCATTCGCTGGCCTTGGAGCGGGCGTTGGCCTGTGCGGCAACGATCATGGGCGCCTGGCGGCGCGCGGTGGCCAGGGCCTCTTGCAGCGTCAGCGGGGTTTGGGCAGAGACCAGCCCGGGCACGAGCACGAACACGAACAGAGATAGGGCCCTCATCGGCTGGCCTCCGCGATGGCCAGGGCTTCTTGCCAGGCTCTCTCACGGGCCTGATCGTATCGCGCCGAGAGTTCGGAGTAGCCTTGGAGGCCCGCGCGAATCCCTTCGACGGATCCCGGACGCTTCGGCATTGATGCGGCATGTTGGCGCATCTCGAGTTCCAAGTCCGCTCGCAGAGTGCGCCAAGCTTGGTCCACTTGTTGAATCGCCTCTCGCTGCTCGGCGCTCAAGTCGCGAGCGA
>JBDHZD010000082.1:0-13279 GCA_039811705.1 Fimbriimonadaceae bacterium | reverse complement strand
AATCGGCGGTTTTCCAGCCCCGGTTCAAGCGAGGCTATATCCAACTGAACTCCGATCCCGCGAACCCCTTGCCCTCGGGGAACATCCTGGTGTACTACCGATTCCAATTCACCGAGCGCAACGACGTGTTCGAAGTGGACTACGACACCCGACAGGTGATCACCGTCTCGCTGACCATTCGCTCGTATCCGCAAAACAACCTGCCGGAAGCCCAATCGGTCAGCCTGACGTCCACCGCGACCGTTCGCAACCTCGCCCGATGACCATGACGCACCACGCCGCCACTAGGAGACTTCAAACCGGTCAGACGCTGGTCGTCGCGATCCTGACGCTGGGCGCCATCCTGATCATGGGGTTCGTGTTCCTGGGTCTCATCGCCCGGAACGTGTTCGACACGGGTCAGTCGCAACGCCTGTCCGCCGCTGCCCAACTGGCGCAAGCGGGCGCGCGGTTCGCCCACGACCAACTGGTGAACAGCGAACTCGGCGCCGACTGGCGACCGGCTCCGAGCGAAATCGGGGCTGGATCCGACTTCACGCGCGACCCGGACGCCCTCTACCTGAGGCCGGGCACTGGTTTTCCGTTCCGCGACGATGCCGATGCGATGACCGATCAGGGTGGGCCCGACGGCCTCGGACCCTTCTCGCGCGTCGGATTCGAATCCGGTCGAGCGTTGATCCGCGTGCGCTACGCACCCGCGGACCCGAGCGTGTTCACAGCATCGACGGGCGTGTTGCGCGACCCGTCCAAGGCGCGGCATTACCTGATCATCGAAGCGGTGGGCCGACCCGGTCAGGTCAATCTAAACGACCCAACCACCCTGCCGCGTGGCGAGGCGGTGCGCTTCCGCAACTTCGCCGATGCCGCCGCGTTCCGCGCCGCTTTGGCCACGCTGAAGCATCGCGACGGACAGATCGTCAACTCGAACAAAACGACGGCGTTCGCCTCCATCGGGATCATCGAGCAGGCGCGCTTCGTGACGAACGTGAACGATGTGTCGAGCCCGATCGAGATCGGTTTCCCCGCCGGAGTCGGTGCGACGTTCGACGGCGATCCCGTCGAGGTGCCCGTCCAATACGGCGCCGTGGGTCGAATGCCGAACATGGGCAACCCAGGTTTGCTGACGGCCGACGTGCCGTTCGGCGCGTCCACGTATGTGAACGGCGACCTGCTCGTCCACGGCGAGGCCGTGTTCAACCTGAACCTGACACTGGGCGAGTCGCTGCTGGTCGCGGGCACCATCCGCGGTGCGGACGACGATGCGCGCCTCACCCTGCGCAGCGCGAGGTTCGACGGCACGTGGCAGACCGTGGGAACGTCGCTGTCCAATACGACCGCTCCGAGCCTCGATAGCCGCAACGGCAGTTTTTCGACCGTCGGCGGCGCGGTCAAGGACGGCATCGCCCGCCCTGACGCCCAAGGCTTCGCCCGGGGCATCGGCCGCAAAGAACCCCCGCGTCTGTTCGTCGAGAATGCGGACACGGGTTTGACACGCTACGACCTTCTCACCCGCGAAAGCGGACCCGGAGTCGCCGGACGCTACGGCCATGGACGCGGCGTCTATGTGGACAACGCGTCCGACCGGCAGAACCGGGCCACGCGCAAGGGCCGCGAACAAGCCGGTGCCGACGAGTCGTTGGTCAACGACTGGCTGAACCCGAACAACGATCAGCCCAATTCGGGTTGGCAGGGCAACTACTACATCCCGCGGGCCGCGCAGGTCATGTTGTTGCCGAACGGATTCGTGATCGCACGAGACCCGCGCGGGCCCGAAGAAGAGCGGTTTTGGAAGACGCCCAGCGGCGACAACACCAACCTCCAGGCCATTCGTTACCGAATCGGCGACGTCGGCGGCCAACCCTACATCGTGAACTCGCTGACTCCCGGCGTGGACATCGACCAGACGGCGGTGGACTTCTCGCGCGGCCAGCCGTTCAACGGCGTGTTGCTGTTCGAGGGCAACGTCCGGGTTCGCGGCGTCATCCCCACCGACATCCAGCTCACGCTGGCGAGCAAGGCCACGATCTATGTGGATGGCAGCATCGTCAAGGGCGTGACCGATCTGGGCGGCGGGCGGCTGAACCGACCGAGCCGATCGGCGTTGGCCCTGTTGGCTCGGGACTACGTCGCGCTCAATACGACCCAATTCTTCGCACCGATGGTTGGGTCGTTGCAGACCCGGGAGGAGGTCGAGGGTTCGCTGCCGCTCAACCCCGTCGTGCTCAACCCCGGAACGGGACTGACGTTCGGCGCCGAGGTGTTGCTCGATCCGGCTTCCGGCAACGTGCCTTCGAACTGGCAAACCTACAGCGCTCTGTACCGAGCGGCCGACAACCCGTCGCTTACGATGACTCCGGCCCTGTTGCTGAGCCACGCCGCCGACGCCGGTGGTCCCGCGTTCCTCTCGCTGGACATCAACCCCGGGCTGCCCGATCCGACGTACTTCTTCTACCGATCGCGCTTCCTTGGTGGCACCCCGGGCGGCCCGTCGATGGCCGAAGGTGTGTTCGCCCTTCCCACGCCGACCGGAGGCACGATCGAGCCGAACTATGTCGGAGGTTTGTTCCCACCCGGACCCGCTCCCGTGTATGGCTTGGGGTTCCCGGACGTGCAGGTCTATCCTCGGTTCGAGACGATCGGATTCCCGATTCCTTTCGCATCGATCTCGCCGTCTGCGTACACGGTCCGACCCCACGAGGGCAACCTGTTCTCGGTCGGGGCGCGGACCATCGGCTCCGACCCCGTCAAGGACTACCTGATCGCACGCGCCGCGATCGTGCCTCACGACGTCCGCGTCGAGGCGACGATCTACGCCGAGCAAGGTTGCTTCTTCGTGATCCCGGGCAAGTGGTTCAACCCGAACCCCAACGACCGTCGGGACCTGTACAACGAGGGAACGACGGAGGCGTCGCGGATCGAAGCGCGGCTCAACCGCTACCGCAACTTCGGCACGTTGCCCGAGGCCCCGTTCTACGGCGAGCCGATCGATGTGCGCGTGACCGTGGTCGGCGCCATTTCCGAAAACCTGCCCGCACCCATGAGCCAGCAAGCTCAGTGGCTCCAGAAGTGGGGCTGGATTCCCGAAAAGCTCGGAGCGAGCAACGTGTCGATTCCGGCATCCCACGTGCCGTCGTGGTATCAGGCGAACGGACGACGCTACGTGCCGAACCTTGCTCTGGTGTACGATCCTATGTTGGCCACGTCGAAGGCGAATGGATTTGAGATTTCGCCCGCCAACCCGTACGTGCGCACGGACGAGTACGGTCGACCGCTTCCGCCCATGCCGGCACTGCCCGTGAGCCCGACGCTCGCCTTCTTCGGCGAGGTGAACCGATGAAACTGAACGGATGGACGCTCGTCGCGCTCGCGGCGCTTGCCGCGGTCTCTTCGGCACAGGTCGGCTACGCCCGACGCACCGACACCGTGCGGGCGGGCGTCGTGTTGCTCGACGGCCAACGCAGGGCCGGCGTACCCGCGAACTACTTCCCGTATGTTTGGTACAACCTCGACCAGAACAAGACGGCCAAGCCGGCGGGCATGCAGTTCGCCAACCCGCGAGCGGCTTCGGTGGCCACACAAGCCATTTCGGCCCGGTGGAACGCGATCGCCTCGATCGTCGGCGGCCCCGGCGTGGCCCTCGGCGAGCGGCTGACCAAGCGCTACGGCGCTTATTGGGAAGTCTCCATCGCGAACACGAGCGAAGAGCAGATCAGCGACTACGACGCCCTCTATCTGGCGTTCGATCAGGACGCTCAACTGAGCACGTTCGAGCGTGAGCGGCTTCGCAAGTTCGTGGATCAGGGCGGCGTGCTGTGGGTCGAAGTGATGCCCGGCGGAACGGGCAACAGCCCGACCAACGGCTTGCCCATCCCGATTCGCTTGCGCCCCGTGGTGCCATCGACGTACGGGCTCGACCTCACGCATCCGCTCACGCGGTCGCCCAACCGCATCAGTCCGACGGAGTTCCAAGCTCTCGGGCAAGGCTCGGGTCTCGCCGCTCTGCCGTTCACCTTGGCCGAAGCCGGTTGGGATGTGCTCACCGCTTCGATGGCGACCATCGGCGCGGATTCGACGAAGTTGCGCACCGTGGTCAGCGACGCCAGCGGCACGTTGGGCGTGGCGGGCCTTGGCGACGGTTTCGTGGTCGTTTCGACGCGCGGCGAAAGCTGGTCGCTCAATCGCGGAACGATCGGTGGCGGCGCTCCCGGCGCGAACGCGCAGTCCATTGCGGCCGAGCCCATCCGAGACGCGTTCGCCAACGCGGCGGCCAAACTGGCGCTGAACCTGATCGGTCTTCGGTCCGCTTCGGGCTCGGTTTCGGGGGGATCGCAAAAGGTCTCCAGCACGGCCGTCGAAGTCGGTGCGCCCTTGTTGCGGAGCTTCATCGCCCCGGCGACCACGGCTTCGAACGAGTATCGCCCGCCGGCAGTTTACAAAGGACTTCTGGTCGTCACGTCGGGCAACCGCGTCTATGTGTTCGATGCCAACCCGTCGTCCGACGTGGATGGCGATGGCGACCCGGACGACGGCACGCGCGATTTTGCCCAAGGGCGTGGCTACGACCTGCTTTGGGCCAGCGACACCGCCCCCGGGCAACTTTCCGCGCCAACGGTGGCCGAAGTCGGGAACTCGGCGGTGCGCGATCAGGTCTTGGTGACGACGGCCAACGGCACGCTGTTGGCCTACGACCTCTACAACTTCGGCCCCGACGGCCGGGTGCGCGAGAACGCTTCGCCCATTTACCAAGTCTCCCCTCCGGGCGGTGCCGCGACAGGCGCCGAGCCCTATGCCCCGACCGTGCATGAAGGCATCGCGTTCATCGCCGACACCACGGGCACGAGCAACAAGGTGGCCCGGGTCTGGATGGTGGATTTGGCCACGGGTACGAACGTCCGGACGCTCAGCGAGTGGGTTTGCGGCGGCCCGGGAACCAATCTGATCCGCGAGGCCGGTGGTGCGCCGACGGTCGGCTACATCCCGATCCGAGACAACTCTGGCGGGTTGGACCGCGTGGTCTACGTGCCGACCAAACCCCGACAAGGCGGCTCGGGACCGAGTGCGACCGCAGGAATGACCAGCATCTGGGTGGGCACGCGCGGCGAAAGTCCGAGCGACTGGTCGGTGCGCGACGTCGGCAGCAACAAGGAACTGGTGGTGACGACGCGTGCGGCCTTGCAGGGTCTGCCGGTCCACCGTCCCACCGCGCCCGATTCGCTGGGCGTCAAGCTGACCTTGCTGCGCCCCAACGGCGAGCCGTACACAGCCGCCGAGATGGCCAACATTCTGACGGGCACGGTCACCCAAGCCTCGGGCACGCTCATCTTCGGCGTGAAGGGCACGGCCGTCATCCCGCCAGACACAGGAGTCCGGGTCGATTACACCATCGACTGGGGCACCGGCAACCCCGGTGTCACGAACCAACTTGTTCGCGGGCAACTCTACTTCCCGGACGACGCCGACCTGCAACGCGTGGTGCAACCCAGCATCGCCCTGGCGCCCAACGGAAACCTGTTCGTGGTCACCGGTTCCCCCGACAAACACGGTTCGCTGTTCGCCATCCGCGAGGAAGGACGGGGCACGTTCGAGCTGCTTTACAAGTGGGACCTGTACCCCGAGCATACGATCCGCCTGAACCAGGCCCGGCCGTTCACCAACCGCGAGACCCTGATCGACGAAGATGGCGTGTCGGCGCTGGTCGGTCCGTTCTTGACGGGCAAACTGACGAACTTCTCGTTCCGCAGCGGTCCCGCGGTTTCGGGCGATACGGTCTATGTCATCGCCTCCGCCAGAAAGAACATCTTCATCGACATCGCCGTGGTTCTGGCGTTCGATGCGAACCCGCTGCCGCGAGAAATCCAGGTGGGGCAGATTCCAGATCGGTTCAGCATCGTGCAACCGGATATCGCGCGAAGCCCCGACAAGGGCGACCCGCGGACGTTCAACAGCTTCCAGATGAACCAGTTCCGGTACGAGGGTAACGCCACCGTCCGGTTCGACAACCTGATGACCACGAACCGTGGTCCGATCACGAACGCGCTGAGCACGAGCCAGCCGATCATCATCCGCAGGGCGGGCGCACCGGACCAAGTGGTCGAACCTGGCGAGGCCGGCGGCCGCTGGGATCCGTTGCGCTGGTACATGGTGATGAACGGCTACCGCAACTTCAGCCCGCCGTTCGTCACGGGCGGCGTGTTGTACATGGCGGGCGATTCGATGATCCCGAGCCTGTTCGAGAATGGGTTCTCGGGGCCGCCGACGCGACGTGACGGACTGCTGTTCGGCTTGTACGCCAAGTTCTCGCCGAACGACGCCTTCCTGATCCCCAACTCGGTGAAGCCGTGGATGAAACAGGCCACCACGCTCAAGGTGATCGGTCCAGGCCAAGTCGAGCCGAACCCGAACCTGCTGTGGCCACAGTACCGGGGCAACACCAGCTTCGAAGACTTTGTCATCCGCTTCAACCAAACGTTGCTCAAGGGCTCGAACGACGGGCTCGGCGTTGTGGGCGGCGAGGGCGGCGTGTACGCATGGACCTCGGCGGGCACCTACGGATTCCGCAAAGCCGACTTCATCGTCGCCGACGAGAAGCGGGTGGGTCGCTACGACCCCATCGGCAACCCCGAGATGATCGTCGACAAGACGTATCAGGCGGGCGAAGCCGGCGAGAATGCGGCGACGAATCGGGTCGATCTCGTCCGTCCGACGCGCGCCTATCCCATCGGCGCGAACGAGCTGCTCATCGTGGACACCGGCGCGAACAGGATCCTGCGAGTGGACGCCACCGGTCGCGAGATTCGTTCGCTGAATTCGTTCCGGGTGGACCCGGCCCACGTTCCGGACGGTTTCCAAGCCAATGGGCCGACGACGTTCAGCCGACCGAGGGACGTGGTGGCCTATTCGACGTACGAGGCGAGCCCCAGCGGCGTCTCGAACCCGAGGCCGCTCGAACTGTGGCAGCGCTATGTCGTGGCCGACTCGGGCAACCACCGCATCGTCGAGATCGCGGACCGCTACGAGGTCGATCCGGTCAGCCGAACGGTGATCGGGCCGATCGCTCTGGGAACGTTGGTTTGGCACACGCCCGCTCCGTTCTCGGGTAAGCGGTTCGAGTACACCAGCGTCAGCCGCGCCTATGTGGAGGACGCTCTGGGTGGACGCTACGTGGTGGCAGCAGGCATCTCGAATGCTCGGCCCACCTATGCGGACTTCGGCTTCGCCGCGCCCGCGGGCGTCCGCGAAGAGGCTAGCGGCAACGGCGGTGTCGTGCTTTTCGACGGTGCGAACTCGCAGGTCATCGGCGATCTGTTGCTCCCGGCGATTCCCGCAGGGGCGTTCTATGTCGAGGGCCAGGGCTTCGTGTCCGATCCGCGTGCGTCGCGGGTGAAGACGCTGCAAAACTTGAACAGCGCAACGATCAGGATGAGCTACGTGGGCGGCAACCCTGTGCTCACGCTGTTGATCGCGGACGGCAGCGGCGTGTACGAAGCGATGCAGGCGGCCCCCGGCGTGTGGGCCGTGTCGTGGATGCTCCCGCGCGAAGCGTATCTGGCGTTGAGGCGCGACGGCTCGGGCAACCCCTTGAACGTCAATCCCAGAGACTTCAACCCCGTTTTCGCTAGAAGGTTGGACTCGGGCGACGTGTTGATCGTCAATGGATATGCGGGTCGAACCCGCGGCGACGACCGGTTCTTGGGCGAAGTGCTCCAGATCGACGGCGACGCCTACAACCTGACCGCGCCGAATCTCGGCTTCCGGCTTTCGAGCATCATGTTCGAACTGCCGCCGATCCAAGGCGCACGCGGCTTGTCCAACCCGATCTTCGCCGACCGGCGGTGACGGAAGGACCAACAGAATCACACCATGGTTAGCACGATGCAAGCTCTTCGGAATTGGGCGAAAGGGACGGCGGCCTTCGCGGTCGCGGCCCTGGCCGTTGCGTCCTTCTCTCAGGACTATCCGAGCCTGCGCGGCAACAACCAGGGCCAGGGGCGCAACAGCAATCCCAACCTATACGGCCCCGGCATGGCCAACCTGCGGTGGTTCCACCCGAACTCGAACGACCTCAAGGGCGGGCGGATCATCCTGAACAACGCTGCGGCGGGTTCGACGCCGGCCGCCTGGGTCCCGCCGACCGGCGTTTCGAGGACGGGTTCCTGGACCGATCCGAACATCGCCGACGAAGCGCCGTTCGCGTATCAGCCGCAGTTCCTGCCCGGGTATTCGTTCGCGAACACGGTGGGGACGACGTCGCCCGACGATCCGACTCAGGGCGCCACGTCCGTCTTCCAGTGGGTTCTCGATCCCGCCTCGGTAGACCTCGGGCCGTTCAACATCGCCCGAAACTACGAACTCTACGTGTGGCTACCGATCGGCCCGACGATGGTGGGCAGCTTCCCGCTCTACCCGCAGCGCTACTACGTCTACGAAGTCACGTTCGGCACAGGTGAGCGTTGGGTCGAGGTGGTCGATACGTTTGCCGGAGGCCAGGGCTGGGTGCGGCTGGGCAATGGAGGGTTGCAGACCAACCGTCTCTTCGCCTACAACGGCACGGATCCGATCACCATCAAGCTGTTCAACACCGTGCCGCTCAACACGTCGGGCAACTACAGCGACGCGGTCGGGACGACACTGGTCTACGCCGACGCCGTGATGGCGATCCCGCAGTCGGGCACCTATACGGCCTCGCCCGTCGTCGGCACGATCGACGCCCCTGGCGGAGGTACGGAGACGCGTGTGGTGGCAGCCCGGAACGATTACAGCTTGGGCGAGCGCGACGGCGAAACCGTCACGCAAATCCGAGGCACCGTGACGTCGTACTCGCACGATCACGCGGGCACGTTCAACACTTGGGTCAAGTGGACGTTCCAGCCCTTGCTCGAGTCCGAAGACACCGTCCAGATGGACAACAACGGCGTCGGTGTGACGTCCTCGCTCCCCTGGGGTCCCGAAAGTCTGGCGAGCGGCTTCTTCGGAACCAACTACCTCGCCGCTCCGATCGTGGCCGATGCGGGCACGGCGACGACCGTCCGCTACCAACCCGATCTGGAGGACGGCGAGTTCGAGGTCTACCTGTGGCTCCCCGGCGATTCGAACGGCGAGCAGTTCGGTCAGGCCGTTTCGGTCCGTGTCCGCGAAGGCGCGACGAACTACGACTATACGGTCGATCAGTCCCTGAACAGGGGATGGGTGCGCGTGGGTTCGCGCCGATTCCGGCATACTTCCACGGACCCCGTTGAAGTCTGGATCTACAACCACTCGACGACCGCTTCGGACGTGGGCAAGAAGGCGTACGCCGACGCCGTGCGGTTCGTGGGCGCGGCCAACCTCGGCATCAACTCGACCCCTGTGCAGACCAAGGCACAGGTGCGGCTCCCCGGAGGCGGCGTCGCCGAACGCGACGTGGTGATCGTCGCCGCCGAGAACGGCCGCATCTACTGCCTGGACGCGTACGGCAACAGCGACGGCACGACGAACATCTACTGGACGTACCCCAGCACGCCCGACCCCGACAACGCTTCGTGGACCGACCCCAACCACGTCAGCGGTTTGGACGGAGTGGACGGCATCGCCACAATGCCCAGCGGATTCAACGTGAGCTCGGCGCTGGTTCAGCGCATCGACGGGCAGGACTACCTCTTCATCGCCTCGACCAACGGCCGGATCTACTGCATCGACATGGCGGGCCGCGGCGACATGGACTTCGACCGACGACGCCCCGGCACGACCACGCGCGTCTGGTCTTATCCGAACGACTATCCGGCTGCGGCGCAGACCTCCGCCCTCGGTGCCTTCACCGGATCTTTGGTGTTCGAGAACACGGCTCAGGGACCCACGATCTTCGCGGCAACCGAGCAAGGGAGACTCTACGCTCTCGATGCTCGAGGGACGAGCAGTCGCACGACGACCACGCGCTGGACCTATCCGGCGATGAATCAGCCGACGCTCGGCGCGATCCGCATGACGCCCCTGGTCGAGTTTGGCAACGTGTACTTCGGCACCGACCGTTTCTTGTCTTCGCTCGATACCGACGGCGTGCCCAAGGGCCGCTTCTACGCGCTCAACATGAACACGGGTGCGTTGCAGTGGACGTTTGCGGGTCTGCCCGGCCGCGCCACCGACGACTGGGGTTATTCGGGTCCGACGTCGGCCACGAGCCTGCTGCTCAACGAGGGCGGCATGGGGGACACGGTGTTCGCCTTGAACAGCAATCGAGTCCTGTATGCGATGTCCGCGCAGGGCACGGGCGGTGCGCCCACCGTGTACTGGTCCACAGATGAACTCGATTCGCCGGCGCTCGGCAGCCTGACGTTCAGCAAGATGGACGTGTTTGACAACAGCGGCACCGGCTCGCGCCATCTCGGCGCACCGGTAGTGTTGGTGCCCACCTCGGACGGCCGCTTCGTCGCCCTGTTTGCCAGGACGTCGATGCTCAACCGATTCGGCACACGCCGCGCCTGGGAATACATCAGCGCAAGCGACGTGGTCGAATCTTCCATGGCCCAAGGAAACTCCTGGCTGTACGGTGCCGACTATGCCGGCAACCTGTACGCCTGGAACAACGATGTCGGCTTGGTTCCCGACCTGGAGGGCGAAGAGGTGCCCGGCGAAGAGTCGGTGGTCGAGAACGACCCCGTGGGCGACGACTTCCGCGACGCAAAGATCAAGTTCGTCTCGCGAGACGCCTACAACCAATTGCGCCAAGCCACCGCCGACTATTCGCTGGCCACGGACCCGGGCAACCAGGTGCCGTCGGGCGTGTTCGAGTGGGGCCAGACGCTCTACATTCTGGTGTACGACTTCCCATATAGGACGCTCGACGTCAACAACAACCCGGTGCCTCCTCCAGCCGTGAACTTCGCGTTCAGCGTGGATGGGCGCTCGAACCGGAACCTGACCGTTGAGAGCCGCCAGTTTGCGACGTCGGCACCCTCGGAGCGCGATGGCTACGCCATCCTCAGCTTCACCATTCAAGGTGGCGGCGTGCATGCGTTGCCTCCCGGGGACGGAGTCGTCTCCTTCTCGATCAGCACGTCTTCGGTCAGCCAGAACGGCAACCGCCAGAACATCGTGATGAGCCAGAACGATGCGCGGATTCCGTTCCAGGTGGCCAACCCGATCGCGCTGGTCATGCGCCGCAACGCCGACAACTCGGTGGACCCCGACCGTTCGATCGGTGCGACAACGAACGCGGCGGATCCGGGCAACCTGGTCAACGGTTCGCCCAACCTCGACGGCACGACGGCCAACGAGAGCTTGCTGACGGCTTCGGTCGGATTGGCCTTCCACGGTCAATCCGCGAACACGCAGTTCGAGGTGATCGACCGCAGCCTGATGACGCTGTTGCGTGGACCCGGACGCGGTTTGGACAATGTGCGCGTCGCGCGAGCCCCGTTGGAGTGGGCCAACGGTCGTCTGGCCGTGGTCAAACCGGTGGGTGGTGCCTACCCCCTGTTTGAGGACTATCCCGACAACTTCCCGAACACAAGCATCGACTACCCCAACATCACGGCCAGTCAAGTCAAGGTGACCAAGGAGTTGCAGGGCCGTGCCGAAAACCCCGTCTACGGTCCCGTGACGCTGAACCCGCCGACAGGTGTGGACACGTCCAATCCGACGACGCGGTTGCTCTCGCCGACGATCTTCGACGTCGAGATCAGCATTCCGAAATACCAGCCGGCGAACGCCAGCGTGGGTCCCGACTCTGCCGGATCGCAGGTGCCCTACGGCTATCGGGGCGGACTGGTGGTCTTTGTGGACACCAACGGCAACGGCGAATTGGAACGCGGAGGCCGGGGGCGCGAGGCGTTCCGCGAACTCTGGACTTCGGCCAACGTGGCCGTGGACGAGAAGTTCCGCGTCGGCACGCCGACGGTGGATTTGGGGTCGTTGTCGCAAGGGTCCGGCTACACACCCATCGGCCCGTTCGAGTCGGCTTCGGAGCTCAACCCTTGGGGTGGTCCGCTGGTTCCCATGTTCAAGGAGTTCACGGTCTTCAACGAAGGCAACGTGAACCTGCTGGACCTGCGATTGGCCAAGGCGACCAACATCGGCAACGCCTATGAACCGTGGCGCCTGTTCGCTCCGGGTAACGATCCCTCGGCCTGGATCGACAGCCGGTTCGACGTGTTCAGCGATTTGGACGACCGCTTTGCGCCTGTGAAGCGCGTGTTGCTCCAGAAGCCTCGCGTCGGCGACGGCGGCCCGACCTCGCTGTCGGTGAACCCGATCCGCCGCGCCAACCCGCTGATCGGCGCCGTGCAGGGGCCGCTGTTCCCCGAGGCCCAGTATCGCGTCGGCCCTCCCGTGGTTGCGGCGAGCATCCCGGTCGGCTTCCCGATCGGCTCTTACGAGCAGACGATGCGGGTCATCGAGGATACGAATCAGGATTCCTCGCTCGACCTGAACGCGGGTGGTGAGGCTACCGAGGCGTACTCGGATCCAGGTTTCACGCTGAAGTTCGGCGTTCGCGAGACGCGCATCACATCCGGCTACTCGCAGTTTGGCGGAGCCATGGTGGACGCTGGCAGCGGCAACGCGCCGTTCCGATTTGCCAACGATCAGCCCAGCGGGGCGCGAGACTCGTTCGGCAACCTCGTCATGGCGTTTTCGTCGACGCGACCCTCGTGGAACGCGGCTCCTCCGACGAGCTACCAACCCGACGAGGCGTGGCGCATCTACATCGGCACGATCGGCGGCGTGGCTCCGGCCAGCGTGCCGTACCTGAGCCCGCTGCGGGACTTCAACTTCTTTTCGCCCGGGGCGAAGACGCGTTGGTTCCGCTACGCGATCGGACCCTTGCCCGCTGTGCCCTCGCAGAGCCTCTTTGAAGGAACTGGACAGACTCTGGTGCCGGGAACGGCACGCTTCGGGGCTGCCGCGCTACCCTCCAATGGCTTTTGGAACCCGAACCAGACGATGCGCAACGACGCCTTCGTCGCCTACCTTGGCTCGGCCCAAGTGGATACGGCGAACGGTCGTATCGGCAAAACCCTGCTCCTGGCCAACCGCATCCGGACGGCGGCGCTCGGCGCGGCCGAACTGCATTGGAACAGCGGGACCGCCGATGTGCCGGCAGTGGCCGAACTTGACCCGTCGTACGTCTACGGACGGCCGTCCGTGGTGCAGATCGGCAACGTCGGGCTCGTGATGATCACGCAACGCGGGGCCAGCGGCTCGGCGTTGCTCGTGTTGCCGCTCATCGACGATGGCAGCTCGGCGGCGCACTTCGGCGACCCCATGGTCGTCGGCTTGGGCGATGCCTTCGAGGCCATCGGCTCGG
>JBDHZD010000081.1:0-13521 GCA_039811705.1 Fimbriimonadaceae bacterium | reverse complement strand
TGCCCCACGTCTCTGTCGAACTCAAACCCTAGTTGCCCCGCAAGACAGCGCCCGCCTCTAAGCGACTCGCCGAAATCGAGTGTCCACTGCCGGCGCTCGACCGCCCGGTCGTGGCGCTGTCGGGGGATGAAGAACTGCAGGGTTGGCGAAGCAATGGCGGCCCCGGGCGGGCTCACCCTTGGAGGTCGATGCCGTTTTCGATCGAGGTGCCGCTGGCGGGACACAGCAACGACATTCGTCGGGTGGACCTCATCGGCGTGTTCGGTTTGTGGGCGGGAAGCGAGTACGAGGCTCCGGCGACGCTGGGCGCGAGCCTTGAAGTCGTGGGTTCCCATGGGAAGAGGCGATGGGACCTGGTCAACGGGCGTCACTATGCCGATTCGCTCGAGCTCGACCGGGCAACCAAGTCTCTCGGCGATGGATGTGTGCACGAACCCATCGGGACCGTGGTCATCGAGGGGACCGAGCACCGATTGGACCGGCTCTCGGTCGATCTCGACGACCCCATCGGGCCAGCCGCTGTTCGGTTCAGAGACCTTGGAAGCCCCGCATCGTTCTGCATTTTCCGCGTGGTGACCCACGCGGTTCAGGCTGCCGTTTGTCCGTTTCGAGGCCTTGGCGACCGGGTATCGCTGGCCGACCTGGCCGCCGCGATCCGCGTCGGCGATCGCTCCAGAGTGCTGGCAGCTGTCCAGCAATTGGAGGCGGGCGTTCTTCAGTCAGAGGATCTCGACGAGGCGCGTGGGCAGTGTTTGACGTTCCTCGCCATGGCTTTGGCCGGGACGTTGGAGGCTGGCGGAGGCAGGGCTCAGCATCGGTTCTTGCTCGACTCGGCGCGTGTGCTGGACGAAACGTCCGACCCTCGTGAGATGGTCGCCAGAGTTCGGGGATGGGTTGAGGAGGTGGCCTCGCTGATCCTTGAGGTAGATACGCGTGCCGATCGCCTGATTGAGCGCGCGTTGGCCATCGTCGAGCGCAACTACGCCAAACCGCTCAGCGATGAAGGCGTGGCGGAGCAACTGGGCATCTCGACGTCCCATTTCCGCTATCTGTTCAAGAAGGCGACCGGCAAGCCGTTCCACAAGTATCTCGTCGGCCTGCGGCTGGAGCGCGCGAGAGAATTGCTGGTGGACCACGGTCTCTCGGTTTCTGACGCCGCGGCCACCGTTGGTTTCGCCGGTTTGGCGCACTTCAGCCGGGCCTTCTCGCAGCGCTTCAACGTGAACCCGTCCGCAGTCCGTGAATCCGTGCGCTGACTTCGATCGACCCTACACTTGGACTGGACCGGTCAGACCCTGGCGTGCCGGTATGAGGCGGTGATCTGCAACCGACTGTGTATGCCGCGTGCGCGTCGAGACTTTGGTCGACATGGTGGCGCCCCTGCGACTCTCCAGCCGCCCCGATCAGTGGTGTTCGTGGTAGTGGTCGGCCAAAGGATCGGCAGGGAAGTCGCCGTCCAGCCGCCGCCAGACCGTGTGGATGTGGTTGCCGTCGTCTTGGGTGCAGTCGAACTCGATGACGAACCGCTCGCCCAAGATGCGGTAGTAGTGGCGCGCGCGGCGCTCCTTCGGCCCCATCCATGAAAAGACCAGCTTGTCCCAGCCTTCGCGCCCGATATCCTCCAGCCGCTTGGTCCGCTCCGCAGGAGATTGAACGAGGGTGTGCGCCTCGACCAACCGCTTGAGACCCTCTCGCTGAGAAGACGTGAGATCGGCCCAAGGCAGGCCCCGGCGCTCCTCGATGGAGGCCTTGCGCGAGTTGGTGGTCACGATGTCGTCCGGCGCGGTCGCTGCGAGACGAGCTTTCTCCCATTGCGCGGGGGTCAACGCGTCGACGAAAGCGAACGCGAGGTCCTGCTCCTGGTCAAGGACTCTGCGCCCCTTCGCACTTGTCGCGGGCTGCCGCAAGTCCCGCCCCTCTGCCGGGTTCGTTCCGAGGAACTGCGGCGTGCTGGAGACCACCGTCCTGCCGAGGAGGGTGAACGACAGCGAGACGTGGTGTCCTTCGTACCGCCACGCCCACCTGTCGCCCGCCGGATCGCCGAAGAAGACGAACCAGTACCTGTCCGGGTCTCTTCCGGGATTCCCCCGTTCCATCTCGCGCAGGATCGGCTCGAGCTGTCGGATGGCTTCGACCTTCTCGGCTCCTGGCTCGCCCAGAGCGGCCACGAGAAGCCGTTTCGCCGCCTCTTTCTGCGCCGCGTTCAGCTCGGCCCAACTCACACCCGGGCGCGGGCCGGGCGTGTAGGCCCACAGTTCCTTTTCGTCCGAGGCAAAGGGAAGCACCGCTTTGGCGCGGAGGTCTTTGCCAAGCGTATCGAGGAATGCGGCGGCGGCTTGCTTCATCGGCGGTTCCGGTGCGGCCGTCGGCAGACAGAGTGTGGCGGCCAAGAGCGGTGCGACCCACTTCATGGGATCATTCTATACTCAGGCATGCTCGCTTGGGCACTTGCCGCCATGGTCCTCGACCAAGTCGCTCCTCCCGCTCCGATCGGCCCGCTTCCGAGCGCCAACCAACTCGCTTGGTACGAGCGGTACTACTACGCGTTCGTCCACTTCGGCCCCAACACGTTCACGGGCCAAGAATGGGGTCACGGAGACGAGGATCCCAAAGTCTTCAATCCCACCAAGTTGGACGCGCGCCAGTGGGTCCGGGCGTTCAAGGATGCCGGCATGAGCGGGGTGATCCTGACCGCCAAGCACCACGACGGCTTCGCCCTGTTCCCCAGCAAGTTCACACGCCACTCTGTGGAAGCCAGCCCCTGGAAGAACGGCAAGGGCGACGTCCTACGCGAACTCGCCGACGCCTGCCGCGAAGCGGGTCTCTGGCTCGGGGTGTACCTCTCGCCGTGGGACCGCAACCACCCGACCTATGGCACGCCCGAATACAACCAGGTGTTCGTCGAGACGCTCAAGGAGACGCTCACCCGCTACGGCGACGTCGTCGAGGTCTGGTTCGACGGGGCCAACGGCGAAGGCCCGAACGGAAAGCGCCAGGTCTACGATTGGCCCCTCTTTGTGTCCACGGTGCGCAAGTACGCTCCGAACGCCGTGATCTTCCACGATGGCGGCGATGTTCGGTGGGTGGGCAACGAGTCCGGCTATGTCGGCGACACCAACTGGGCGTTCCTGCCTCAAGGGATCGGCCCTGGATACGGAGGCGACAAGAGCGTGCTCTACCAAGGCGACCCGAACGGGACCTGCTTCGCGCCCAGCGAGGTCAACACGTCCATCCGTCCTGGTTGGTTCTGGCGCGCGAGCGAAGATTCGCGGGTGAAGAGCCTGACCCAGTTGAAGGAGATCTTCTACCGCTCCATCGGGCACGGTGGCAATCTGCTGCTCAACATCCCACCGGACGATCGCGGACTCATCCACGACAACGACATTGCGGCTTTGAAGGCGTTCAGGGCTTGGCGCGAGGCGACCTTTGCCAACAACTTGGCCAAGGGTGCCAAGGCGACGGGCATCCACCGAGGCGTAGACCCGCGGTACTCCCCGGCCAAAGCCATCGACGGGGACCACAAAACCTACTGGGCGACGGACGACGGCGAACTGTCTGGGAGCGTCGAAGTCGACCTTGGCTCGGCGAAGGTGTTCGACCACGTGGTACTGGGCGAGATGATTGCGCTGGGTCAGCGGATCAAGGAGTTCGAGGTGTTGGCGGACGGCCAAAGAGTGGCCAAAGGGACAACGGTCGGCTTCCGCCGGATCGTGCGGTTCCAGCCGGTCGAGGCGCGACGCGTTCAGATCCGCATCCTCGACGCCCGTGCATGTCCGACCTTGCGGATGCTCGAGGTCTATGCCGGGCTCCCCGAGGTGACGATTTCGGCCGAAGGGTCGTCGTTCTTGGATCGGACCGAGGTCCGCCTGCAAACCGACTTCCCTGGGGCAACGATCCGCTACACGCTCGATGGATCGGACCCGAAATACGGGACCCTCTATCGGGGCGAGCCCATCACGCTGACCCAAACGTGCACGCTCAAGGCGACGGCCGAGCACGCCGGGCGCACGTCCTTTGAACCTGCGCTGCGAACGTTCACGCGCTACACCAACGATGATCTTCGCTTCGGTGGTCAGGCCCCGGCGACCGAAGCGGGCGTGTTCTATGAGTACATCGAACGCGGCTGGCAGACGCTCGACCAGATGAAGGACGCTCAGGTGACGTCCTCGGGGTACGCGCAGGGCTTCGACATCGGCGTTCGCAAGCGGAACGAGCATTTCGGGTTCCGGTTCAAGGCCTGGGTGTTTGCTCCAAACAACGGGGTCTACACGTTTCACTTGGCCAGCGACGACGGAGGACGGTTGTATGTGGGCGACACGATGGTCATCGACAACGACGGCCTGCACGGCATGGAGAACAAGACCGGCGAAGCGGCGCTCGCGGCGGGATGGCACCCGATCAAGGTCGAGTACTTCAACGCCGGGGGCGGCATGGGGCTTGACGTCAGGTGGCAGGGCCCGGGCGTGCCGCTCGGACCCCTCAAAGACTTGCGTCGGCCTTGAGCGGCCCTTACTGGTCGCCGGACGAGCCGAACCGGGCCCGCAGGATGAGAAAGTCGGCGATGCCGACCGAGCCGTCGCCGTTCAGGTCGGCATTCTCGTTCCAGTTGGGCGAGGTGCGCGTGGTGCCATAAACCGACCTCAGCACGAGAAAGTCAGAGATGCTTACGGCATTGTCGCCGTTCACGTCGCCGTTCTCGAGAGTGGCGGTCAGGCCGGTCAGTCCACCTGCGGGGATAGTGACCCCGCTCAGCTTCTTGCGCAGGAAGTGCGAGCCTTGAATCGCGATGTCGTAGGTCCCTTGGACTCCGGTGAACACCACGAAGCCGCCGGTGGCGTCGAGGGGGACCGTCGTGGTCTCGAGGGCCGTCGTGCTGCCCGTGTTGCGAATCTGGATGGTGATCGATCGGCGTGTGCGGTCCCCGGTGTATTGGTTGAGCGTCACTGTTCCGGTGAGCCTTCGCGTGTCGCCGATCGGCAGGCGCCAAATACCGCGGCCCCATGTGGCGGCATAGAGGTGGCCGGTGCCCGGGACCACTTGGACGTCGTTCACCTGCACGTTGGGCAGACCGAGCGGGGCCGTTGCATTCTCCCAGGTCGAGCCGCCGTCGCGGGTCATGAACACGCCGAGATCGGTGCCGACATACCACGTGGAGGCGTTGAACGGATCGCGAGCGATGGCGTTGGCGGGCACGTCGGGCAGGGAACCCGCTCCCGAGCCGCTTACCGATACCCAGACGGGTGAGGCGGCGGCGGTGTTTGCGCATCGCCAGACGTGTTGATGACCCGTCCCGGAAAGGGTGACCAAGACGTCCGTGGGGTTCGAAGGATGGACGCTGATGAACTTGATCGTGGCGACAGGCAACGGGCTGGTCGAGTTGTCGAGACGCGTCCAGGTCGCGCCCTCATCGGGAGACGTCCATACCTGTCCATCGTCCGAACCCGTGTAGAGCCGAGCCGCGTTGGAAGGGGCAACGGCGATGCACATGACCTCGCCGGTTGAAGAGAGCTCTTGACCTCCCAGCCTGGGAGTCCAGGAGTTCGAACTGGCGTCATAGCGCCAAAGGTAGTTGGTGCCCGCGTAGAGCAGGTGTGGACTCGACGGTGCCAGAACGATGGGCGCGATGAATGCGCGTCGGTCGCCTCCCCAATTGGGGCTGATGTAGTTTCCTGTGGTCCAACTGGTGGTCGTCCGATAGATGGCCAGGTTCTGTGCCGTGGCGTATTGCTGATGGGGGTCAATGGGGTTGACCACCCTCCGTCTCCGCCTCCGTGATTTTGCCAGGTTGCGAGGTCGCCCACCGCCACAGGCGTAGCATTGTCTTGAGTCCCGCCGAGCATGCGCGTTGTGTCCGTGGGATGGTAGGCGGAGCGGTAGAACTGGGTCACGCCGAGTTCGGCACTCAGGTACTGCCACGTGAAGTCTCCCGTCGTGGGATTCAGGTTGAACCGGTTGATGCCGCCGTCGAGGCCCGTGTAGATCTCGTTCCAGTCGCTGGGGTTGACCGCCACACAATGCTGGTCGTTGTGGAGCACCGAATCCCACACATAGGCCGGACCGCCGACGCTACGCCAGTTCTGGCCACCATCGAGCGACTGGACGAGGTCGATCATGCCCACGTAGAGGACGTCTTGCCACTCGCCGTCGACCTGGCGGGCCGAGCATTCGATGTAGGCGTTGTAACCCCTCTGGCTCCAATTGTAGTTGTCGCCGTTGCCGTTGACGAAGTTGTTGTTGACGACCGTCCAAGTCGCGCCGGCATCCTCGGTTTTGAGGATGCGCCCTGGCGATGCCGTCGCTTCCAGGATGTAGGCCGTTTCGGGGTGAACCAGGCTGGCGGCGATGCGAACCTGTCCGCCGGAACCCTGGAAGCCCACATTGGTGATTTCGGTCCATGTCGCGCCGCGGTTCACGCTCTTGTAGAGTCGGCGGAAGTTGTTGTCCGTCGCCCACATGATCCGCGTGCCTCCGGCGGAGGCTCCGATGGTTGCATCGTTGAACACATTGTTCGTCCCGGGCGTGACGTTGGTCCACGAAGCGCCGGCGTTCGTTGATCGGAAGATCCTGCCAAAGTACGTCGAGCCCCGTCCGAAGAACGCCGTCACGATCTGTGGATTCTCGGGGTCGATGACGATCTCACGGCAAGCTCTGCCGTCCATGGCCGAGATGGCGATCTGGCTCCACGTGGCGCCCCCGTCGGTGGACTTCATGATGCCGTTGGTGTAGCCGACGCTTCCATCGAAGTCGCCCGTTCCGACATACACGGTGTTGGGCTGATCTGGGTGGATGGCGATGCAGGACACATGGAGAAACGGCCATTTGTCCGATAGAGGAGTCCAACTCGTTCCCCCATCGACGGTCTTCCATACGCCTCCGGACGCCGCGCCGACATAGATGACTTGATCGTTCGAGGGATCCACGGCGATGGCGTTGATGCGACCCGTCAAGGGCGGCTGGCCGTAGTAGATGCGGTACGGGATATCCAAGTTCCTCGGGCCGACAAACGACCAGGTGCCCCGAGGGCCGTGGCGGTCTCGGCCAGAGACCGTGGTGGCGGCGGGCATCTTCTCGCGGTGCACCGAACCTCGTTGCCATGCGTCCCAATCCACCCGGTCCCGAGGAAACGCCCGCTCTTCGATGTACGCCCGGTAAGCCTGCAGGTAGTCCAGTCCAGGCATCTCGCCCCGCTTGGCCGGATCGATGGTCGGGTCCTCCTCGAACCCTTGCAACCGATACAGGTTCTCGACCGCACTGTAGTAGCGGCGCATGGACGCCACCGACTGGTAGTCGGGCGGCGGAACGACGTTGAGGGGGTCAATGGCCCGAAGGTGTTGGCCGATGAAGAGTAGCCCGGCAGCGACAAGCATGGTCGTCCATTTAGACGTCGTTCAGGCAGAGTTTGATCTTCGGACTTTTTCAAATCGTGTGCGGTAGGATCGGGGGCATGAGCGAACAGCCCAAGACGCCCACACGACGCGACTTTCTCCGCACGACGAGCGGCCTTGCCGTCGCGGCCAGCATGCCCGGATTCCGGTTGCCGAACGTGCACCCGAGCGGAGACGAGACGATTCAGGTCGCCCTGGTGGGTTGTGGAGGCAGGGGCACCAGCGCCGCGTTCAACGCATTGGCGACCAAGGAAGGTCCGGTCAAGCTCGTCGCGATGGCCGACGTGTTTCAGGATCGGCTGTCGAGCAGCTACGACCAGTTGTCCGGCAGTTCTCTCAAAGAGCAGGTGGACGTCCCCGCCGACCGGCGATTCCTCGGTTTCGACGCCTACAAGAAGGCGATGGACGCCTTGCGCCCGGGCGATGTGGTCATCCTGACGACGCCGCCGGCCTTCCGATGGCCCCACTTCCAGTATGCGATCGCCAAGAAACTGAACGTGTTCATGGAAAAGCCCGTCACCGTCGATGGGCCCACGAGCAAGCGCATGCTCAAGTTGGGTGAAGAGGCGAGCGCGGCGGGCCTCAAGGTTGGCGTCGGGCTGATGTCCCGGCACGCCAAATGGCTTCAGGAACTCCACGCACGCGTGCAGGACGGCGAGATCGGGGATGTTTTGTTCATGCGCGGTTACCGCATGCACGGTCCGACGGCCTCGTTCGAGAGCAAGCCCAAGCCCGACAACATCAGCCACCTCGAGTACCAGATCCGGCGCTTCCACAGCTTCCTTTGGTGCAGCGGAGGTTGCTTCAACGACTTCTACATCCACCACGTCGACCACCTTTGCTGGATGAAGAACGCGTGGCCGGTTTCGGCGCAAGCCGTGGGCGGTCGGCATTACCGCACCACGCCGAACGGCGAGCCGCTCGTGGACCAGAACCTCGACTCCTACGCCGTCGAGTACACGTTCGAGGACGGCACCAAGTTTCTTTTCGAGGGCCGTTGCATCGACGGTGCCCACGGCATCTACTCCAGCTACCTTCACGGCACGAAAGGCATGGCCATCGCGGCACGTTCGGGCGACTGCAACGGTCCATCGTCCACCTATCGTGGCCAGAATCCGGTCGCCGAGAACATGATCTGGCAATCCACCGACCGCACGAACCCCTACCAAGAAGAGTGGGAGGTACTGATGGACGCCATTCGGCGCAACAAGCCGTACAACGAGGTCGAGCGGGGCGTCGAGGCCAGCTTGGTCAGCAGCATGGGCCGCATGGCCGCCCACACGGGCCAGCTGATCACCCACGACGCGATGCTCAACTGCGAGCACGAATTCGCTCCCGACGTGGACAAGCTGACCTATGAATCCGATGCGCCGCTCATGCCCGATGCCTCGGGCCGCTATCCCGTGCCGCGCCCGGGCTGGAACCCGAAGACGGAGTTCTGAGGTCTGGTGTGCGTTACGCTGAGCCCTTGTGCGACGCCAGTCGCTCAAGGTGTCGAAGCGGATTGGTCGGGTCGGCTTCGAGACGCGCGGCTTGAGGCCTGAGCGGCCTGTTAGAACCGCTTCCTGCCGCGCTCCTCTGCCTGACCTTACATCCGGCAGGAATGCCCGTCACGCTGACACCTTGGGCGACGCAGTCGCCCAAGGTGTCGAAGCGGACGTGAAGGCTGAGGTAAGGCGAAGCTGATTAGTCCTTGGCCGTGCGAAGGTACACCTTGACGCCGCCGTAGCGGCGCAACAAGGCGTTGCGTTCGGCTTCGGGCAGGATCGTCAGCACCGTGGCGAGCGGGTCGGTGAGCAGCCCCTCCTTCGCCACCACCGTGACCTGAATCCGATCCTTGGTCGCCCAGCCGGTGCGTGGGTCCACGATGTGCGAGTACCTCACGCCGTTCAGCACGACGAACTGCTCGGTGTCGCCCGAAGTCGAGATGGCCTGATGGGCGAACAAGAGGTCCTTCGGGCCGCTGTCGTCTCCGGCGTTGGGTACGCGAATGGTCCAGCCCTTCGTCCCCGGAGGCGGCGCAGTCACGACGATGTCGCCGCCCATTTCGACCATCGCCCGAGTCACGCCGTGCCGCTTCAGCACCTTCTGCGCCTCGTCGCACGCGTAACCCTTCGCAATGCCGCCGAGATCGAGTTGCATCCCTGCGTGCTCCAAGTGAACGGTCCGTTTGCGCCGATCGAGGCGCATCATCTTCCACCCCACCAGCTTGCGCGCTTGCTCCAAGGCTGATGCGTCGGGCATGCGTTGCTCGCGCCGTGCGGCGCGCCAAACGCGGATGATCGGGCTGGCCGTCACATCGAACGCGCCGTTCGTCCGATCCGCGATCTGCTGGGCGCGCTCAAGGACGCGGAAGAGGTCGACCGAGACGGGTACGGGTTCGCCGCCCGCCTTGGCGCACAGCAGGTTGAGTTCGCTGTCGCGTCGGTAATCGCTCATGATGGCGTCCAGTTCGCCGATCCGCTTGAACGCCGCGATGCACGCCTCTTCGGCCCTGGCCTGGGACTCCGAGTAGAGCGTGATCCGAGCCTCCATGCCCATGTGGACCTCGGAATAGGTAAAACGTTGGAGATCGTCGTCGGCGCGTGCGCTCGGTGCGGCGATCCAACCCGCGATGAACACCCCAATCCAAGCCATCTTCCGCGCCAGCCTCATGGTCGGCCTCTCGTTGGTGGTCGGCCTGACCGGTCGCCCGACGCCCTTCGCGCAACAGCGGATGGCGCCGTATCGGGAGTCCTTGCCGAAGTCCACGGCCAAACTGGACATGATTCCCGTATCGGGAGGGCAGGTGACGATCGGTGGGAAGTCGGTCACGGTGGCTCCATTCTATATCGCCAAGACCGAAACCCCGTGGGAAGCGTTCGACGCGTTTCAAGCCAGCGGCGAGCCGTCGCCGCCCTATGATCGCACGGTCTTCGGGCCGGATGCCATCGCCCGTCCCAGCCGCAGCTATCTCTTGCCCGACCTTGGGTGGGGGCACAACGGCTACCCCGTCATCAACGTCTCCGCCGAGAACGCCGAGATGTTCTGCCGTTGGCTGAGCAGCGTCACCAAGAAGAAATACCGCCTCCCCACCGAGGCCGAGTGGGAGATGGCCTGCCGAGCCGATAAACCCGCCGACTGGAAGCCCAGCAAAGCCGAGGCCGATCAGGCGGCTTGGTACAAGGCGAACAGCAAGGAGACCACGCACCCCGTCGGCAAGAAGGCCGCCAACGCCTGGGGCATTCACGACATGCTGGGCAACGCGGGCGAATGGGCCAAGGACATGCAAGGAAAACCCGTCCTGTGCGGCGGCACGTTCCAGGACGAACTGGGTCTGGTGTCGCCCTTGACGCGACGCTACTGGTCGCCCGAGTGGCAAGACTCCGATCCGCAGATGCCCAAGAGCCGGTGGTGGCTATCCGATGGGCCGTTCGCGGGCTTCCGCGTGGTGCGCGAACCCTGACATGTGGCCGATCCTTCTTGCGTCGATCATGAGCCAGCCGCAACCGCTCTTGACCTTTGAAGGCCGCGAGGGTCCCGGAAGAGGGAAGCACGTGGTGCTGTTGGCGGGCGACGAGGAATACCGTTCCGAGGAGGCGATGCCGCAACTCGCGCGCATCCTCGCGGAGCGCCACGGCTTCCGCTGCACCGTTTTGTTCTCAATGAACGACCATGGCGAGATCGACCCGGAGCGCAGCGACCAACAACCTGGTCTGGAGTCGCTGAAGACGGCCGACCTCTGCATCATGATGCTGCGCTTCAGGCGCTGGCCCGAGGCACAGATGAAGCACTTCGTCAAGTACTTCGAATCGGGCAAGCCCATCCTCGCCCTGCGCACCAGCACGCACGCCTTCGACTATCCGGGCGACTCGTCGAACGTTTACCGCCGATACGGGTGGCGCAGCAGCGAGTGGCCTGGCGGCTTCGGCAAGCAGGTGTTGGGCGAGAATTGGGTCAGCCATTGGGGCGACCACGGCACACAGGCCACGCGAGGCGTTCCCGAGGCGACCCAAGCGGGCCATCCCATCTTGCGCGGCGTCCGCGATGTGTTCGGCCCGACCGACGTGTACGAAGCCGCGCCCCCCTCTGACGCCAAGGTGCTGCTTTGGGGCCAAGTGGTGGCGGGCATGAACCCAAGCGACCCGCCCGCCACGGGACGCAAGCGCACCGCAAATGGACGCGAGCAAGACCTTAACGATCCGATGATGCCGGTGGCTTGGACCCTCGAACGCAAGAACCGTGTGTTCACCACGACCATGGGGTCGGCGACGGACCTGCTGAGCGAAGGCTTCCGGCGTCTGCTGGTCAATGCGGCGTACTGGTGCGTGGGCTTGGAGTCCTCCGTCCTGGCGAATGCCGACGTGGCGCTCGTTGGTCGTTACGTGGCAACGCCGTTCGGGTTTGGCGGGTTCAAGCGGGGCTTGCGCCCCTCGGATTTCGCCGGCGGCTAACGCTTCAACTCGTCCACCAGCCACGTCAATGCGCGCTGAGCGGCTCGAACACCCTCGGGCTTGTCGATCACGGCGTGGCTCGCGCCCTCGATGGCGACGGCCTCGTGCCGAATCTTGTGCTCCTTGTAGCGGTCCACGATCAATCCGAGTTGAGCGAAGGGAACCACCTGATCCGCCGTACCGTGCAGGAAGAACGCGGGGGCCGAGCGTCGGTCCACAAAGTTCACGGGGCTGCCCTTGCGAACCTCCTCCTGGGCCTCTTCTTTCTTCTTGCCCAAAACCATTTGGTAGATCGGCTCGAGAGCCGCTGGGTATTCCTTGGAGAGGTCCGTTGGAGCGGCGAACGTGACGACAGCCTTCACTCGCGACGATTGGTCCTTAAAAGGGTCCCTGCGATCGTCTGTCGCGCCCAGAAAGAGGGCGAGATGCGCTCCGGCGCTGACACCCACGGCGCCGATGCGGCTACCATCGATGCCGAGCTTTTTGGATTCGGCGCGGAGATACCGCACGGCGGTCTGGGCATCCTCGAGTTGGGCGGGATACTTGAACCGTGGTGCGAGCCGGTACTGAGAGGCCGCTACAAACACGCCACGTTTGGCCAGTTCGGTGGCGATGGGGTCCATATCCGATCTCTTTCCGCTCACCCATGCGCCACCGTGAAGGGCGACAACCGCGGGAACCGGCTTGCGGATCGGGTTCTCTGGGCGAAACACGTCCATCTTCAGCGACTCTCCACCCACTGTGGCGAACACAACATCGCGTTCGACGGTGTATCCCGGGGTCTGGAGCAGGAGCAACGGGAGGATCAGGGCCTGAATCACGATTACTGATGATAGACGTCCAGACGCGTCAAACGCATCCCGGCATCGGACAGAGTCCCTTGGTAAACTCCCTGTCCGACGGTGTGTTTATGGCGTCAGAGCCTCAGTCCATCTCGATTTTCGACCTCTCTCCTGAAATCGACGCCCTCTGGCCCGAGCTGACCGCGGCGATCGAGCGCGTGCTCAGGAGCGGCCAGTTCGTGTTCGGCCCCGAAACGGCGGCGTTCGAGCGCGAAGCGGCTGCGTTCCTCGGTGCGAAGCACGCCGTGGCCGTCAATTCGGGCACCGACGCCCTAGTCATCGGACTGCGGGCGATGGGCATCGGCCCCGGCGACGAGGTGATCACAACCCCCTTCTCGTTCTTTGCATCCGCCGAGTCTATCAGCATTGTGGGCGCGAAGCCCGTGTTCGTGGACGTCGAGTTGGACTCGATGAACATGGATCCCGATCTTGTCGAGTCCGCGATCACCGAACGCACCAAAGCGATCATGCCGGTCCACCTGTTCGGTCGGCCGTGCAACATGGACCGCATCACGGCCATCGCGGCCAAGCATGGGCTCGAGGTGATCGAGGACTGCGCTCAGTCGTTCGGCGCAGCTTATGACGGACGCATGACGGGCACGCTGGGCAAGGTGGGGTGTTATTCCTTCTTTCCCACCAAGAACCTCGGCTGCTATGGCGATGGCGGGATGCTGAGCACGGACGACGACACCCTCGCCGAACTCGCGCGCAAGCTTCGGAACCACGGTTCGATCGAACGCTACCGCAACGAAATCCTGGGCTACAACTCGAGGCTCGACGCCTTGCAGGCGGCAGTCCTGCGCGTCAAGTTGCCCCATGTGGCGGGTTACAACGACCGGCGCCGAGCGGTTGCCAAGCGGT
>JBDHZD010000080.1:0-13681 GCA_039811705.1 Fimbriimonadaceae bacterium | reverse complement strand
TTTGGGCAGCACAGTCGGAGAGTGCCAAGCGGGCCCCTCCTTGAATCCGGCCTGGAGCCAGCCGGGCTCGACAAGCCGTGCGTCGAAGTCTTCCCCGGCAAAGACATGGGACAGGGTGACGGGTCCCTTGCTCCAGCGCCACGTCTCGTCGGTCGAAACAAAGCCCTTCATCCAAAGCCGAATGGGGTGGCCCTCGGCGAAGTCCGGCATGGCGTCGCCCTTGGCATATCTTCCCGACGGTGGTCGAGCGACGCTGAAGAAGCCATTGCCCAACATGAGCGCGATACAATTGTCGCCGACAACGAGATACGGAGCGATGTCGAATGTCTTCGACGTGATCGTCGTGTCGAACTGAGTCCACGGTTGATTGACCGCAGCCTTGCCCACCCTCTTGCCGTTGACGAAAAGGTGGTAGTGGCCCAACCCCACGACCTCGACCTCGGCGCGCTTGGGGAGCGTGGCCACGGAGAACTCCTTGCGGAAGACCGGGCTGATCCCGTCTCGGAACGCATGGCCCCAGGGCGCCATCCCGGCTGGGCCCATCGCGACGACTTCGCCCGAGGCGCACGACCATGATTCGTTAGAGACCAGCAGGCGACCCCCGTCCGGACCCTCGAGCTCGATGGCGAGCAACAAGCCGCCCGGGTTCATGGTCGCCCCGGAGACACTGGGGTTGGTGACCGAGGCCTCGATGCGGTTCAGCCCAGAATGAACCAAGGTCGTCGCATCGACCTCGGTGATTTGCGACCACTCGGTACTCTTGGCGACCTCGCGACCATTGAGCCGGATCACGGCTTCGTTGTCGGCCGTGAACCGCAGTCGAGCGCGTGTGGTCCGCCCGGCATCGAACGTGCGGGTGAAGACGAACGTGCCCGTCGCTCCCCCGGAGGCGGATGGCGCTGGTTCCCCAGCGGGCCGGACCCAGATCCACTGGGCCTGCGTCATCGGGTCGTCGGGGACCGGTACGGAAAGCCACTTTTGTGCTTGCGTCATAGCCGAGAGCGACAGGACCGCCAACACGGCCATGCGAGCGAATGCGCCGCGGACCATGAGCCCAGCCTACCCAGCGATCAAGGCGCTTGGCGCAACCACTCGTCCCAACGCGTCTGTTGGGCGAAACGCATCAGAGCGTAGTTGCCGGACTCGCTCTCGAACGTCGATGCGGGCGAGAAGTCGATCGACAACCCATTCGAGCGGGGCGAGAACGCGTTGTGGCCTTCCCACAAGATCGCCTCTGCCAAGCGCGCCCGCACCGTAGCCGCGGCTGTTCGGACCTCCTCGATCGAGGACTGGTTCTCCAGGTTCACGCACAGGTCGCCGATGTCGCGGAAGTAGCGGGCGAAGGTCTGGCTGTAGGCTTGGGTTTGGCTTCTGACGAGGGGAATGTCCGTCGCTAGGAGATCCCGATTCGCAATCAGCACGCCGGCCAGATGGTCCAGGGCCGTGAGGAGGGGCTGAAGCCGCGACGTATCGACCACGCTCTGGGTGATCTTGCGCGAGGCGTACTCGGGTACGGCCAGCATTCCATCGACGAAAGCCTTAGACAGCGTTCCCGTTGCGGCGTCTGGGTTGTCACGGAACACGCTGAAGATGCGATCGTACGGGTACCCCTCGCCCGGCGGACTTTCCTCGCTGCCCACGACGTATCTGGCGTGGTCCGCCACTTCGGCGGCCACCTCCACCATCTGCATCAGGCTGGCGTCCCAAGCGAAAATGTCCACGTGTTCACCCCCCATCGCTTGCTGAAGTTCCCAGATTTGGATGGCGTTGCCTGTCTCGTCGTCGTAGCTCACGGCTCGGCCGAGTTCGGCGGACCGACGCCATCCGTTTCCGTGGTTCCATACGACGAGGGCATAGCGGTCAGCGGGGAAGTACGTCTTGCACCAGCGGATGAACGATTGCATGGTCTCGGGCCTCCCCATGTCCACAGCGCCCATGTCCTGCATCATCTGGCTGGCGATCGCGCTGGATGTGTCTGGCTTGACCAGATAGCGCCTCGTCCCATCAAAGGTCGAACCCGGAAAGCGGGTGGCACTCTGCTTCCATTGCAGCACGAAACGGACATCGGGGTTTTGCGCCACCGACTCCATTTGGTTCACGTTGAGCGTGGAGAACCGGTAGAGGTCGTTCGCGGCGTTGAGAAACACCATCACGGTCCACTTGGTGCGCTTCGTCGAGAATGGCTTGACTGTGAGCGTCGCGGCAGCCTGGGTGGCCGAAGCGGCGTGGGTGGCACGGATCGTGTATGTGCCAGGAATCTCGCCGATGCACCGTCCGTCGTCGCCGACCGTTGCGCCCGTGCCGAGAACGGTCCATGCGACGGAACCCGGCTCGGTGAACGCCAAGCGCCCGGCCGCGTCAAAGCCTGCGGCGTAGAATTGACGGCTGAACTGGGCCTCGACTTCCGCCGAAGATGGGGTGACCCGCAGTGAGGCGAGCGGGGTTCCGACCGATGTCCTGACCCGGGTGGCTCCTGACAGTTCGATCAGGGTCTCGATTTGGCCCACCTTGGTGCCGCCGAGGTCGAGTTGTGAGTAAAGCTCCGCGAGAAGCCGATAGGTGCCAGGCGCGGCTTCCATGGCTTGGGACGAACCGTCCGGGTTCTCGTTGAGCAATGCGGTCGCTCCGACGAGGGCGCCTGCCGAGTCGAGCAGCGAGACGCGCATCGAGCGTCCATTGACGCCGCCCGCGGCCCCGGCCCACGTCGCTTCAAAGGTCAGGGCCGATCGCGTCTGACCGCCACCGCCACCGCCGCAACCCAGAAGGCCTAGCAAAAAGGCGAGCGCTACAAAACCGAGGACGATTCGCATGGGTTCAACAGATTGTGACGTGCCACACTCGTTCCGGGCACGGTCATCGGTAGACTCTCGTCAATGTTGATGCTGGATGGGTCGCCGTTGACCCTTGAGCAGATCGAGTCGGTGGCGAACGACCGGCTTCTCGTCGCCCTTGCGGAAGCTGCGGTTGCGGCCATGGGAAAGTCGCGAGGCGTGGTCGAGCGCATTCTGGAGAAGGGTGACACGGTGTATGGCGTCAACACCGGATTCGGGAGGTTGGCCGATGTGCGGATCGCTGCCAGCGACCTACGCACCCTCCAACTGAATCTGATTCGCAGTCACGCGGTGGGTGTTGGCGACCCGCTGACGATCGAGGAGACACGCGCCATGATGTTGTTGCGCGCAAACGTGCTGGCGAAGGGCGTCAGCGGTGCGCGACCCTGTGCTGCTCAGACGATCGTAGCCATGCTCAACGCTGGCGTTCACCCCGTTGTGCCGTCCCGCGGCTCGGTTGGAGCGAGCGGGGACCTGGCCCCCTTGGCGCATCTGGCGCTGGCGATGATCGGCCAGGGTCCGTGCTGGGAAGGCCCGTCGCGCGAGGTGATGGCCTCGGCCGGAATTGCGCTCCTGCAACCTGAAGCGAAGGAAGGGTTGGCTCTGCTGAACGGCACCCAGGCGATGACGGCGGTTGGGTGCTTGACGTTGGCCCGGGCCAAGCGTGCGCTGCATGCGGCCGAAGTGGCGGGGGCGATGTCTCTCGAGGCGCTCATGGGAACGCCGGCCGCGCACGATCCGCGTATCCACGCACTCCGTCCGCATCCGGGACAAGTAGCATCCGCGCAGATTCAGCGCGACTTGTTGGAGGACTCGGAGATTCGAGAATCTCACCGGCTCGACGATCCCAGGGTCCAAGACGCCTACAGTCTCCGATGTATGCCGCAGGTTCATGGTGCGGTTCGAGGGGCGCTGAAACACGTCGAAGACGTCTTGACAGTGGAAACGGGCTCAGGCACGGACAATCCTCTGGTGTTGGACGAGGACGTCGTTTCCGGCGGAAACTTCCACGGCGCCCCCATCGCTTTGGCGCTGGACTACGCGGCCATCGCCCTGACCGATCTGGGTTCGATCTCGGAGAGGCGGACCGATCGGCTGGTCAACCCGGACACCAGCGAAGGTCTGCCCCCGTTCCTTACACGGCATCCGGGCACGATGTCGGGGTTCATGATGGCCCAGGTGACGGCCGCCGCCCTGCTCAACGAATGCAAGGTGCTCGCGCACCCGGCCAGCGTGGACAACGTGCCGACATCGGGAGCGCGGGAGGACCACGTTTCGATGGGAATGACCGCTGCACTCAAACTCAAGCAAGTCGTGGAGTTGGTGGAACGCATCTTGGCCATCGAGATCATCGCGGCTGCCGAGGGGCTGGAGTTCCGAAAGCCTCTGGCTCCGGGTCGCGGGGTCGCTCAGGCGTTCGAGCGCTTGCGACGAACGGTTCCGAGCGTGGCTGTCGATCGGCCATTGAGCCGGGAGATTGAGTCGGTCGCCGATTCGATCCGGCGGGGCGTTTGGCCATGAGCCGCAACCAACGCTCACCCAATTTGCGGCTCGTTCAGCAAGTCTGCCACTGACGCTCGAGGCCACCCCTCCAATTATGTTTAGTGGAGAGCAAGGTGAGGAGACCGAACTCCAGACCACGCAACGAAACGGGTCCGCCGGCACCAGGATGCCCTTCCATCCAGTTCCCAGTCCTGCCAGCCGGCGGCCCGATCTTCTTTCGGCCATAATCGGCTGTATGGCGAGCCCGCGACTGTTGCTGATCGAAGACGACCCTGAGACTCAGGTCCTTGTGTCACGGGTCATCGCCAAAGAGTTTCCTTCGACCGAGCTGTTTTTGGCCCATTCAGGCCGCGATGCCCTGACGTTCTTGGAGGTGGACGGTCCCTCTCTCGGGGTGGATTTGGTGTTGCTGGACCTGAACATCCCGTTGCCCAGCGGTCAAGATGTTCTGATTCGGATCAGGGGCCGCGAGCAAACCAAACACCTGCCGGTCGTCGTCTTCTCGGGATCCCAGAACCCTAAAGATCGGGAGTTCTGTAGGAAGCACGGAGCGGCGTTTGTGGCCAAGCCCGACGACTATTCAGGATATGTCGAGGTGTTGAGGCACACTCTGACGTTCTGGTTGGAGACCGTGCAATGGTGACGTGGAACTCGCGATCGGAACTCGTTCAGGGCCCCGCCGATGGTCGCGTGCAGTCTTGGCGTTTGGATTCCACTGGGAGCATTGAACTCCATGGTCATTCGAACGGCTCTCTGCTCTTGGTGGTCGTGCAGCGTGGCGGGCTGTTGATTGGCGAAGATGCCCGGCTGCTCGTTCCCGAGTCCCACGGCACCTTGCTCCAAGGCACCGACCGCCTGCAGATCGTCACATCCGATCAGCACAATCAAGCCGTGCTTTGGAGTTTGTCCGCAGATGCGTTCGGGCCGATTTGCCAGCATGGTCCAGAGGGCGTGAGGCCTCTCAGGCGCGCTCTTCCGAATCTCGTTCCCACCGAGGCGGCCGAACACTGTCTGGGCAGGGTCCTGATCGTCCTCGGGATGTCGATCTTGCAGGAGCCGAACTATGATTTGGCACAGCATGGCGAGATCCAGGAAGAGGGCACCCAAGAAGTGGTCAGCTTGATTCGGGCTCACCAAAGGCCGTCGCTGCGCGAGGCCGCGGATATGGCAGGCTATTCACACTTCCACTTCTCTAGGCGTTTTCGCGACGTCACCGGTTATGGGTTCCACGAGTATCTGGACCGCGTCCGAGCGTCTTGGGCCATTGCCCACGCGGCGACCTCGCGGTCCATGGTGAGGCTGGCCGAGGGAGCGGGGTTCAGCAACGTCAAGACGATGCGCGAGTCGATATACGACTACACCGGCTTTCAGCTGTCCCAACTCATGCCGCCCAAGCGGTGATCCCGAGCTACTTGCCCATCCCGCCGGTGTACGTCAGCGGTCCATCCGGGCCGAGAGGCAACCCGCTGGCCATCCAAGCCATCAACATGATCGTCCACATGATCATGAACCCGATCGAATACGGGAGCATCGTCGACACCAACGTGCCCATTCCCGCCTTCGGCACATAGCGGCGCATGGCCACGAGGATGATCACCAAGTACGCATTCAGCGGGGTGATGATGTTTGTCACCGAGTCTCCAATGCGGTACGCAGCCTGGGTCAGTTCCGGGCTGATGCCCACCAACATGAACATGGGGACGAAGATCGGCGCAAACAGCGTGTATTTGGCCGACATCGAACCGACGAACAGGTTGAACAGCATGGTCACGACGACAAACGTCGCCATGAGCAGCATCGGTGGCATTTGCGCTTGAGCCAGGCTCTGCCCGCCCCACATGGCGAGCATTTGTCCCAGATTCGATTGGTTGAAGAAGGCGATGAACTGGCTTGCGAAGAATGCGAGCACAATGATCGGTGCCATGGCGGCCATCGACTCGGTCATCATCCGCGCGGCGTCTTTCTCCGATTGGAGCGTCTTGACCGAGAACCCGTAGGCAAAGCCGGGAACCAAGAACAGGAGCAGGATCATCGGCACGATCGCCTCGACCCACCTGTCGAAGTGATCGCCCTTGCCGTGGAGTGGGCCGCCGGGAACAAGGATCATGGCCATGATCGCTGCAAGGGTCAACGCCATGGTCGTCGCCGCCGCACCCAGGCCTTTCCGCTCCTCGGGAGAAAGCTTCCGCACGGATTCGAAGTCTTCGACACCGGTCGGCGGCCCTCCCTCGTCTTCGGGTTTGCCCTTGAATCTGGGTTCGACGAACCGATTGGTGATGAACCACCCCGTGAACGTGATGACGATGGTCGATCCGATCATGAAGTACCAGTTGCACGTCGGCGAGACCTTGTAGTCGGCGTTCACAACCTGAGCGCCTATCGTGGTGAGGTTTGCCAACATGGGATCGAGCCCGGTGATGAACAGGTTGGCGTTGAAGCCGGCCGCCACGCCGCTGAACACAGCGGCCAACCCGACAATAGGCGACCTCCCGACAGACCTGTAGAGCGCCATCGCCAGCGGAGGCAACACGATGTAGCCGGCGTCGATACCCATCGACGACATGACTCCGAGGAACACCATGGCGGGTGTTAGGAATCTCGGGGGCACGATGGCCACGAAGGCCTTCAGTAACGCGGCGATCAGGCCAGTACGCTCCGCGACCCCGATGCCGAGCATTCCGACGAGAACGACGCCCAGCGGTGGGAACTTGATGAAGTTCTCCACCATCTTGGTCAGCATCCAGGCTACGCTGTCGGGTTGCAGCAACCCGACAACTTTGAGCGGATCGCCCTTGGGCTGAAGCTCCATCTTCACCGAGCCATCGGCAGCGACGACGGTCTCGGGCTGCACCGGCTGGACGGTCCAGCCGCCCATCGCCCCGATCTGGGAAAGGACGATGACGATCAGCGCTCCTATGACAAACAGTGTCGATGCGTCGGGCAATCTGTTGCCCACGCGTTCGAGAGTGTCCAGCCAGTTGCCGCTCTTTTTCGCCATGCCGATTCCTCGGACCGATTGATCCGTTGCCTAGGATTCGCGTGCGGCACTCGCTGTTCCTGCCGACTGTCCGCCGTTCGTCGCGATGAAGACGAAGAGGATGCTCCAGGCGGCTTCCGCGAGCAAGGCGAACACGAACTGCAGGTTTGTCGGCAGGGAGTACACGCAGATCAGGATCGGAATCCAGAATGCCCAACACGGGATGAGCGCGGGGACGATCGAGTTCAGGTAGAAACGCCCGGTGAACGCGGGGCGCAGCCGCCGGACGTCGAAACCAACCCGCTTCCACTCGAACAGCATCACTGCAAGCGGAATGCTGAGAACGGGGGAGAAGATCGCCATGTCCACAGCGGTCTTGACGACGAGGGTCTTGACATCCGTCCCAGCGCCGAAGCACCAGGTCTGGAATCTGTAAAACAGGTCCACTTGCACGCCGACGAGAGCGTAAACAAAGGCATTGAACGAGGAGGCCGCGAACCATTCACGAGACGGTTTTCCCATCCGGCCCGTAAGGGCCTTGGCCAACTCGGGGATGACGCCCCCTGCCAGCCCACCCGCCAAGAAGGAAAACGGCACACCGCCCGCCACTTTGACCTTCTCGATGGCCACGCACCATTCCCGCACCGCAGGAGTCTGCGCGTAGATCACGACGAGCGAGGCGGCGGCCAGTTGAATTGCCAGAAACGGCGCCCAATGGGAACGGACAGCGGCAACACCAGGCGCCGAGGCCGCGCGCCAACTCCAACCCTCGCTCATTTGCCCCGAAACGCCTTCGACAGCCATCGTTCGACGGCTCTGGATGTCCGATAACAGGGTCCCTGGAGCCGATCCAGGAATGAAATGGGCCATCGTGGCTTCGGAAGGCTGATATCGTGGTAATTGATGCTGGCACCATCCAGCGGCAAGTGCAGCGGGCGTTTGTGCGTGGCGAAGAGGTGGTCCCACAAGGCAAAGCCCCACAGTCCGACGACCGCTAGGTTGCTCGTCGGACGGCAGTGATGAACGAGATGGAAGCTGTAGATGTGCTGGATCACGCTGCCAAACCTGCGGTTCTGCACCCACGGACCCCAGAAACGCTCGTAAGGCAGATGAAGGATCGCGTGCCAAAGCTCGTAGCCCGCGTAATACAGCGTGACGGCCAAGATGGTCGCGAGAATGAGGGGTTGGTCAGGCAGCAGAAGCTTCGCCGGCAGGGCGGCCATGCCGACGAAGATCGCGTAAAAAATGCTCGCCGCGAAGTAAGGGAACATCATCGAAGCTTCCTGGTGCTCGTGTTCGACGGGATAATCGCTGGCGACCGGCACCATGCGATCGGGTTCCTTGGAGCGCACAGGCGCTTTCACCGAGGTCAGCCCGTGGTGTTCCGCGTGGCAGTGGTGCATGATGCCGAGGAAGGGGAGGACCGCCGAATGCAACAGGTATCGGTGATAGAGGTACTCGAACAAGCTCAGCGGCACCCCAAGCGCCAGAACCCAGAGCGTAAGCTTCGGCAGGTTGGATGCCTCTGCGACAAGCGTGGGGAAGGCGATCCAAGCGAAGAGTCCAAGCACCAAGCCCAACTGGCTGAGCGTCGACAGGAGAAATAGCCCGAAGGGCATTCGAGCGTGCTGCTCGGGGTGGGAGTGGGTGATCGAACTCAAGGCGCCGTCCGTGGTCCGCCAGATTGTACCAGCCCTCCCCGGACCTCCTGAGCGCACCAACCTTGCTATACTGCAAAGCACCATGACCAAAGTCATCGCTCTTTCGTTGTCGCTGGCGCTCGCTGCAAGCGCTCTGGTTGCCGCTCAGCAGACCGCCGCTGCCAAGGTCGTTCCTCAGGGCGGCCCAACCCAGCGCGAAGACCCGTTCAAGGAGGTCAAGGAGACCTTCACTGGCAAGAAGCTCCCCATGTTCGAGATGAAGACGCTCGACGACAAGCGGTTCACCAATGCGAACATCGAGGGCAAGGTCGCCGTCATCGACTTCTGGGCCACATGGTGCGGCCCGTGCAAGGCTGCGGCGCCGAAGCTTCAGGCGATGCACGAGGAACTGAGCTCCAAGGGCTTGGTGATGATCGGTGCCAACCTTGCCGAGCGCGGCAGCGATGGTCAGAGAATCCAGACCAAGGACAACGCCGTGGGTTACGTCAAGGAGCACAAGTACTCCTACACGTTCACCTACGGCAACGACGAACTCGGCAAGCAATGGAAGGTCCCCGGCTATCCCACGTTCTTCATCGTCGACCGGAATGGCGTGGTTAGGGAAGTCATGGTGGGCTTCAACGAGGCTCGCATGAAGAGCCTCGTGCAAGAGTTGCTCGCCGAAGCCAAGTAACCGTCGCGATTCTGAAGACGCCGGACGTGACTCGTCACGGCCGGCGTTTTTGGTTTTCACGCTTGATCCGCCGATACTCTGTCTATGCGTCGCGTTGTGTCCGTTCTTCTCATCGGGTTGGCCCTTGTTCCCGGTCTTGGGTGCAAAGAGAGTCCCCTCAAGGGAAGCGTTCGATTGGTTGTGGCAAGCCCAGACTTCCCGACGTTGGAACTGGCTCTCAACGACGAGGCCGTTCAACGCGTGACCGGGCCAGGTGCTTCGGCTTATGCCCGCGTCGATGCCAAGTCGTTTGAGATGGCTCTGCGCGAAGCGGGGACTTCCGTGCCATTCTACGGATTGCCGATCGTGGTCGATCGGAATGCGGACTACACCGCGTTCGTCGCAGGCGATCTTGCCGCTCCAAGTGTCTCATGGGTCAAAGACGATAACGCCCCAGCCGGTGGCGACCTGTTCAAGTATCGGGTCTACAACGGGGTGAAGAGCAGCGAGAAGTTCGATATCTATGTCATTCAGCGCGACGACAAGTTCGAGGACGCTCTACCGACCGTGATCGCGATTCCTTATGCGAACCGAACCGCTTACTTGACCCGCTCACCGAACAGACTAAGGGTCATCGCAACTCTGGCGGGAGACGATTCGCCGGTAGCAGAAATCGAGTTGGACGCAAAGGAGGATTCGGTGAGGACCTTCCTCCTTGTCGAAGATGCATCTGGGGGCATCGACATCTTGAGCGTCAGGGATTCTGGCTGAACGCGAAACCGCGTTCGATCCGCTCAAGGTCTGCGCTGGAACGCAAGGACCTTGTGTTCGAACTGCGAACGCACCAGAGACCGATTGCCCTGTGATGTCTTACTCGGAAGGGTTGAAATCCTGATAGAGACGCCCTGCTGCGATGCAGGCCACAACCGTGAAGCCCACCGCGAGAGCCGCTCCAGGGAGTGCCGCGAGCACCATGTGCCATTTCATGAATCTGCCCAATACGAGCAACCCAATGATCGGACTCATCGCCACAGCGAGCCCAAGCAAGATCATGAGTTGCCTGAATCCCCGTTGACTCGGGTCGTCGACGTCCGGAAACAAAAGCCAAACAAGGTAGATGCAAGCGGAGACCAAGACTGATGCCGTGGGAGCAAGGATGGCGGAAGCGGCAGGGTACTCCCACTGAGCGGGCCGCAGCCAGAAGAACAACGCGCCGCCTGCCCAGAGAAACAATACGCCGAAGAGGGATTTCGCGGCCACTTCGGAGAAGACATTCGTGGCTGCCGAGAACGGCAGCGGTTTCTGCATGTCGACATGCCTCAGCAAGTCGATGACCCCTGCCTGGGCGATCGTCCAGGTCACCATCAGCAGGCTTGTGAACTGCATTCCCAAGAAGAAGTACCCCGAGATATCGAGACCGGTTCGGCGCGAAGGTGGAATCAGGGCCGCTGGTGCCGTCATGGCCAAAACGATCAACAAGAAGAAGAGCAATTGGCCCGCGTTGCCACGGACCTGCAAGAACCACTCCTTCCACATCAGGGCCGGCCAACCAGAGACGCGCAGCGAGTGGATCCATGTGAGACGTGTTCGGATCTTCAGCTTGCCCTGTTGGACGAGCTCGGCGCGCATCCGCGTCTGGTCTCCAGCTTGCATCGACTTCCGCACACCGTCCACCGCGCGGCTGGCCGCCGCATCGTAAACGTGCATCCATTGCGCGTTGGCGAATGCAAGGGCAGACCCGATCAGTGCCACCTGCCCAAAGAACAACAGTGCGACCTTGCCGAAGTCGCCCACAAGAGCCGCGAAAATGGTGTCGGCCGACAGTGCCGCAGTGAAGAAGAGGACTCGCATTCCGACCGATTCGAGCAGCATCCGAGCAGCCTCCAGACTCGGTCCTGCCCGGAAGTGCCACCACACTAGGCCTGCGGTTGCCAAGGGAACGCCAATGATGACCGCCATCGCAATACGCCGGGTCCGCTGACCGTAGGCGTCTTGGCGCGATGCCGCCATGCTTACGGCTTGCCCGAGAGCCACCCAGAAGAGGGCCATCAAGAACCAACTCGCCATTCCGATCCGCCCGGCCGCTTGGAGCATGCCCGACTCTCCCACAACCTTCTCCAGCATGGCGAGCCCGCCGGCTGTGGAGCGCCAACCCAGGAGCATGATGAGAAACGGCAGGAGCAGGGTGATCAGATACTCGCGTGCCATCCTGAACGCGATCACCCACCGCGGGTGGATCGGCGTGGGGAACAGCATGTCCACATCCGCTGGGCGGAATCCGCTACGGTGGCTGAGGAGGCTCAGCAAGAACAACAGGGTCAGAATCCCAAACCCTGCGAAGGCCAGGCTGTGCAACACGGCCTCGGGCGGCATCTCCATTTGGAAGTCCTTGGGAAGTTCGAAGCTCTCCGAGCCTCGAGTCGGCCTCAAGAGGTAGGCGTAGTATGCGGCCACCGCGATCAGTGTGATCAGTCTCTTAGGAGAAGACAGCGCGCGGCGCAACCCGTTGACGACCGATCGCATTGCGAGATAAACCAGAGCGTTCATGGCTCGCGGGTGAGTGAGAGAAAGACCTCTTCCAGAGTCGCCTCGTCCATCGAGTGCTCTTCGCGGAGGGAGGCCAAGGTGCCTTCGGCAAGTTTCTTGCCGCGGGCCACGATGATGACGCGGTCGCACAGGCGCTCTGCCGTGTCCAAGAGGTGCGTCGAGACCAGTACGGCCGCCCCGTCGTCTCGCGCCCGCACCAGTTCTTGCTTCACCTCATGAGCCCCGGCTGGATCGATGCCGATCAGCGGTTCGTCGAAGAGCAGAACGTTGGCGTCGTGGACTAGAGCGCAGGCGACCGCCAACTTCTGCTTCATCCCCTTGCTCAAGGTGACGACCAATTCGTTCCGCTTCTCGGTCAGGTGGTAACGTTCGAGCAACTCGTCGGCGCGCCGCTCGAAAACGTCCAGTTTGTCGAAGCACATCGCAATGAACCGCAGGTGCTCCCACACGGTGAGCAATTCGTACAGCCCAGGCACCTCGGGCACAAAGGCCAGCCTTTGCTTGGCCTTGGCGTGGTCTTGCACGATGTCGTACCCATGGATCTGCACCGTTCCCGAGGTGGGTCTGAGAATGCCCGCGATGCACCGCATGGCAGTCGTCTTGCCAGCGCCATTGGGACCCAACAGCCCAACGATCTCACCCGGGCCGATGCTGAACGAGAGGCCATCCACTGCCCGCGTTCGGCGATACTCCTTGACGAGCGATTGGACTTCGAGCACGGGACCCGATTATCCCCCAACAAGCCTAGACGTTGAAGGTCACCGGGTCTCCAGACCCCGTGTACAGGTCCAAGGGGCCATCGAGGACCACCTTCACCACAGTACACATGGGATCGACCACGGCATCGGGCACGTCGATCCACAACACCCCAGGCAATCCCGCCCATGGGGCGCCGCCGACCTTGCGGTGCGCGACTGGGGACGCGCCCAACACCTCTGCTTGGACGATCTCGTTCCGTATGCCTTTGACCGCGAGGCCCTCGACGGGTCGGTCGAAGGCGAACAAGTACAAGACGCTGCGATCCTTGCTGAGTGTCGAAGCGCCGTAAAAGTGTCCGTGCGGCAGCCCGGCGACCGTGCCGAAAAGCGCCTCCCCAACGTGATCGGTCCACTCGCCCAGGGCTTCGAGGGTCTGGGCTTGTTCGCTCGGGATGGAGCCGTCGCTCTTCGGGCCGATGTCGAGCAGGAGGTTTCCGCCCATACCGGCGCATTCGGCAAGCATGCGAGCGCACATTCGGGGAGACTTGTGGTTCTTGTCGGCCTTGAAGTAGCCCCAGTGGTCGTTCATGGTCACGCAAAACTCCCATGGCCCGTTCGGCTTCTGGATCGGGATCGCCTGCTCTGGAGTTCCGTAGTCGCCGAAGCCGCCCATGCGGGAATTCACGATCGTCTGCGGAGCCCAATCCCGCAGATCCTTCCGGAGCTGCTCGAATCCCCATTGGTCGGAGTCGCGTTCCCAATCGCCGTCGAACCAGAGGAGGTCGGGCCGATAGAGTTCGCAAAGTTCCCGC
>JBDHZD010000079.1:0-13788 GCA_039811705.1 Fimbriimonadaceae bacterium | reverse complement strand
GCATCAGTTTCCGCGGACAGATCATCGTCCCGATCGGTGCGCCTGTCGTTGCCGAGGTGTCGCGGGCGCAGCGTAACGGTCATGTAGGCAAAAAGGGAAAACTTGAGATCCGACTGCTTTATGCGGAAACGCCGAGCGGTCCCGTGCGCCTCACAGGAACATCCTATGACGAGGGCAAGAGCGGCACGGCGCTGTCGGTCGGCACGATGTTGTTCGCGTCGGCGCCAGCCGTCACATCCCACGTCTGGTCCATGACGCGCTCGCGTCGCATCGAAGCGACGTGGCCGTCGGCGAAGCCCCAAACGACCTGACCGCTGAACGCACCGATCGACATTGTGGTCGTCCAAGCGGGGCTGGAGCACCAAGCGATCGACCACGCGTTGGGCCAAACGGGGAGTCCCGCCGCGCCCGCCGTGTTCTTGCCTCCGATCTCGATGGTGTACCAGCGGTAGTAGGCGTAGCCTTCGCTGACGCTGCCGCCGAACCACATGGGATACATGTTGATCGTGGCCGCGGGGTTGCCGACTTCGCCTTGACTCAGCGACGTGCGCATCTGCGCTTGAGTCCACGTCGGATGGTTGTACGCATGGACGCCGAACACTCGGTTGGTGTCGTCGGAGCGGTGGTGGGTCCAGCTGTAGCTCAACGCGTGGCCATATGAGGCGTCGCAGTCGTTGTGCTGGATGGCGTCGCCCGGATCCTTGAAGATCTCCCAGCTCTTGACGTAAGGGTGAAGGGCGTCTTGAGATCCGAACGCCCACTTCGGAGGCGTCTGCGGAATGATTTGCCGGATGGCGTGGAAGCGGTCGTCGTAGTCGTTCAGGTACATCATCGAGGCGAGGATGACCTGCTTGGTCTGGGAGATGGAGGACGCCTTCTTTGCGGCCATCTTGGCCTGAGCGTACACCGGGAAGAGCATGGCCGCGAGAATCGCGATGATCGCGATCACGACCAGCAGTTCGATGAGCGTGAAGCCACCGTTGCGTTGGGAGGATTTCATCGTTGAGTAGTCCTTGGTGGGATTTGAACCCGGAACGCCGTCCGGATCAATTCAGTATACAGGCTTGTGTCAGTTTTGGGAGGTTTGTTCATCTTGACCACAGGCTCCAAAGCTTGACGTTGTCCTGCGGCTGAAGCGCCAGATTGGAGCAGAACGTGTTGCTCTCGGCCCGACAGTCGACCTCGGGAACCGGATAGATTTGGGCGAAGTCCATCGCCTTCACATGGCCATCGAGAAACAGGACGACCGATTTGCCGCCGTGCCGTCCATCCGGCCGCTGATGCCAAGCGCGGAAACTGATGGTGCTGGCCATACCGTAGGCGGTCGGCGCAAAAGGCGTCGTCACATAGGTCATGTATGCGCCGATGCTGTCGTACAGAGGCCGACTGCTTGGGCCGCTCGGAATCCCGTCCATGGCCATCGCGCGCGTTGCAGGCGACTCGAAGGTGCCCAGCGCCAACATTTGGGGTATGGACGATCCCGCACCCGGTTCGCCCAACGGATAGGCGAGTCCATAGCCCATGCGCCCCTCGTGCCACAAGCGGTTGGCCGTTCCGTTGCTTCGGTTGAGTTGCCGAGAGTCTGGACATTGCGTGTAAAGGTTGCTCTTGGCATAGGGCTGCATGAGGTAGGTGAATCCAACCGTTACGTTGTTGGTCCCGCATACGTCCGGCCAGGGACAACGCGTCACGTATTGGTACGGCGGGACGAGATCGTCGTAGTCGTGGGCGTACATGAGGCCGGCCAACCCGATCTGCTTGACGTTGCTGATGCAGTTCGACTTCCTTGCCGCGGCCTTGGCCTGGGCATAGACGGGGAACAACATGGCTGCGAGGATGGCGATGATGGCGATGACGACGAGGAGCTCGATGAGCGTGAAGGCACGGGTTCGCGTTGCCGACATTAGGTGTTCCTTCGACCGGTCTGCTTCCGGGTCATCACAAGTATAGACAATATCTTCGAAAAGGACACGCCCGCATCGACTTCCATCTGACGACCCGTCATCAAGCCTCTGTTTTCAGTTCTCGAGCCCACAAACCTAGACAACCGCAACAAAGTCTAGCAAGACCCTTGACAACCCTCTACGGGCAGTGGAACAATGGGGTGTCGGCAGATGCCGAACGCCAAAGACAAGGACCTCGACTCGAAGGTTCGCGGCGTCAGGAGTAGGCAAAACATGACTCGAAAGCAGCACGCATGGGGCATCGTGGCCCTCGCTCTCGCTTCTTCCGCTGCCCACGCGCAGCTCACCAACTTTGCACCGAAGACCTCCTTCGGCACTGGCGGCTGGCTACCATCGGTCGCCAGCAGCACGATCCTTGACCAAGGGAACTTGACCCGGGGCATGGACTACAACCCGGCGACAGGCAACCTGATCGTCGTCAACCGGCAAGGCGGCGTCAACGTCAATGTCTTGGATGGCACCACGGGCGCGTTCATCCGCACGCTGAACAACACAGGGATCAGCGGAGGCACGTTCGCCGCGAACATGGCCGCCGTCGATGCTGGAGGACGCATCTTCGTGGGCAACCTGGCGCTCTCCGGCGGCAACTTCAAGATGTACTCATTCTCCAGCGACTCAACGAGCGACGCCGCGACGACGGTGTTCGATGGGACGGCGACGATCCGCACGGGCGACACGCTGGCCATCCGCGGCAGCGGTGAAACGGTGGAACTCATCGCGGGCCAAAACGGCGGCAACGGTTTCACCTACTTCACCTCCAACGGCTTGGGTGGCCTCAACGCTTCGGTCGTGAATCCGACGGGCGCGCCCAACAACATCAACCGGCTCGGCATTGCGTTTGGCCCCGGAGACATCGTGCTTGGTCGGGACGGCAACAACCCCGGAGGCTCAGCGGTTCTGGGCGTCAGCACGGTCGCAGGAACCTACAGCGATGGCGATACCTTGGCCGATGGCAACGAGCGATTGATCGACTTCGCCACCGTCGGCGGGTTCAATCTTCTGGCGACGGTGCAAACCGACGGCGGAACCAGCCGCAACAACGTGCGGATCTACGACGCCACCGACCTGAACAATCTGGTGCTTCTGGGAACGCAGAACCTGGTTGGAGCGGGCATCGCCAACGGGAACGGAGTCGGCGCCATCAGCTGGGGCGCGATTTCGGGCAACACAGCGACGCTTTACGCGATGAACACCAACAATGGCATTCAGGCGTTCGACGTCGAGGTGGTTCCAGAGCCGGCCAGCATGATGGCGCTTGTTTTCGGTTTGGGCGCCCTTGCAGCGAAGCGCCGCCGCAAGCCGGCCTGACGTCCCGCCACACAAGTTGCAGCACCTTCGCTCGGCCTTGTTCCGTGCGAAGTGCTGCAATTTTCAGCAATTTAGGGTTGACGTTGCGGCAATCCTGTGCTAGACTGAGTTCAGATTCGGGCGCTAGACCTGAACGAACATCGCCTAGGAGTAGGTTCATATGAAACGTGTCGCCATTGTTGTCGCCATCAGCGTTTTCGCGTCTTCTTCGTTCGCCCAGACCGTGTTCAACGACTTTGAGCCCGCCACGGTCGGCAATGCGGACATGTTCCGGACGCCCAACTTCTCGGGCTCGACGAGCGGTCAGCTTGATACGGGCGGCCCCAACATCGCTCAAGTTGCCGCCGGTTTCGGCTCCAACACGACCAATGTGCTCCAAGTCTCGTGGCAGTGGACGGGTGCCGGCAACTGGCTCCGGCTGACCACGTTCGGCGGCGCCCGGGTACCGAACCCCCTTGTCGACCTCAACCAGCATCTGAAGTTCGACGTCTACACGGATTCGCCCCTGCGCATCGCTCTCGGCATCCGCGAGACGGGCGGATCGGGTCCCAACGGTGGCAACGGCGGGACCACGGGCAACATCGAGTGGATCGGAACATCGACAACGATGAACAGCGCCACGCCGGCGGGCATGGCACTGACGACCGGAAGCTGGAACACAGTCTCAATCCATCTCAAAGGCGCCCCGGCCATGGGGTTTGCGGGGGGCACGGTCAACGGCGTGCTCGATGGCGACTGGGGCGTGCTTGAGCACATCGCGTTCCAGAAGGCTGGCGCTGGCGTTGGGCCCCACACGGTCTACCTTGACAACTTCCGCGTGGACACCGTTCCGGAGCCCGGCACGATGATCGCCCTTGGTGCAGGTCTTGCTGCTCTCGCCGCACGACGCCGCCGCAAAGCAGCCTAACGCCCCGACGAAACGTGCAACGCCTCCCGCAACTCCTCGCGGGAGGCGTTTTGCTTCACCAAGCTCCCGCCCCGAAGGCCAAGGCGGTACCCTTGTGGCTGTGAGTCACGTCCACAACGTCGCCATCATCGGCTCCGGCCCCGCGGGCTACACCGCCGCCCTGTACACGGGCCGTGCCAGTCTCGAACCCATTCTGTTTTCGGGCCTCGAACCGGGTGGTCAACTGATGATCACCACAGACGTCGAGAACTACCCCGGATTCCCCGAAGGCATCATGGGACCCGAGATGATGGCCTTGTTCCGCAAGCAGTGCGAGCGCTTTGGAACCCAGATTCGGGACACTCAAATCACCAAGATCGATTTCTCCGCCCGGCCGTTCCGCCTGTGGGCGGGCGACGAGGAGTTCCAGGCGAAGACCGTGATTGTCGCCACCGGGGCTTCGGCCAAGTGGCTGGGACTCGAAAGCGAAGTCACATTCGGCGGCTACGGCGTCAGCGCCTGCGCCACGTGCGACGGGTTCTTCTTCCGGAACAAAGAGGTCATTGTCGTCGGAGGGGGCGACACGGCCATGGAAGAGGCCAACTACCTCACACGCATGTGCGCCAAGGTCTACTTGGTCCATCGTCGCGACGAATTCCGTGCCAGCAAGATCATGCAGGACCGCGTGCTGGCCAACCCCAAGATCGAGGTCGTTTGGAACACCGGTATCGACGAGATTTTGGGTGAAACCGAGCCCCACAAGCGCGTGACCGGCGTTCGGCTCAAAGACACGAGAGACGGTTCAACGCGAGAGATGCCGATCTCGGGAGTCTTCATCGCTATCGGCCACAAGCCCAACAGCGACCTGTTCAAGGGAGTGCTCGACATGGACGATGTCGGCTACTTGAAAGTGCAGCAAGGTTCCACGCGAACCAACATCCCAGGCGTCTTCGCTTGCGGCGACGTGGCGGACAGCGTGTATCGGCAAGCGGTGACCGCCGCGGGCACGGGGTGCATGGCGGCGATCGACGCCGAGCGGTGGCTGGAGGCCAACGCGCACGATCTCGGCGCTTGATGCGTTAGGTTCAAGCATGACCGCTTCACTCCTGGCACTCGGCCTTCTCGCTCTGGGAAACGCCCAAGGGTCTTCGCGCATGTTCGACTTGCCGAGCCCGTACGGCCCGGAACCGCGCGTGAAGATCATGGAGAATCTCGACCGCCTCGAGATCCCGAAAATCGCGCCAAAGAACCCGAGTTGGGCCTATGAGTGGTCGGCTTCAGGCTTTGGTCAGGTGCGGCCCGGGGGGTCGTTCGGCCTGCGTACGGTCGTCTACTCGCAGAAGCCCCGCGACGACCACCGGTTGAGCGTGGCGCGGTTGCTCATGCGTCTCTGGGAGTTCAACATGAACCGCTTCGAGACGGACAACCCCGCGCCATGCAACGGCATCGTGACCGTCTACCTCAGCATCGGCGGCACGGCGGGCGGCGAGCAGATGTTCGCCCGAGATCCCCAGTTGTTACAGCTCGGTGGCACGAACGACAAAGTCAACACGATCTATATCTACGAGATCGACACGTTCAAGGACCCTGTCCAGATGGTTCGGGAAGTCGCCCACGAATACGGGCACGCCACACACGCCACCATCGGCGGCAAGCAGTATCTGACCGATATCGGTGGGTTTAAGGAGCCCGAGCAGTGGGCCGCCGGATATCTTGGCGAAAGGCTCTTCATGCGCTGGTTGCGCGACCGCCTGCGCGACGGCAAACTGACCACCGAGGACACCATGGGGGCGACGCTGGAGCAACTCGACGCCTGGGTGCAGGCGCATTGCGACCCTCTTGAAGACGCGGTGGCCAGGAACGGACCCGATTTCGCCGCGTTGCGCCGCGACGACGCCAAGGGCATGGATGCCTTGATCGGACTCACGTTGTATCTCGAGCGCTTCCTCGCCGCCTCCGACCTGCGCCAGGCCTTCTACCTGAACGAACAGCGCAAGGCGTTCACCCTGCCCTCTGCCGTGGTCAAGGCGATCGAGCCCAAGGACGAGGTGGCCTGGACGTTTCCCAGCGAGTGGAAAGGCCGCACGGTCTGGGTACCAGCCGGCCCCCTCAAGGCAAGCGGATCGACCGAGACCAAGAGCGACTGGTCGAAGATCACCGTTCCCGAGGACGGGACCGTGCGGCTGACCAAGGGCAAGTAACCCATGAGAACGCTGGCCACGGTCGACATCGGGAGCAACACGGCCCATCTGCTCATCGCGCGCACCGATGGGCGTCGCCTGACACGCATGGTCAACCGGTCCGAGTGGCTCTCGCTGGGGGAGATCGTCGCGGCGCAACAGTCTCTTCCCGAGTCGACCATCAAAGAGGTCATCGCCGCGTTGCAGCGGTTCAAGTCGCTCGCTCAGGCCGAGGGGGCGGAACCCCTCACCGTGTTTGCGACCGAAGCGGTCCGCGCGGCCGCCAACCACGTCGAGGCCCTTGATCAGATCGAGCGGGCGACAGGACTGTGTGTGGAGGTGGCAAGTCCAAGGCGCGAAGCGGAACTCGGCGTGTTGGGCGCCGGGCTCGACACACAGTTTTGTGGCGCAACGGCCTACGTCGAAGCAGGCGGAGGGAGCATCCAGATCGCGCACACCCATGGCGATGCGATCCTTGAAGAACGCTCGTTGCCGTTGGGCACGGGACGCCTCATCCAAACCTTCGGGCTGGCCCAGCCCTGCTCATCAACGGCACTTGAGCGTTTGGAGCGGTTCATTGACGAGGTATTGAACGCCAACGTGTCCTCGGGCGCTCCCCGCGTGGTGGCCTCGGGGGGCGTCGCCAGAGGGATTTGGCGCGCTCTCCATCCCGACGGCGACCGTGCACTTGCTCTGCCCGAGTTGGACTACGTCGTGTGGAGTGTGCAACGCTTGAGGGTTTCTCAGATCGTCGCACGGTTCTCGGTCAAGGAGAAGCGTGCAGCCACACTGCTTCCCGGCGCGGTCGCTTATCGTGCGATCTTGCGTAAGTTGGGAGCGACCGAGATGACGGTCAGTGCCTACGGGGTCCGCGAAGGTGCGCTTCTAGAGCTGGCACGCAGCGGGAACAAGCGATGAAGATGCAGGCTCCCGAGCTTGGCGGCCCCCGGTACCTCAACCGCGAGTTGAGCTGGCTCCGGTTCAACGAGCGAGTTTTGGAACTCGCCGAAGATGAGTCCACTCCGCTGCTCGAGCGCCTGTTCTTCCTCTCGATCTTCGAATCGAATCTGGACGAGTTCTACATGGTTCGAGTCTCGGGCTGGATGGAGCAGCGAGACGCCGGCGGCCTTCAGATCACCGTTGACGGGTACACGCCGCAGGAGCAGCTCGACCTGATCCGCCAGCATGCCTTGCCGCTCCGCGTTCGGGCTGCCGCCATACTGGATGGCCTGTGGCCTTTGCTCGCCCGAGAGGGCGTCGCCCGCCGACGAATGGAAGAACTGGACGACACCCAGTTGGCTTGGCTCTCCGAGAAGTTCCAGCGCGACGTATTCCCTGTTTGCACCCCGCTGATCCTGCACCCCAGCCCTTCGCCTCCGTTCATATCGAACCGCAGTTTGAACTTGGCTGTCGTCATCGGCGACAAGAAGGCCCCCAAGCTGGCGCGTGTCAAGGTTCCATCCGTCTTGCCCAGGTTCATCGCCTTGCCCGGTGGGCGCGAGTTCGTCACCAGCGAAGACCTGTTGGCTCATCACCTTGATTCCCTCTTTCCTGGGGTTCCGTTGCGCGAAACCCATTTGTTCAGGGTGGTCCGAGATGCCGACATCGAGATTCGCGAAACCGACGCCGCCGACCTCGTGACCACCGTCGAGGAAACCATTCGTGCACGCCGTTTTGGAGCCGCAGTCCTGCTCGAAGTCTCGCCGAAAATGCCCAAAGAGGTACGACGGACGTTGCGCACGATCCTCGACCTCGACGAGGAGGATGTCTTCGAGGTGCCTGGGTTGCTGGGATTGGAGGGTCTTTCGGACCTGGCATCCCTTCCAAAACCCAAGCTTCGCTTTCCGCGGCACACACCCGTGCTGAACGACCGCCTGCGCGAGGGCAACCTGTTCGCCACCGTCGCCAAAGGCGACGTCTTGGTGCACCACCCGTTCGACGGGTTCGCGTCGGTCGAAGGCTTTGTCCGCGCTGCAGCCAACGATCCAGCGGTGATCGGGATCAAGCAGACGCTCTATCGTGTAGGAGCCGAGTCGCCTATCGTCGATGCGCTGCTCCAGGCCGCCGAGGCGGGCAAACAGGTCGCCGCTATGGTCGAACTCAAGGCCCGTTTCGACGAGAGCAACAACCTGGTTTGGGCCCGCAAGCTGGAGCGCGCTGGAGTCCATGTCACCTATGGATTCGCCGAAATGAAGACCCACGCCAAAATGTGTCTGGTCGTGCGCCGCGAGCCCAAGGGGATCCGATCATACGCCCATATCGGCACGGGCAATTACAACCCGTCCACAGCGCGTGTCTACACCGATCTTGGCCTGTTCACGTGCGACAAGGACATCACGCAAGACGTTGCCGAACTGTTCAACTTGCTCACAGGCTTCTCAAGGCAAGAATCGTTCCGAGCGCTCGTTGTGGCCCCGCTCAACCTGCGAGAGGGTGTCATCGAACGGATCGAGCGCGAGTCGCGCCATTTTCAGACCACCGGCAAGGGCCATATCGTGTTCAAGGTGAACAGCCTGGTCGATCCAGAGGTGATCGACGCCCTCTATGCCGCGAGTGCGGTCGGTGTCCCGATCGATCTGATCGTTCGAGGCATCTGTTGTCTGCGGCCAGGGGTTGACGGGTTGAGCAAAACGATTGCGGTCCGGTCGATCCTTGGTCGGTTTCTGGAACACTCCCGCGTGTACTGGTTCGAAAACAGCGGCCATCCCGACGTCCTTATCGGCAGCGCCGACCTGATGCCCCGCAACCTCGACCGACGCATCGAAACGCTCGTGCCCGTCCGAGCGAAAAAGCTGATCCACCACTTGCGAACAGTCGTCCTGGAGGCGTACCTGCACGACCAGGCGAACGCCTGGACACTGGACGCGGACGGCTTGTACAAGCGGTCCCGAAAGAAAGGCGCGATCCCCGCACAGAAGCTGCTGACCGAGGTTCCGACGGCGGGCAGCGTGGTGGCGTAAGCTCACGGATCACATCTCGAAGTCGCGCGGTGGTGTTAGGTTGTCGGCGGGACCACTTCGGCGCGGCGGACCGCTCCAATGGAGGGGAATGCCGCGGTCTTGCAGGAGGCACTCCCGGTGGGACGAACGTCTCTTTGAACAGAGCCGCACGCCCGACACGCACGTCGGATATGCAGGTTCGCTTGGAAGCGGAATATGACCGAAGCCTTGCCTTGGCTCCTCCTCGTCGCTGCGCTCGTCGCCATTCCTTTGGCACGCCCGAAAGTACCGTCTGTGGCGGTCAAGCCACTTGCTTTGGCGGGTCCGGCGATCTTTGCCCTTTTGGCTCTGGGCCTCTCGCTTGGAACCGGAGTTTCGGAACTCGTGCGCAACGCCGCGCTTGCGCTGGCGGCCGGTCTGGTTTTGTCCAGAGTCCTCGCGTTGGCTCCGACCTCCCTCTCATTGAGCCACAACCGGGCCTTTGCCTATGGCATCGGCGGTGCGCTCGTCGCTCTGAGCGGCCTCTGGTCGGAAGGCGGGCCGTTCGTGGCAACGGGGTTGGCTGCAGGTCTTGCGCTGGGCGCCGCACCCGGTTGGACATGGCTTGGCCTGGGAGGCGCGAGCGTGGCGCTGATCAACGGCCTCGGCGCGAAGACCGAGATCGGCGCGGCTTCGAGTTTGGGCACCGCTCTCGCTTTCGCTGTTGTGCTCGGCTGGATGTTGCACGCTCTTCTCGGGGGACGTGCGCCGTCGTGGTTGCCGGGGCTGGCCGGTGCAGCCCTCACCATTGCGGGCTCGATTCTCGCGGCGAACCAGTTCATTCCCATCGGCGAGGGTTTGCTCCTCGTCGCACTCGCCGCAGGTTGCGCCGTGGTGGCCCGCGCCGCGTCTTTGGGGTCGTCAACGCCATTTGGCTCGGTGCTTACTGCAGTGGTTTGGCTTGCCGGAGCGAGTCTGGCATTCGGCCTGGCCCGCGGATTCGGCATGTCCATCCTGCTGGCTCTGGGATTGGCGATGTCGGGCATGCTGGGAGAAACGAAACGTTTGGCCTCCCTCGGCCCCTTGGGTGGTTTGGTCGTCTATCGGTTCTTTCGCGAACACTTCACCGAGGCCAGCCGATCCCTCGATATCGGCCAGCACTACGCCATTGTGGGACTGGTCGCGGCCATGTTGATCCCGCTGGCGGTCGCCCAGTGGCGGGCGATGTCGAAGGGCCACGAAACCCCGAAGACCTTTCTCGGTGAAGGCGCCTTGCTCGGCTTGAGCCTGGCTTCGCTTGTGACAGGGATCGTGCTCTTGGCGGCCAAGGGAGCCGTCGGCATGCTGGTCGGCTTTGGCATCGCTCCAGTCGCTGCGATGCTCTCCGACCACGAACCCGAGGAGTGCCATGTCTCCGCTCTCGGGTGGGGGTTGCTCGCCGTTCCGACGTTCGCCGCTCTTGACGCCATGCTCGACCTCACGCGCGACGACAAGGTCCAGTTCCTGATGAAGGCCTCGGTGGCCCTGATCGTTCTCGCCATCGCTTTGACCCTCCTCTCGCCAAAGAAGACCCAAGAGACTCCATGAAGACCAACCCTCTCGTCGCCCGGATGATCGGCCTCGGCATCGGCGTGCTCGGCTGCTTGGCGCTCCTTGCCCAAGGCGTTACAGAAGAGGTGCCCCGTGGTGGACTGACGGGGGTCCTGACCATGTCTGAAAATGGTCGTCCGCTGCCCAAGGCCGCCGTGTACCTGACCGAAGTCAACGGCAACCGATATCGCTTCGTCCACACGGACGACCAAGGTCGGTTCGTGTTTCGCAACGTGGTCGCCGGAGCGTACTCGTTGAGCTTCTCGGCCAAAGCGCATACGGCCGAGGAGCGTACGATCACCATCCCCGAGGGCGCACCAACGGTCCACGACGTTGCGCTCGCGCCCGCCGAACCATATCTGGATTTCCACTACTCCACCCACACCTACACCCCAGACGAAAAGCCCGAGTACCAGCTGACGGGCTTCACTCAGGGCGCAACGTTGGAGGTGAGGGCCTACCGCCTCGACTTCGGCGAAGTCGCCAAGGGCGGGTCGCTGTACAACGTGTTGAGCGACCTGCGCTGGGATCGCGCGGGTCGAGGCATGCTGAAGCCAGAGAACCAAGTCACCCGATTCGAGCGCACACCCACCTTGGTGGATGCCGAAGGCGTCTTCATCGAGAAAGTCGCTCTGGAACCCATGCCCGAAGGCGTGTATTGGATCGAAGCCAAGTCGGGGACCACGCGTGCGGGCACGTACGCCTTGGTCACCACGACCGCCGCCGTGGCCAAAGCGTCGGCTTCGGGCACGTTGTGCTACGTCACCGACATCATGAGCGGTCAGCCGATTCCGGGCGCCAAAGTAACGCTGATGGCTCAGAACCAACGCCGAGCCGAATCCGTCACCAACGCGAACGGCCTGGCCGAACTTCCCGTGGCGGACGACAGCGAACAAGTGTTGCTCGTTCAACGCGGCGCGGATTCGTTCGCGATGGTTTCGTTCTGGAACAGCGGCGACCGCAGCGACGGCGTCACGATCGCAACCTACACGGATCGGCCGATCTACCGCCCCGGACACACCATCGAGTTCAAAGGACTGGCCAGAAGGTGGGCCAACGACACCTACCAAGCGTTGCCCAACACCCCTGTTCAGGTGCAGGTGCGCGATCCCCGCGACAACCTCGTCGAGACCTTGAACCTGACAACGACCGGGGCGGGTTCGTTCACGGGCTCATTCAGCCTCTCGACCGAGGCCGAACCCGGCATCTACTATCTGGTCACCCAAATCGGGCAGAACACCCACTATGGCTACCTCACCGTGGCCAACTACAGCAAGCCAGAAATGCAGCTCACGGTCCAGCCGGGCAAGCCCGTCTACCTGCGGGGCGACCAAGTCGAGATGAACATCCAGGCCGAGTACTTTTTCGGTGGTCCTGTCATCGGAGCCTCGGTCACTGGTTACATCCTGCGAAACGACGCCTATGGAGGCGGCTGGTGGGATACCGACCAGGATTCCGGCGAATACGTTCAGGAGTTTGAAGGAACCACCGACGCCAATGGCAGGTTTGTCCTTCGGTTCAGCTCGCGGACTCCCAACAATCCCAACGAGCTCGACTCGCAGTTCACGGTCTACGCAACGGTGTCTGAGGCGGATGGACGATCCGTCGATGGGCAGGGTACCGCGCTCGTCGCACGGGGCGAGTATTCGCTGCAGGTTCAGCCTCTGCAGTACACGGTCGTTCGCGGCCAGATGGCGACGATCGAGGTCACCGTCGCCAACCATGCCGACGAGCGGCCCGTGGCCGGTCAAGAAGTGCGCATCGTCACGGCCACCGAGCGGTGGGCCGACGGACGCCAAGTGCGCGATCCAGGCGCTTCGCTGACCACGAAGACCAATGCCCAAGGAGTTGTCGCCGTGCGCGTGCCGACCAACTCTGACGGAACGTTGGTCGTTCGGGCGAGCACGCAAGACACCAAGGGCAACACCATCGAGAGTACGACCCAAGTCTGGGTCGGAGACGTCTCATGGGGTCCCGATTCCGAGCAGGGACTGACCGTCACCCTCGACCGAGATGAGTACGGCATCGGTGACAAAGCCGCGGTGCTCATCCGCACACCCAACCCAGGCGGTGTGGCATTGGTCACCGTCGAAGCAGATCGCATCTTCACGTCCCGCTTGGTGCCGCTGACCGCTCAATCTACCCGTCTCGAACTCGACGTGGACCGCCGAATGGCGCCCAACGCATTCGTGTCCGCGGTCTACGTCCGCAACAAGCGGTTCGATCAGGCCGACGCGAGTTTGGCCGTCAATGTGCCCGATCGCAAACTCCAGGTCACGGTCGAAAGCGATGCCTCGTCGTACCTGCCGGGCAGCGAAGCGACGTTCCGGGTCAAGACACGAGATGCGAACGGCAATCCGGTGCCCGCCGAGTTCTCGTTCGGCCTTGTCGATGAAGCCATTTACGCGCTCAAAGAAGACCGATTCGACCCGTACGATGCGTTCTATCCGCAACGATACAACGCAGTACAGACCAGCTACTCGTTCCCCGAGGTCTATCTCGACGGCGACGAAAAGGGTCCGGTGAGCGTGGACATCCGCAAGGTCTTCAAGGACACAGCCTCGTGGCAACCCGTCCTGGAAACCGATGACACAGGATCGGCCACCGTGAAGGTTCGCCTTCCCGACAACCTGACGGGATGGAGAGCGACCGTCGTGGCGATCACGCCCGATGCCAAAGTCGGTAAGTCGACGCACAAGATCGTGGCCAAGAAACCCGTCATGGTACGTCTGCAACCGCCCACGTTCTTGGTGGACGGCGACGAACAAGTCGTAGGCGCTGTCGTCATGAACGAAACCGGGCAAGACGCCGAATTCGAGGTGGAGTTGAAAGCGGTCGGCGTGCGCGTGCTATCCGATTCCAAGCAACGCGCCTCGATCCGCAAGGGCGGCTCGCACAGCGTGTCGTGGCGGATCAAAGCCGGTCAAGCGACATCGGCGGTA
>JBDHZD010000078.1:0-14329 GCA_039811705.1 Fimbriimonadaceae bacterium | reverse complement strand
AAGGGGTTGGTCATCTTGGGGCGGCGCGTCTTGGCCTCGATGGATGCCACGACGTCGCGGTTCTCCTTGCTGACGTTCCACGGCTCGATGATGCCCGTGTCGCCGCCGCCCGCATAGTAGGGAACTGTGCGGGTCCAAGGGGTGACGATGGACATGCGGGCCTTGCCGTCTTGAGTGCGCTCGCCGACTTGTCCCTTCTTGCCGACCTGGAACTGCTCGACTTGGTCCGGGCAGAACCGGCCAACGTCGTTGGGGCACGCCGAGACCGTCACGCCGAGCGCGAGAGCGAGAAGGCTCGCCGCACCGGCCTTGACGGACCGAGTTTGGATTGTGGGGTAGTTAGACATCCGTAGACTCCTTTCGATTTGGCCGACCGGACTGTGCCGGCGGGTTAATGAAAGGATGGCTGTCCGACCCCCCTCGGGGGAGTCCTCGTTTCTATGCCCGTGAGGATGCTAGCCTAGTCTTGGGGACGCAACCCGCCGCGGCGAAGTTAGCCCTCGGAGTCCATGTCGTCATCGACCTCGGGGTTGTCTCCTTCGTCGGCGTCGCGGATCAACCGTGCGATCGAGGCCACCTTGTCGCCTTCCCCCAGATTGATCAGCTTGACGCCCTGGGCGATGCGCCCCACTTGGCGGATGTCCTTGACCTTCATGCGGATACCCTTGCCCATCGTGGTCATGACCAGCAGGCGATCGTCGTCGGTAACCACCTCGGCACCCACGATGGGGCCGGTCTTCTCGGTGACGTTCATGGTCAGAATTCCGGAACCGCCCCGTCCCTGTGGTCGGTACTCGCTCACGCTGGTCCTTTTGCCGAATCCGTGCTCGCCCACGACGAGAAGTTCTTCCGGACCTGTAACGGCGACGGCCGAAACGATGTAATCGTCGTCGGACTTGAAGGTGATGGCCTTCATGCCGCCTGCCGCTCGTGACCTGCCCCGGACCTGCTTCTCCGTGAAGCGGATGGATTGGCCGTTTCGGGTCACGATCAACACGTCGTCCTTGCCAGAAGTCAGGAGAACCCAACCCAGTTCGTCGCCTTCTTCGATATCGAAGGCAATGAGGCCATTGGCGCGCAGGTTTGCGAAGGCGGCGAGTTCTGTGCGCTTGATTTCTCCGAACTTCGTGATCATGCACAGGTAGCCGTCACCCGTGATGTTCTTCACGCTCAGGGTCGCCGTCACACGCTCGCCGCCTTCGATGGCGATGTAGTTGATGACGGGCATGCCCTTGGCGTAGCGTCCCGATTCGGGGATGTCGTAGGCTCTCAAGCGGTAAACGCGCCCTCGATCGGTGAAGAAGAGGATGTAATGGTGCGTGTTGACCTGGAAGAGGTGGGCGGGTTCGTCGTCCACCTTCATAACGCTCTTGACGCCCTTGCCGCCGCGCTTCTGTTGTCGGTAGGCGTCGATACTCACACGCTTGATGTAGCCGTCTCGACTGATCGAGATGATCGCGTCTTCCTCTGGGATGAGGTCTTCGTCGGTGAACTCGCCGGCTTCCCGTGCGATGATTTTGGTGCGCCGCTCGTCTCCATGCTTGTCGCGCATCGCGATGATTTCGTCGCGAAGCACCTTGTCCAGACGGGCCGGGCTGGTGAGGATATCGGTCAGGTCGAGCGACCGCCGCAACGCCTCCATATAGGCCTTCTGCAGTTCGCTCTGGTCCAAGATGGTCAGGCGGCGCAACGGCATGTTGAGGATGGCATTGGCCTGAAGGGGCGACATGCCGAACTCGCGCACCAAGCGGACGCGGGCGACGCCCGTGTCTTGGCTGGAGCGGATCAAGGCGATGATCTCATCGAGGAACCTGCGTGCAATCTGGTAGCCCTCGTTGATGTGGACTTCTTCGATCGTACGGTAAAGCTCGTACTTGGTCCGCCGGATGATCACGTCTCGCCGGTGTGCGATGTAGTGATCGAGGAGCGGCAACAGGGCTGTCACGCGGGGAGCGCCCTCGGCCAACGACAGCATGATGACGCCGAACGTTTGCCGCAAGGCGGTGTGCTTGAGCAAGTAGTTCAGGGCCTTGTTGGGCTGAATGTCGCGACGAACGTAAATCTCGACGCGCATGCCGCGCTTGTCCGAGTAGTCCTCGACGCCCGTGATGCCGTCGAACTTCTTGTTGCGGGCGATGTCGGCGATGGCCTTCACCAGGTTGGTCTTGTTGACCTGATACGGCAACTCGGTGACGACGATGATGCTGCGGCCTCCGTCGCCCACCTCGATCATCGTCTTGGCCTGCATCACAATCGAACCGCGACCGGTGGTGTAGGCGTCCTTGATGCCCTTCACGCCCATGATCGTTCCGTAGGTGGGGAAGTCCGGGCCCGGAAGGTGCTCCATCACGTCTTCCAACGTGCAGTCCGGGTTCTCCAAACGATGGAGGATCGCGTTGCACACCTCGCTGAGGTTGTGTGGCGGCATGTTGGTCGCCATGCCCACCGCGATGCCTTGCGAACCGTTGCAGAGCAGGTTCGGAAACTTGGCCGGGAGGCAGACCGGTTCGAGCTGGGTCTGAAGGTAGTTGTCGACCCAGTCCACCGTCTCTCGGTCCAGGTCTTCGAGCATCTCCATGGCCAACGGTGTGAGGCGGACTTCCGTGTAGCGCTCAGCGGCGGGTGAGTCGCCATCGATCGATCCGAAGTTCCCTTGGCCCTGGATCAAGGGATAGCGCATGCTGAACGGCTGTGCCATCCGCACCAAGGTCGGATAGATGACTTGGTTGCCGTGCGGGTGGAAATTGCCGCTGGTGTCGCCCGTGACCTTTGCCGACTTGGTGTAAGCGCTGTCCGGTCCAAGGTTCAGCAACCGCATGGCGTAGAGAATGCGCCGCTGGACCGGTTTGAGCCCGTCGCGCACATCCGGAAGCGCACGCGCGATGATGACGGACATCGCGTAGTTGACATAGGAACGCCCAAGTTCTTCTTCGACGTTGACAACGGAAATCGCGGGATCGAGTTCAGCCAAATCGTTCTACCTGGGGGCCACGCGCAGTGCGCCGTCTCTTATGGACGAATGGGCTGGGCCGATTGTACCCGGTCTGGTCCTTCTGCGGACTCAGGACCAGATCGTCCGAAGGGGATAGCGGGCGATGTCGGCGTCGTTGGTCACCATCACGGCACCCAGCGATTGGGCCTGGGCAACAAGCATTCGGTCGAACGGGTCCCGATGCAGGAGCGGCAACGCCTCGGATTGGGCTGCGGCGCGAACGTCCAGATCCAGGGGCCGCAGTTCCATTTTCTGGACACACGCCATGAAGAAGCGTTCCGCACTCATGGGTAGCGCCAACTTGCCGAGCGATGCCTTCAGGCCGATCTCCCACAGCGAGACCACCGACGCATACACGTCGCCAGGATAGGTGGCGACGACAGAGGTCACCCTAGATGGAAGGCGCGGGTCGTTCCGCGCCAGCATGAGCAGCGCCGACGTGTCAAGCAACAGGCTCATCGTCGTCCCATCCAGCCGCCTCTTCTTCGACGAGGGGCTCGAAGAACGAATCGGACAGTTCGAAGGCACCTGCAAACACACCCAGATTCCGGGGCGTCTCCCGGGGAATCGGCCGCAACTCGGCTACGGGGACGTTCCGATTGCAGATGACGACGACTTGACCGCTTGCAGCGATCTTCACATATTTTGAGAGGTTCGCCTTGGCGTCCGCGATACTGATGTTCGGCTCAAACACGATTTCATTATGACCAAAAAGTGCAAAGTGGTCACGTCCCTTTGACCCACTCTTCACATCGTATCGGGCTCTTGGCTCGGCAACGATGCTGTCTGAGGCTGCAAGACCACTCAGCCGAGCCAGCGGAGTCCCATGTTTGACCACGGTGACAGACTCGCCACGGATGACATCGCGAAGGGTCTGCGCGAAGTTGGCTTTCAGATCGGCCACCGCGATGGTACGGTCTTTGATGACCATAACCTCGATTATAGTCCCGATTTGAAGTACTCGATGGTCGCCCGGAGGCCGTCCTCCAGCGAAGTGGTCGGCTTCCAGTTCAATCGTTCCAACGCGCGTGTGGTGTCCGGTCGCCGTTGCCGAGGGTCGTCGGGCAAGGGGGGAAGGTGGATGATCTCCGATTTGGAGCCCGTGAGTTGGATGACCAGCCGAGCGAAGTCGGACACGGTGAACTCCCACTGGCTTCCGATGTTGACCGGCTCGCTGCAATCCGAGTCTGCCAGCCGCATGACGCCCTCGATCGAGTCGTCCACATAGCCGAAGCTGCGCGTTTGGCTTCCCTCACCATAGACCGTAATGGGTTCGTTGCGGAGGGCTTGCATGACAAAGTTGGGAACCACGCGCCCATCGTCGGCCCGCATGCGGGGACCGTACGTGTTGAAGAACCGCACGATGCGCGTGTCCATCCCCTTGTGTCGGTGATAGGCCATGACGGCGGCTTCGGAGAACCGCTTGCCCTCGTCATATACCGCTCGCGGGCCGATGGGGTTGACCTTTCCGAGGTAGGTCTCGGGCTGCGGACTGACCTCCGGGTCGCCGTAGACCTCGCTGGTCGATGCCATGAAGAACTTCGCGCCTCGTTCGTGCGCGAACTCCAGAGCGTTCAGGGTGCCGACGGAGCCGACGCGCAACACGTCGAACGGCCGCCGCGTAAAGTCCACGGGGCTGGCCGGGCTTGCGAAATGGAACAGCCACTCCACGTTTCCATCCACGGGGATTCCGTCGGACACATCGGCGTTGACGAACTCCAACCGGCCCGACGCGCGCGCAGCGTCGAGGTTCCTCAGGTCGCCCGTGACCAGGTTGTCCACCACGATCACGTCCGCTCCTCGCTCCAGCCAGCGATCGACGAGATGCGACCCCAGAAACCCGGCTCCCCCGGTGATAAGCACCCTCACGAGAGGCTCCCGCCAAGCCGGTCGGTGCCCAGCGCGGCTTGGAGCACTGCGGGCACCTCGACGGTTCCATCGGGTTGCCAGTAGGTTTCAAGCAACACGGCCATAAGGCGGGGAAGGGCCACACCACTTCCATTCAGCGTATGGACGAATTCGACGGGCTCGCCTGGCTTGCGTCGGAACCGGATGTTGGCGCGCCGCGCTTGGAACGCCTCGAAGTTCGAGCAGGACGAGACTTCCAAGTACTTTTGCATCGCCGGCGACCAAATTTCAAGGTCGTAGCACTTGGCGTTGCTGAAACTCATCTCGGGGGCGCAGAGCAACGTGACACGGTGGTGCAGACCGAGCGCTTCCAAGATGCTGGCGGCGTCCGACGTCAGGCTCTCGAGTTCGTCGTAGCTGGTTTCGGGGTCGGTCAGCTTGACCAGTTCGACCTTTTCGAACTGGTGCATGCGTTGAAGCCCCCGAGTGTCCTTGCCCGCCGCGCCGGCCTCTTTGCGAAAGCAACTGCTGAACGCGCAGAACTTGATCGGCAACTCGGAGCCATCGATGATCTCGTCCCGGCGGATGTTGGTCACGGGGACTTCGGCGGTTGGAATCAGGTACAGGCCGTCGGTGGTTTTGTACTGGTCGTCTTCGAACTTGGGCAGTTGGCCCGTGCCTGTCAGCGAGTCCGAGTTGGCGACGTAGGGCGGGAAGATTTCGGTGTAGCCCCGTCGCCCATGGTGGTCGAGCATGAAGTTGATGAGGGCGCGCTGCAGCCTTGCACCCATGCCCGTGTACAGCATGAACCCGCTACCCGCGATCTTGACGCCCCGGGCCGGGTCGATCAGGCCGAGCGCTTCGGCGATCTCCCAATGCGGCGGCACGTCCTTGCGCTCGGGTTTCTCACCCCACTCGCGCACGACGACGTTGTCGGCCTCGTCCTCGCCCTCGGGCACCGATGCGTGCGGCAGGTTCGGAATCTGGAATTCGAGTTCGGCAAGCTTCGCCTCGGTCGCTTTGGTTTGTAAGTCCAAACGATCGATCTCATCTTTCAGACTCCGGGTCTTCGCCTTGGCTTCTTCGGCCTCGTCGCGCCTGCCCTGTCCCATCAACTGCCCAATCGTCTTGCTGGCGGTGTTGAGTTCGGCCCTGAGCGACTCGAGTTGGACGAGAAGGTTGCGTCGCTCGGCATCCGCGGCGACGAGGGCGTCGACAGGGGCTTCGATGTGTTTCTTGCGGGCGCCCGCCTTGACGGCTTCGGGATTTTGACGCAGGGTCTGACGATCCAGCATGGCTAGGACCGTTGTACCCGCCACCCGGACTTCACGACTGCGGCTTGGGTAGAGGCTCGCGCACGCCGGCGCTTGGAATACCCAGCCGAATCATCTGGTCGTGCCAGTCGAGCAGCTCCAGCCGCCCATCCCAGTGCTCGACGATGGCCGTCGCGTGTTCGACCCAGTCGCCGCAATTCGCATAGGCGACGCCCTCGAGATAGTAGAGCGACGGCGTGTGGATGTGTCCGCACACCACGCCGTCCAGGCCGCGTTCGATAGTGCTCTCCAGCAGGGCGTTCTCAAAGCTGGTCTTTCGCTTGACCACCTTCTTCAGCTTCTTCTTGAGGCCGGTCGAGAAGTCGACTTGCCGCCGCGAGATGCGGGCGAGCAACTCGTTGCACCTCTGGTTGAACCGCGTGATCTCGTCGTACACGTTGGCCATGACCCAGGCCAACCGCTTGTACTGGGTCGAAAGGCGATCGAACTCGTCGCCGTGCGTCACGAGGATGCGCTTGCCATCGGCCGTCTCGTGGATGAACTCCCGGTCGACCTGCAAGTGGCCAAGGCTGGTGCCGTTCATTTGCTTGAGCGCTTCGTCGTGGTTGCCGGGGGTGTAGAACACCTTGACGCCGGACTGCTCCTTGCCTAGAATCTGGCGGATGACCTCGGTGTGGCGATGGGTCCAACGCTCCCCGTGGCGGAGCACCCATTGGTCGATCACGTCTCCGACCAGATACAGATACTCGGACTCGGTGTTCTGCAGGAACTCCGCGATCTGCTCCGCGCGCGAGCCTGTGGCCCCCAGATGGAAGTCGCTCACGAAGATGCTGCGGTAACGGTTCGGCATGCGCGGTCCATCGTTTATACACGACCCGAGACGCGGCCGCCCGCTATAGACCCAAGATGTGCGCCCTAGTCGCCCAGCCAGAATCGGGGCAAGGAGAACCCGGCCCAAGCCATCGCGATGCAACCCAGGATCGACAGAGCGACATAGGCGGCTGCCGAGCTGTAATTGCGCGCGTTCAACAATGACAGGGTCTCGTACGAGAACGCCGACATCGTGGTGAATCCGCCCAGCACGCCGGCTGCCAGAAAGAGCCGCCAAGAAGAGTGCCACTCGCCGGAGATGGCTAGGCTCATCACCAAGCCCATGAGAAACGATCCGATCAGATTGACCGTCAGGGTCCCGAATGGAAAGCTGGTGCCAAACCGCGAAGCACACGCGACTCCGGTCCAATAGCGACCGTTGGCACCGAGGCCAGCCCCTACGAACACCAGCAGGCTTTGCCTCAGAGCGTCCATACCCTTAGATTACCGGCATCGTGTTCGATTGGGGCAGAATAGCCCTATGCTGCTCGACATCGTGGTTGCAGGAGCTCTCGCGGCGCCAGTGCTGAACGGGATCGACGTCTTGATTCGCGACGACTTCAAACCGTTGCACGGCAAACGGGTCGGCCTGATCACCAATCATACGGGGCGGGACCTTGCGGGCCGCTCAACGGTGGACATTCTCGCCGAGGCCCCATCGGTGAACCTGGTCGCGCTCTTTGCGCCCGAACACGGCATTCGAGGCGACAAGGACGAGCGCATCGCGGACGGCAAGGACGAGAAAACGGGTCTGCCGGTGTACTCGCTCTACAATCCCGGCTCGGGCGCTCAGCGCTATCGCCCCACTGCGGAGCAACTCAACGGAATCGAGGCGCTCGTCTTTGACATTCAAGACGTCGGCGCACGATTCTATACGTACATCGGGACGATGGGCTACGCCATGGAGGAGGCGGCGAAGCACGGCATCGAAGTGATCGTGCTCGACCGGCCCAACCCGATCACCGGTGTCAAGGTGGAAGGACCGGTCTCTGTGCCGGCCCATCGCGGACTCACCGCCTACCACGAGATTCCGACGCGGCATGGCATGACGGTGGGCGAACTGGCGGGTCTTTTCAATGCCGAGCGCAAGATCGGATGCAAACTGACCGTGGTCAAGATGGAGGGCTGGCGGCGCGAGATGTGGTTCGAGGAAACCGGACAGACGTGGATCAACCCGTCGCCCAACATGCGATCTCCCATCCAGGCCTTGCTGTACCCGGGGATGTGTTTGGTCGAGGCGACCAACGTTTCAGTGGGGCGTGGAACCGACACGCCTTTCGAGTGGATCGGTGCCCCCTGGATGGATGGCGCGGGGATCGCTGGGGCGATGAACGCGAAGAACCTGCCCGGCATCCGCTTTTACCCGCGCGCGATGACGCCGGTCTCCAGCAAGCACGCCAACACGGCTTGCTCGGGTGTGGCGTTCATCGTCACCGACCGCGAGGCGTTCGACTCGGTGCGAGCCGGCGTCGAACTCTCGTACGAGATCCACAAGCGCCATACGGAGTGGGACGCGCCGAAGTTGGTCAACCTGATGCACAACCCGGCAGCGGTCGAGGCGACGCTTTCGGGCGGTTTCGCGGCCGCCTCGGCGGGTTGGGCGGGGGATCTGCGGGCCTTCATGGGCGTTCGGGAGCGCTATTTGTTGTACTGAAGAAGGGGGGCGATTTCCGTGGCCCCTCTTTCTCGGCGGTCCCTCAACGCACTCGCTCCTTCGCCACGTGGAGGGTCCTTGGCCGGGACCCTTGCATTCTGAGAACACATTCGGTACAATGCTCCCTTGGTCCATGAAGGACCCGATGGGATGCGCCGGCTTCCAGTCTCAAGCGTGTCGCCCCGCACCGCGAACTTCGCGGAATCGAGCGGGCAACGACTTCCGAAACGCTGACGAGACAATCGAAGCTGAACGCTGAAACACAACCCTGAGATACGTGCGGCTCGCGCGACCGCCCTTTGGGGCGCGCGTCGATTCGTGCGACGGAGTAAACGAACTATTATGTTGCCAGCGATTCTGGGAACGAAAATCGGGATGACCCACCTCTTCAACGAGGATGGGAAGATGGTGCCTGTCACCGTCATCCAAGCGGGTCCTGTCTACGTCACGCAGATCAAGACTGCCGAGACGGACGGCTACTCGGCCGTGCAGGTCGGGTTCGGCGACGCCAAGGAGAAGAGCCTCACGTGGCCCAAGTTCGGCCATTTGAAGAAATCCGGCGTGGGCAAGAACCTCCGCACGCTCAAGGAAATCCGGGTGGACGACACAAACGGCTTCGAACTCGGCCAAGAGATCACGGCCGACATCTTCCAGGAAGGCGAGAAGATCGTGGTCACCGGCACGAGCAAGGGCCGAGGGTTCGCCGGCGGCGTCAAGCGCTACCACTTCTCGGGGCAGCACATGACCCACGGTTACATGACCCATCGCCGCCCGCTTTCGAACGGTGCGACGGGTCCTCAGCGTGTTTTCAAAGGTTCGCGCAGGCCGGGACATATGGGCCACGAGACCGTCAGCCAGAAGGGGCTGAAGGTGGTCAAGGTGGATGCCGAGCGCAACCTCATTCTCGTCAGCGGGAGCGTCGCCGGTCCGAACGGCGGCCTCGTGATCATCAAGAAGGGCGGGAAGTGAGCGTCATGGCGAAGATCGAAGTCAAAGACAGCAAGGGCAAGAAGGTCGGCGAGCAAGAACTCAAGCTCGGCGATGTGAAAGCCGCAACAAGCGTCCTGCACCGGGCGTTGGTCACCGAAGAGGCCAACTGGCGCCAGGGCACGCAGTCGGCCAAGACGCGCAGCGAAACCCGTGGCGGCGGCCGAAAGCCGTACAAGCAGAAGAAGACCGGCAACGCCCGCCAAGGCTCGACCCGTTCGCCGCACTACGCGCACGGGTCGATGGCGCTCGCTGTCAAGCCGCGCAGCTACGAAAAGAAGCTCAACAAGAAGGAGCGGCGACTCGCTATCGTCGGCGCATTGAATGCGCGCATCGAAGAAGGCGTGGTCACTGTGGTGGATGGCATCCACTTCGAGGCGCCCAAGACCAAAGACGCTGCGGCATTGCTGAAGAGCGTCGGCTCCGACTCGCGCCGGGTTCTGGTGATCCTTCCCGAATACCACGACGCAACCTACCGCAGCTTCCGCAACCTTCCGAACGTCGAGGTGCGCACGGCTCCCGCCAAGCCCGGCGAGGATGGAACGACGGTCAAGACGCAAGCGTTTTCCGCGCGCGACCTCATGGTCGCGCACCAGATCGTGATCGCCAAGGACGCCCTTGCGCGCATCGAAGAGGTGTGGGCCTAATGAAAGACCCCTACAGCATTATCATCAAACCGCACATCACCGAGCGTTCGGTGGCGTTGTCCTACGGCGATCCGCGTATCCGCGACGAGCGGCAGATCGTCCGCAAGTACACGTTCGTCGTGGCGACCACAGCCAACAAGATCGAGATTCAGAAGGCCATCGAGGCCATCTACAACGAGGGCAAGAAGGCCGACGACCGCATCAAGGTGGCCAGCGTCCGCACGATCAACGTATCGGGCAAGACAAAGTCGCGCAACTTCCGCGCCGTCGGCAAGCGATCCGACTGGAAGAAGGCCATCGTGACCTTGGCAAAGGGTCAGCAACTGGAGGATTACGGAGTCTAACATGGCGACCCGACAGTACAAACCGACCTCTCCGGGACGACGATTCATGATCGTCTCGGATTACAAGGAAGTCACGCGTTCCAAGCCCGAGAAGTCCCTGACCAAGGGCAAATCGGCCACGGGCGGGCGGAACCACACGGGCCGCATCACGTCGTTCCACCGAGGGGGCGGACGCAAGCGCTACCGCATGGTGGACTTCAAGCGGAACAAGGATGGCGTCGTGGCACAGGTGGCTGCGATCGAATACGATCCGAACCGCACGAGCGGCATCGCCCTCCTCCACTACTTGGATGGCGAGAAGCGCTACATCATCGCCCCCAAGGGCATCAAGGTGGGCGACCGAGTGATGAGCGGCCAAGGCGCCGACATCCTTCCGGGTCACTGCCTCGAACTCAAACAGATTCCCCTCGGTACGCTTGTCCACAACATCGAGCTGAACCCCGGGCGCGGCGGCCAGATGGTCCGCTCGGCGGGCATGTCCGCGCAGGTGATGGCGAAGGAAGGCTCCTACGTCACCGTCCGACTGCCATCCGGCGAAATGCGCATGGTGCACAACACGTGCCGCGCCACCGTCGGCGAGGTGGGCAACAGCGACCACGAGAACGAGCAGATCGGCAAAGCCGGCAAGAATCGGGGCAAGGGACGCAAGCCGCACGTCCGCGGCGTCGTGATGAGCCCGCGCGACCACCCACACGGCGGTGGCGAAGCGAAGTCGCCCGTTGGCCGCAAGAAGGGTCCCGTGGACCGCTGGGGCAACAAGGCGCTCGGCACCAAGACGCGCTCCAACAAGCGCACCGACAAGTTTATCGTCCGACGGAGGAAGAGCTAACCGCAGGGTTGGCCAGAGGAACGGCGCACAGCTATGGCGAGAAGTCTCAAGAAAGGATTCTTCGTGGACGAGCACCTGATGAAGAAGGTGCTCGACATGAACGACAAAGGCGAAAAGCGGCTGATCAAGACGTGGTCGCGGCGATCGACGATCACGCCCGACATGGTCGGCCACACGTTCGCCGTGCACGACGGGAAGAAGCACATCCCCGTGTTCGTGACCGAGAACATGATCGGCCACAAACTCGGAGAATTCGCCCCGACGCGCACCTACCGAGGGCACGGCGGCTCGTTGCCCGAGCGGGGGGCGCGACTCCGGTAACTCCGGACAGAGTTCAACCATGGAAGTCAGAGCGGTTTTGAAGAACGTGCGGGTGCAGCCCCGAAAGGTGCGCATCGTCGCCGACGAGGTCAAGGGCAAGCCTGCCAGCCACGTCGCGAACGTGTTGGGCTATCACCCCAGCAAAGGCGCCCACTACCTGCGCAAGACGCTGATCAGCGCCATTGCAAACGCCCAGGAGAATCACGGCATTTCGGCCGACTCCTTGGTCATCGCGCGCATCAGCGTGGATCAGGGGCCGGTGTTCAAGCGCATCCAGGCTCGTGCAATGGGCCGGGCGTACCGCATCCAGAAGAAGACCAGCCACATCACCGTGGTCGTCGAAGATTCGCTGGAGCCGAAGGACGCGTCGAAATCGGGCGGCACCAAGGCCAAGCCGCGACCGACGTTCGCGTCTGCCAAGAAGAAGTCTGGCAAGGCCAAGGCCGGCGAGAAGCCCGTCGAAGCCGCCGCCGCTGAACCGGTGGCCGAAGCCGCACCGGTCGAAGAAACTGTGGAAACCACACCCGAAACCACTCCCGAGACTCAGGAGGAACAGAACTAAGCATGGGTCAGAAAATCCATCCGGTAGGGTTCCGCGTCGGAGTGATCCGGGGCTGGGACAGTCACTGGTACGCCAACAAGAAGCAGTACGGCGAACTGTTGACTGCCGACGACCGCATCCGCAACATGGTCAAGCATCGCTTCGGCTTGGGCATCATCGCCCGCGTCGAAATCGAGCGGGCTGCCAACCATGTCAAGGTCAACATCTTCACGTCTCGCCCAGGTGCGGTCATTGGTCGACAGGGCAAGGGCATCGACGAGTTGACCAACATGCTCATGAAGATGGAGCGCCGTCGGGACCGAACCGCTCAGGTCCAGGTCAACGTGACCGAGGTGCGACAGCCCGAGTTGGACGCTCAATTGGTGGCCGAGAACATCGCGGCCCAGCTTGAGAAGCGTGTTTCGCATCGCCGTGCGATGCGCCAGTCCATCACGCGATGTCTGCGCATGAACGGACGAGGCATCAAAGTGATGGTTTCGGGGCGCCTGAACGGCGCGGAAATCGCCCGTCGCGAGTCCGACATGCACGGCAAGGTTCCGTTGCACACGTTGCGCGCCGATATCGACTACGGCGTCGCCGCGGCGCACACCATCTACGGTTCCGTGGGTGTGAAGGTGTGGATTTACCGGGGCGAAGTGTTGCCGGAACGGAAGATTCAGCAGGAAGTTGCACCGCGACGACGCGGGCGAGACCAAGCGGAAGCGCCTGAAGCGCAGGAGGGAACCCCTCATGTTGATGCCTAAACGCACCAAGTATCGCCGTCAACACCGTGGCCGTATGCGGGGCCAGGCCACCCGTGGCAACACGATCGCCTTTGGCGACTACGCCCTCGTGGCGATGGAGCCCGCGTGGATCACGAACCGCCAAATCGAAGCAGCTCGTATCGCCATGACCCGCCACATCAAGCGCGGTGGAAAGGTTTGGATTCGGGTCTTCCCCGACAAGCCGATCACCAAGAAGCCGCTTGAAACGCGCATGGGCAAGGGCAAAGGGCCACTCGATGCGTGGGTGGCCGTGGTCAAGCCGGGCAAGGTGCTGTTCGAAATGAACGGAGTCAGCGTCGAACTGGCCAAGGAAGCCATGAGGTTGGCGGCCCACAAGATGCCGATCGACTGCAAGTTCGCGATCCGCGAAGGCCATGTCGAAAAGACCGCCGAAGAATTGGCCGCCGCAGCGCAGACCGAGACCGTCGTCGTCACGACCGAGGCCGAGGAGACGGCCGAATAGCCATGAAGCAACTCAAGGCCACTGAATTGAAGAACAAGAGCGTCGCCGAACTTCAGGATATGCTGAAGCAAGAACAGGCGGCGCTGTACAAGGCACGGCGCGATTTGGTGTTTCGCCAAATCACGGACGTGTCGACCCTGAAAGCGCGGCGACACAACATCGCCCGCATCCTGACCATCATGACGCAGAAGCAAGGTGAACAGGCGTGAGCGAGACGAATCCCAGCGAGAATCGAGCGCAGCGCAAGGTCCGAGAGGGCATCGTCGTCTCCAACAAGATGGAGAAGACCGTCGTCGTGCGTGTGGAGCGGCGCATTCAGCACCCGCTTTACGGCAAGGTCATGCGGCGCACCGAGCGCTTCAAGGCGCACGACCTGCTTGGATGCGACGAAGGAGACCGCGTCGAGATCATGGAGACCCGCCCGTTGAGCAAAGATAAGCGATGGCGCGTCGTCCAGATTCTCGAGAAGGTCAAGTAGAGACAGATTCTGCCAACCCTTGGGGCGCCGTTGCGCCCACTGGGGCTCTGGCAAGCGAGCAACGAACATGGTTCAACAGTTTTCGAGACTGAAAGTGGCGGACAACTCCGGCGCGCGCGAGGTCATGTGCATCCGCGTGCTGAAAGGCTCTCAACCGCGTTACGGCGGTGTGGGAGACGTCATCGTGGCGTCCGTGAAGGTCGCCACGCCCAACATGCCCGTCAAAAAGGGCGACGTCATCTGCGACGGTCCGTCCACCGACACCGGCGAGCTCGCCCTCGGCAAGAACCTCCTCG
>JBDHZD010000077.1:0-15082 GCA_039811705.1 Fimbriimonadaceae bacterium | reverse complement strand
CGCATTAGGAACGCTCATGAAGTCTGGCACCCATCCGAAGAATTATCCGGTCCTGTTCGTCGATGGCGAACACGAGTGGACGGGCATCTCCACCCACAAGACCGATGAGACACGCGTCATCGACGGCGTGACGCACCATGTCATCCGCTTGGACATCAGCGCGTTCACCCATCCCTTCTACACGGGCCAAAAGCGCCTCGTGGACTCTGCCGGCCGCGTCGAGAAGTTCATGCGACGCTACGCCAAGCAGATGGGCGACGCCAACCGCAAGTAAGCTTCAGCGGACCCGCTCGCATTCGACGAGCACCAAACCCCCGCGGTACGAATCCACCGCGCGGGTTTGGAACTCGCGCCGCGGCGTACCCTGCTCGAACAATGGCACTCCACCCCCCAGCACGATCGGGTGGAACCCCAGGGTCATCCTGTCTACGGCATCGGCTTCCATGAACGCACGGACAAGCGGCGCACCACCCATCACCCAGGCATCGCCTTCCAGCAAGGGCCGCTCCTCCTCCAGCCACCGGTCCACCCCTTTGGTGTAGGCCACCACCCGTTCATCGGCGACCCTGAATGAGTGATCCCTCGAAAAGACCAAAGCTTTGATCCCCTCGTATGGCCAACCGAGTTCAAGCATCGTTTCGTAGGTCCGGCGGCCCATCAACATCACCTCGACCTTGCGGAGGAACGGCTCGAAATCCACCCCGGGGTCCTCGATCAGCCATCCAAGGTCGCGGTTCGGTCCTTCGACGTAGCCGTCCAGAGACACGGCCATGTGCAACACGACTTCCGACATGAGGCGACAATACCTGCGCCGCGCGAAGGTCCGGTACACAACCCCGTTGCATCCTGTATAGTCGGAATACGCTCATGGAAACCAACATCGCCAGTTGGAACACCCTCGCCGAACAGCGCCGCCTTGCCCCTTGGTCCTCTTGGCAGGATGGCTCTCCGCCCGCCGGATGGTTCAATCGTCCTGTGAGCGACGAAGCCGCGCGCTTCTACGCCGAGCAAGGGTTCTTGGTCCTGCAGGACGCACTAACCGCTGACGAGGTCGAGGAACTGCGCCTCGAAACGCTGGCTATTTGTCGGGGCGCACGCGGTCCGTTGCCCGGTTCAGATCCCGGGCTCCCAGGCGAGACGGATGCCGAGGCCATGCGGCGTTTTCTGTGCATCCACTTCCCTCACAAAGTATCGCCCCTGATGGAGCGTGCGTTGGCCCATCCCGCGATCGTCGAGTGCTTGACAGCGGTGATCAGCCCAAATGTGAAGTGCATGCAGTCCATGCTCTTCATCAAGGCCTCCGGCAAACCCGGTCAAGCGTGGCACCAAGACGAGATCTACATCCCGACACGCGACCGATCGCTTGCGGGTGCCTGGATCGCCCTAGACGACGCCACGGTCGAGAACGGTTGTTTGTGGGTTTTGCCTGGCTCGCACCGTCCAGGCATCCTATATTTCCAGGAGTGGCATGGCGACCCCAGGTTCGACTGTGCCTTCGAGGCACGCCGATTCCCTTATTCGAACGATCAGGCCGTGCCCGTGGAAGTCAAGGCGGGCAGCATCGTCTTCTTCAATGGCTACACCTTGCACCGCTCGCTGCCAAACTATGCGGCGTCGGGCTATCGCCGGGCTCTCGTCAACCACTACATGAGTGCCGAATCGCTGCTGCCGTGGTTTGGAAACCAACTGCCCGAGGGCCAGTACGTATCCGTCGCCGATCATCGCGACATCGTATTGGTGGCAGGAGAGGATCCCTACGCTTGGAAGGGCATCGAGCAACGACACGGGCCGCACGTCCGCCCCAGCGGCGAAGGCGGATGCGGCGACCTCAAGTACAACGAGGACGCCGCCAAACAGCGACATTAGTCCAGGGTCAGCGCCGGGAACTCGTGGAACGCGATGTCCCCGTTGCGGCATGACCACATGGGGAACACGCCCTGCGTCGTCGCTGCCCCGAATTCGCCCGAGGGCGCCACGGCGAAGACCACGCAAGGCATCCAGACCGATCGCGGTTGGCGGCGCATCATGCGCCTGACGACTGCTTCGCATGCCTCTTGGGGACTCAGCCCTCGCCTCATGTGCTCAACCGCCTGGAACGAGGCGGCCGCCTTCCAGAGCTCCTCGCCCCATCCAGTGGCACCCGCAGCCCCGGCTTCATCGTCCGCGTAGATTCCCGCTCCGACGATGGGAGAGTCGCCCACCCGGCCCGGCATTTTCCACGACAGTCCGCTGGTCGAACTGGCGGCCACCATGCGGCCAGGGGCCTGCCAGCCCAACATCGTGATCGTGTCGCCGTTGTGTTCGTAGCCTTCGGTCAGGCTATGGACGTAGCGCCGCTCGTAGAGGCTCGGGTCGGCGCGCCACGCCTCGTACGCCTTGAGGTTTTCGGGCGTCATGAGGCTCCGCGGCTGGAATCCGTTTTGAATGGCGAAACGGCGGGCTTGGTCGCCGGCAAGCATCACGTGTGGGGTGTCTTCCAAAACCTTCCGCGCCACCGAAATCGCTGGCACAATGCCGCGCAACGCGCACACGGCGCCGGCTTCGAGAGTTTCGCCGATCATGATCGACGCATCGAGTTCGAGTTCACCATCCCGATTGGGCAACGAGCCAAGGCCGATCGCCATCAGGCTTGGATCGAGTTCGGCCGTGGCGAGCCCGTGTTCAAGGGAGTCAAGCACATTTCCACCGGCTCGGGCTCGGTCCCATGCGGAGCGAATAGCCACTTCGCCGGGTTCCTTCCATGTCGCAAGGAAGAGGGTGTCGCTCACTGGCGCAGCCGCTCCATCAATGCCGGGATGGCGGTGTACAAGTCTTCCACCAGGCCGAAATCGGCCACCTCGAAGATGGGCGCGTCCCCGTCGGTGTTGATGGCGACGATGCACTTGCTGTCCTTCATGCCCGCAAGGTGTTGGGTCGAGCCCGAAACGCCCGCCGCGATGTACAGCTCAGGGGCGACGATCTTGCCTGTTTGCCCCACCTGAGCTTCATTGGGCGCGATGCCGCTGTCCACGGCTGCCCGTGTCGCCCCCACGCCACCACCCAACGCATCGGCCAGACCACCGATCAACTTCTCGAACGTTGCGGCATCCTTGAGCGGACGCCCGCCGCTCACGACCACTTTGGCTTGCGTCAGGTCGGGTCGGCCCCCGCTGGCTTGAGTCTCGGCGCTGGTTCGAGCGACCGCTGACGGACAGTCGAGCGTCACGAAACGCGTATGGGCCGAGCCGGTCGGCGTTGCAGGTCCGAACGCCGAAGTCCGCACGGTGAGCACGACCCGCTCGGTTTCCACCGTCACGGTGGCAATCACCGAGCCGGCAACGATGGGACGCTGATACGTTTTGCCATCGAGCGCGGCGATGGCGTCGGTCACCATGCCGGCATCGAGCAGGACGGCGACGCGCGGCATCACGTCCTTGGACCGCATCGAAGCCGCTGCGGCAACGTGGGTGTAGTCCCCGGCGACACTCGCGATGCCCTTGGCTAGGCCGTCGGCCGGAGGCACGGTGGCGAGCCCGGCTTGAAAGATTTCGGAGGCGCCATAGCCCTCATCCGCACTGCCCGTTAGCAAAAGCACGTCGAAGGGAGCACCCAAGGCGACACCGAAGCGGGCCAGCGGCTCGAGTTCGGAAGGATCGAAGGCGATCAGGAGCGCTTTCAAGCGACCACCCCCCGGGCCTTGAGTTCGGAAACGAGTTCGTCCACGCTGCCTACTTTCCGTCCCTGGGGGCGCGTGGGTGGGGCGTCTAGGCGGACCGTGCGCGTGCGGAGCCTTGGCTCGGTCGCCGAAGGTCTCTTGGCCAGAGGCTTGGAACGCGCCTTGATGATCCCCGGCAATGCGATGTACCGGGGCTCGTTGAGCCGCAGATCCGTCGTGACCACGCACGGCAAGGCCATTTCAAGCACTTCTTCGCCGGTGTCGGTCTCGCGCGCCACGGTCGCTCGTCCGCCCGCGAGGTCCAGCTTGGATGCGAACGTCGCTTGGGGCCAATCGAGCAACGCCGCGAGCATCTGGGCGGCTTGGTTGTTGTCGTCGTCGGTCGCCTGCTTGCCCATCAGAACAAGGTCGGGAGCGAGCTCCTTCGCGAGCGCGGCCAGTTCGGCGGCTACGGAAGGCGAATCCCACTCGGCGTCGGATTCGATCAGGATCGCCTCGTCCGCGCCCATCGCCAAAGCCTTGCGCAACTGATCTTCGCACGAAGACGATCCGATGGAGACGGCAACGATATGAACCGACGGGTCGACTTCGCGCTTGCGCACGGCCTCTTCCAAGGCGATCTCGTCAAAAGGGTTGATTTCGTATTTGGCGCCGCCGGTATCAAGGCCGGAGCCGTCCGGCAGGGCCTTCACTTTGGCGTAGGGGTCCACGACCCGCTTGATGGGGACCATGATCTTCATAGGTTTCAACTAGTTGCGGAGAGGTTTGCCGTTCTCCACCATGTGCCGGATTCGGGCAACCGAGAGAGCGCGCTTGCACAACACAAGAAACTCTCGGCGCTCGCCAGCAAGGGCGTCCTCGAACGACTGGCATTTGCCCAAGACGGCCTTGATACGGTCGCCGATGAAATCGTCGTGTTCGGTGAGGTCCCCCGCCTTGCGCGCGCGGTCCTGGGCTTGCTCGACCAGCCCTGCGAACGGCCCCGAGAGAGGGGAGAACGCGGGTTCGACGTTGGTGCCGATCTCAATCGCCATTCGCTTGGCTGTCGAGAGCACCTTGTCCGGGTGCGGTTCGATGCGATCGGTTTCTCGCACAAACCCAAGTCGCTTGGCGTCTTCAGCGTTGAGCGAGGTCAAGCCGAGATTGACCTTGAGCGCCATCTCTGCCAACGTCTTGGGATCTTGCTGGTAACGCACGCGCACGCGCGCCAAACCTCCACCACCGGGAACCACGCCGACCTTGGCTTCTGGCAAACCGACCGTACACTCGGGGCCATAGACCGTCGCCGCGCACGCCGTGGCCATCTCCCAACCTCCGCCGAGACAGAACCCGTTGACCGCTGCGACGATGCGGTGCCGCCCAAGAATCTCTCCCAGCCTTTGAAACGCAGCTAGACCGGCATCCAATCCATCCCAATCGCCGGAATCCACGCACGACAGGATGAACTTGAGGTCGTAGCCCGCCGAGAAGACCTTGGCTTCGCTGGTCAGGACCAGCGGGCCGTACTCGGTCTCGGTCAGCTCTTTCGAGAGTTCTTCGACGAGTTCCGGGGTGAACACGCCCAACTTGGTGCGCGTGGCGATGGCCATGACGCCGTCGCCGAGGTCGCGGACGGAGAACGTGTTCGCCTCCTTGACGACCGGAAAGTCCTGGATCGAAGCGAAGTCGGGTTCGGGTGCAACCGGCTTGTACTCGCCATCGAACCCCAGGATCGCTCCGGCGGCATAGAACTTGCCTGGGGAGCGGATGCCCAACTTCTCGTGGCCGACGGCATCGATGATCGCGAACGGGCCGGCCTCCCATCCGAATCCCCCCTGCATGACGCGGTCGATGTCGCGCACGTTGTGGGCGATTTCGAACTTGAGGTGGTCCGCATACTGAAGCACGGGGACCAAGTGGTTGCGCAAGAACTCGCCGACGGGGTCGCGAAGCTCAAGGGCCGCCGAGATGCGCTGGCCGAGCGGCAGGCGACCCAGTTCCTTGAGCGTGGGCAGGTCGGGTTCGCGACGCTCGCGATAGGCGAAGGTGACGAGGTCGAGGGCCATCAGCTCCCTTCCCTCGCGACGGTAGTAGCCTTGACCCGACTTTTCCCCGAGCCAACCCTTTTCCAGCAACCGAGCCAAGCTCGCGGGTGCCAGCAACACGTCGCGGTGCGCGTCGTGCGGGCATCGCTCGTGGATGTTGCGGGCGATGTCCATCATGATGTCGAGGCCGACCAGGTCGTTCAGGCGGAAGCTCCCGCTACGGGGTCGTCCGAGGAACGGTCCCGTGATCGCGTCCACCTCTTCGACCGTCATCTGGAGCTTCTCGGCCGTGCGGATGGCATGGAACATGGCCCACATGCCATAGCGGTTGGCGATGAATCCCGGCGTGTCTTTGGCGGGGACGACACGACGCGCAACCCGGTCTTCAAGGAATCGGGTCATCCCCTGCAACGCCAGCGGGTGCGTGTCAGGCGCCGGGATGAGTTCGAGGAGCTTGAGGTAGCGCGGCGGGTTGAAGAAGTGCGAACCCACGAACCGCTCGCGGAACGCATCGGGCAAGCCCTCGGCAAGAAGAGCCAATTGCAGACCGCTCGTGTTGGTTGAAACCATCGCCGAGGGGTTCATCGTGGTGGCGATCCGCTGGAACAACTCGCGCTTGACCTCCAGCTTCTCGACGACCGCTTCGACGATCCAATCCGCCTGCATCAGCCAATCGTGGTGGGCGTCCAGCCCACCCGTGGAGATGCGGTTGGCGAATTCGGGAAGAAACAGGTGGGGCGGCTTGGACGAGCGCACGCGCTCCAGCCCGCTGGCCGCTGCCCGCTCGTCCACATCAAGGAGAAAGACGTCGAACCCGAGGTTCGCGAGGTGACCCGCTATGCCTCCGCCCATGGTTCCCGCGCCGACGACGCAAACCCGTTTGGCTTCCGGCCAACGCTGTACCGCAAGTTCTAGGCTCATGGCTGAGGACGGTCGAACTCGAGGGCGCGACCGATGGGATGATACCTTTCAGCGGGAATCCTTCACGGGAACCAGGAGCAAGTAGTCCAGCCCGAACATGCCGCCCGGGTGGGCTCCTTCGCGGCTTCCCTCGCTGACTACGGTGAGGCGCCGCGCACCCGCAGCCAAATCGTGAACGCCCAAGGAGTGCTTGTTCCACACCAGCGAGCCGTTGTAGAAGTCGAAGAGGCCCAACTCCTTGCCGTCGAGGAACAGCCTGTGGCGGCCATAGTCGCGAGCGCCGCAGAGGTGTGCCACGATCTCGTAACGACCCGCCTTCTCGACCGGGAATTCGACCACAAGCCGGTCGCCGACCTTCATGTGCTTCCACCACAGCTGACCCTCGTTCGAGGTTTGCCAGAACCCACCCTGTCGCTCGCGTTCGCCGCCCGTCATCTCGACCACGCGCAGGTCTTCGCCCTCGAGCGCGCCCTCAACGGGCTTCGGCTTGGGCAATTCGGGGAATGGAGTCGTCATCGGATCGGCGGAAGGGTTCGAAGCCGAACCTGGTTTGGCATACCAGTACGACGTATAGGCCCAGACGGTCGGGACGTCTTCCCAATGCCACATCTCCATGTCGAACTGAAGCGACTTGGCGAACGGGATGGGATCGAACACATGGAAGCGGTTGACGAGCGTGTGCCCGAAGTTGCCAGGGCCGTCGCACCGGGGCTGCGAGTGGTAGGGACGCAGGAAGGGCTGAGGGCTGCACCACGCGTAGCCGTAGTAATCCTCCGTACCCGTACCGAACGTGCTCGGGAACGTCTCGCCGTCTACGTAGACCTTCTCGTCGCCCTCGCCCCACCAGCCAGGAGTGGGGTTGGCCACGTGCATGCTGGAGCCAAGCCAAATCCCTTCGCCACGCGCGTAGAGCATCATCATGTCTCGCATGGGCCTCGTTCCGCCGAAATCGCTGCCGAATCGCGCACGGAGGTAATAGGCGTTGTCGCCAAAGGCCTTGGGCTTGGAACGGTACCGGAAGTCCACGGCGAGGTTTCGCCGGCCACGCCCCACGAGTTCGACGCGCGCCTTCTTGCCGAACGGCATGGGCAGGCGGGAGATCATCGTGCCGTCGGAGGTCACTTCGAGCGGAAGCGTCTGGTAGGCGTTCAGCCCTGCCGCCGTGCCGAAGAAGTCGCCCAGGGGCACATCCACGCAGAGTTCGTCATCGAAGGTGATCCGCAACTGGGTTTCACGCAGGACCCGCCGCAGGTGGTTCGGGTCGTCCCATGCGACGTCTTTGGAGCCGCCCTTGACCTTCACTTCGAAGTAGTCCACCAAAGCCGGGCCGGGGATCTCGAAGCCCGCGACTCCGGCGTTGGCCAGCACGACCATCGCCGAACCGTTGGGCTCGGGGTTCTTCGGGGAGAGCAGCGCCTTGCCGATCACCGTCAGGGCGCGGGCGCTGGAGTCCGCTTCGCCTTGCGTGAAGGTTCTCACCTTCGTGGAGGGTCCGTACGTGCGGTAGCCCACGTGGTAGTACATCCCCGCAGACTTATCACCATCCGTGTCGTCGACCGTGACCTTGAGGCTCTTCGCATAAGGCAGCGGGTAGTAGAGGTTCCACCCGGCCGAGCTCACATAGGCGAACGGGTCGCCGAACGGCTTGACCTTGCCGGACAGCAGGTCGCCCGCCGGAGCGGCGAGGCGGGGGGTGCTTTCGCCATCGAAGTAGAAACGCATGGTGCCCGCGGGGTTGGCCGACCAGATGCGGACGACCGCGCCGGGGCCCTTGAGGTCCGCCATCACGCGCTCCTTGCGACCATCGCGCACTTCTTCGCGCAGGTACTTCCCTGCATCCCAGTTGGCGAACCAGTCTTGTGTGGGGGACTTCGCGTTGCGGTCGTAGCTGCTCGCTTGCGCGCACGTGTACCACGGATCGGGACGGTACGCCAACCGCTCCATGTCGATCATCTCCGGGAGCAACTCCCGGATGCCGATCTGAGGAGCCGGAGCCATTGCGAGGGCCAAGAGGGCTGCAATCACATGTCAGTGTTCGCTTTGGGCCGCGGTCTTTCCTTCGCGTTCCTTCAAGCGCTCTTCCAATCGGCTGAAGTCTGGCTTGCGGCGCAGGGTGAAGCGGCTCACGAAGTCGGCCACGAAGACGCCGAAGCACCACAGCACAAGGAAAATCACCGCCACAAGAAAACGCGACCGCTCCTTGGGGTCGCCCAGCATGCGCAGGACGCTCCACGCATACACGAAGCCAGCCACGGGCAACACGACTGCGATCGCCTGTTGAGGCGTGGAGACATGACCTTGTCCCAAGAGCCAAGGTGGCACGGCGGCTGAAACGAGCGTCGCTCCCAGGAACATCGCGACCGCACGTCGGTCAAGAGCCCGCAGGGTCCGGATCAGGCCGGCCATCCCATCTCCAGATGGCGTGCGACCCTTCGCCCGACTTCAGCGAACCCTTCGATGTCGCCAAGGTCCTTCGTTCCACCGCCTCGGGTGACGGCACACAGGGGGACGTACTCGCGCGAATGGTCCGTCGATGGCGTTGTCGGATCGTTCCCATGGTCGCTGGTCAGGATCAGCAGATCGCGCTCGCTCATCGCCGACAGCCACTGGCCGAGCCAAACGTCAAACTCCTCGAGACACCTTCGGAACCCGACCGGATCGTTTCGGTGACCGTACAACATGTCGAAATCTTCAAAGTTCGCGAAGATGAACCGGGCGTCGCTCAGCCACGCTTCCTCCAAGGCTAAGGCATGTTGAGCGTTGCTCTGGGTCCGGGCCAAGGGCCGGAATCCCCTATGGGAGAACAGTTCGGGAACCACACCGATTCCCAGAACATTGCCCACCGAGTCCACCAGGTTCTCCGGGGGTGGCAGGGGGTAATCGCGGCGGCGTTCGGTTCGCTGGAATCCGCTTTGGCCATCGCCCACGAACGGCCGCGCAATGACGCGCTGCACATCGTGAGGCGGCCTACATATCTCGCGCGCCACCTCGCAGAACTCGTACAACACTTGGATCGGCACGACGTCTTCGTGGCACGCGATTTGGAACACGCTGTCGGCGCTGGTGTAGACGATTGGATGCCCGGATTCCATATGTCTCGCGCCCAACTCTGCGATGATGGCTGTTCCGCTCGCGGGCTTGTTGCCGATACAGCTCCTTCCGATTCTCGCCTCGAACGTCTCAATAAGTTCGGCTGGGAATCCGCCTGGGTACGTCGGGAAGGGTCGGTCCATCACGATGCCCATCATTTCCCAATGCCCGGTCACCGAGTCCTTCCCTCCCTTCGATAGCGGCTTCAGACGTCCAAACTCGACGTGAAAACCGTTCCTTCCCGGTCGAACCGCAGCCGGGACCGACGCGAGGAAGCCGACCGCCGCCAGGTTGGGAGCGTCGATCCCACCCGCCGAATCCCACACGTGAGCCAGCGTGTGAGGGCTGTCCAGGTCGGCGAAATCGGCGGCATCCGGTGCCTCTCCGGCACCACACCCATCCAATACGACGACCGTGGCTCGCGGCGGCTCGCTCATGCGCATGCTACTTGGGATAGAAGTTCACCGGCACGGCGTTGCCCTTCAGATCACCTCGACGCGAGCGTATGAACCCAGGGCCGATGTCCTTCGGCACCCTTACGGTGACTGCTCCGGGCTCGATCACCATCGGCTTGGCGACGATCGTTCGCTCGACGTCGACGAACTCGAGTTCGTCGCCTTCTTTGAATCCGCGGCCACGGACCCTGACTACGGTATCCCACAGCATCTTGTCATCGTTCTCAAAGTCCACCCAAGGTGCTTGAGGGCTGTAGGCGTTGGGCACGAAGTAGGGGCTGTTGCGCAGGATCAGCAGTTCGTGAGCGAGCAAGTCGGTCTTTGGATAATCGCCGTGCCAACGCATGATGCTTTTGCCCGGATAGTCGTCGGGGTGGTGCAAACCGAACGCATGCCCGAGTTCGTGCGCCGTCGTCCCCATCGGAACGCCACCCTGGACCTGCCATGTCGCAAGATCGGCCGTGATCGCCGCCGGCTCTCGGACACCGGAAATCGGTTCGAGAACCCAGTCGCCGAACATGCCAATGCCGGCATAGGTCCGGATCAGATTGGCCGCCGCATAGCCGCCACCTCCCTGGGCGAACACCCAAGTGACTTCCCTGTCTTTCCAGCCGCCGATGGATTGTTCGACACCTTCCCACCAGCGCGGCATCTTCTGCTTGTCGGCCAGTACCTCTTCGGAGGGGTTCGCACCGCCGCGCATCTGGGCGTAGGTCAACTTGGACTGCTTGACGATCAGTGGCTTGAGGTGGAAGGTCGTCCCGACCCGCTCCTTGTACCACTCTTGGATCTCTTTCGCGATCCTGTTGGCGGCGTCTTCGTACGCCTTGTGGTACGGCTGATCGGCGGGATACAGGTAGTAAGGTTGAACGGGATACGTCGTGCTGCCGGCCTGCGCAGCAAGCAGACCGGCCAAGATCAGTGTCGTCATGGTTGTTTAGCTGTCTCCTGTGCGTCCGAGGTTGCCCCTCAGAATCAAGAAATCAGTCGCGTTGACGGTGCCGTCGCGGTTGAGGTCGGCGTTCTCGTTCCAGTTCGGGGAGGTCTGAGTGCTTCCAAAGGCCGCCCGCAACAGGAGAAAGTCCACGAGATTCACCGAGTTGTCTCCATTGACGTCCCCGTTGACAAAGGTCACGTCGACGCCTGTCACGTCGCCACCGAACGCATCGACCCGGAACGTCCGCCGCAACCAAGAGCCGATCTTGAGCGAGACGTCGTAGTTGCCCCGCGGCACGACCATCGAGAATTGGCCGAGACTGCCCAGCGGCACCGAATAGGCCATCAGCGGCGACGTGGAGCCGACGGATCTGACTTCGATGACCGCTCCACCCGTGGGAACGGCACCACTCGCAAGCCCGGCGAGCCTGAAGATGCCCGAGATCGTCGACAGCGGGACGGAAGTTTGCCCCTCTCCCACGATGGAGATATCGTCCAGATGCACCCCATCGTCAACGATCGAGTAGTCCGTCGTCAGTTGGAACTGGATTCTCGTGCTCGTCGCCGCCCCGACCGGCACCAACAGTGCCGCCCACGGCGCCGTTCCCGTGAACCGACCACGCTCGGTGAATTCGGAGTCGCCGTTGTTTGCCGTGCGGATCGAGAACCAGTCGTAACCGCTTTCCAAAGCGAGTTGGGCCCAAACCATCACATGCGGATCGGCGACGCCCGAAATCGGGATCGTGTTGGTTCCCGTCAGGCGGATCGAGAGGTCGTTCACGTAGTTCCCTCCCGGGCTATCGTGCCACGAGCGCGTCGGGCTGTGGCTGTTCGTCGTGACCAGCGCCCAAGGTGCGTCTCCAACGAACCGGTTCACGCCCTCCAAGTTGTCTGAATACACGGTGGAGAACGAGACGATCTGTATGTCGTCGAGATAGACCCCGTCATAGGTGATGCTGGAATCGGTTCTCATCCGGAAGCGGAACAGAGCGTTGCTGCCCGCAAACTGGCTCAACGGGACCGAGAAGGGCGCCCAATCCGTGAAACCGGTCAGGCTCAGCACCTTCGACCAACTCGTGCCACCATTCGAAGAGACCTCCACATCCAAGTAGTCCCAGCCCGTCTCGAGCGCCATCTTGGCGTGGAATCGCAGAAAGGCGAGTTGCGGCACCGGAACCGGAGCATTGACTGTGAGAGTGGTGTCCGAGTTGTTGGAGTACTCGGCAGGCGAGTCCGACCACGAATTCTTGGACGAGTAGTACACCTGATCGGTGATAGCCCAGGCGGAACCTGCGGACGGGGTGAACTGCGGTGAGCCCTCCACTCGGTCGGTCCACAAGGCCGGACCCGTGACAAGGGGCCCAAACGACACCACGCGAGACGGGTTGCCCACGTTGTCATAAGCGCGAAGGGCGGCGTAGTAGGTCCCACCCGGGAACAAGCCCCGGACAAAGCGGCGCTGACCCACACCCGATGGACTCGACAGGCCGAACTCCTCGGCGAGCCGCGCTTGGTCGAAGTTCGCATCGTTGATGGGAGCCGATGCAAACCGGAGTTCGTACCGCGACGCGCTGCCCGCGTAACCGTCGTCTCCAGCTGACTCAAACTCGACCTCCAAGGTTGTCGGCGACGTCTTCGCGACGGACAGTCGGGTCGGCGGATGCGGAACCACGGCATCGTTGTCCAGAACCATCAAGGATTCGAGCCGACCGAACTTGGCGAGGCCATCAAGGCCTGCACGGCTCTTGGATCCAAACAGCAGCCGGCGTTTGATCTGGGCCGCACCGAGAGCCGGATAGCGGCTCTTGATCAGAGATGCGACACCTGCCGCGTGAGGGGAGGCCATGGAGGTGCCCGAGTAGGTGTCGTACCCGTCGGGCGTGCCGTCGCTGTCGTAGGCAAGGGGCACGGTGCTGACAATCTCGTCGCCGGGAGCAAACAGGTCCACGGTGAGACCGTAATTGGAGAACGAGGCGCGTTGATCGCGGTCGTCGTTGGCGCCCACGCTCACCACATTGGCGACCTCTCGGTTGTAGCTGGCAGGATAGAACGGGCTGTTGTCCACATTGCGACCGGCATTTCCGGCGGCTGCGACAAACAGAATGCCCGCGTCGCGCGCCCGTTCGATCGCCTCCCGCAAGAGCTGGCTGTACCCGCCGCCGCCCCAGCTGTTGTTCATGATGTGCGCTCCATTGGTGCGCGCAAAGTCGATGGACAGGATGGCGTTGGCGGTGGTCCCCCCGTCGGAGCCCAGAAAGCGAACCGGCATGATGCGCACGCGATGGGCAACGCCTGCCACGCCGATGTTGTTGTTGGTCACGGCTCCGATCGTGCCCGCGACGTGCGTGCCGTGGCCGTCTTCGTCGTTCGGGTTGTTGTCGTTGGAGTAGAAGTCGTAGCCGACGACCTCATTCGATCCGTTGCGCAGAATGTTCGCGCTTAAGTCCGGGTGGGTGGAGTCGACGCCGGTATCGATGACGGCGACGATGGTTCCTTCACTCCCTGTTGTAACCGCCCACGCGTTGAGCGCATTGATGTCCGCGCCTGCTGTTCCGCCCGTTTGTCCGGTGTTCCTGAGGGCCCATTGCAGGTTGAACTTGGGGTCGTTCGGGGCGGTCTGCGTCGTTCGGTACACGAAGTCGAGTTCTGCGATGCGCACCTCAGGCCTTGCCTTCAGCGCTTCGACATAGTCGGCGGCGCTGAGGCGCGACCGCGCCGGAAGGGTCAATCTGACGAAGTACGGGCTCTTCACGCGGGCGTCGACTTCAAGAGCGAACTCGCTGACAACTCGTGCGCGTCGAGCTGCCGAAGCGCTCGAGTGGAACGCCACCAGCACCGCGCCAGGACGGTACTCGGGCTTCCCCTTGATCTCAGACTTGGGCTGCGCAACGGCAACGCTTGCCAAGGCGATCAGGAGAGCCGTGGCTGCCGCCGCCATCTTCGCAATCCTCAACATCGACTTCAGCATACACCATCCCTCGGCCCGCCCCTTGGTGGATCGCCATGCCTTCCACAGCGGGAAGCGTTTCCCCCAAGCAATTCGCACTAGTTCTCAAAACCTGGTAATTCCACTGGGGTTCCCGGCAATTCGACTGTGGAATTCCTCCTGTGAGCATTACCGGTACGGGCCAGCAGACATGGACAGTCGGACGAGCGGCCCAAGCACGGAGGAACCTACAACATGTCGTTTCGCATCAACAACAACATCTCGGCCATGACCGCCCTGCGCAACGTGGGCAACACCAACATCGAAGCCCAGCGCAGCATCACCCGACTCTCCACCGGTCTCCGGATCAATTCCGGCGCCGACGATCCCGCCGGTCTCATCATCTCCGAGACCTTCCGCGCCCAGATCGGCGGATTGGAGCAAGCCATCCGCAACAACCAGGACGCCATCAATTTCGGCAAGACCGCCGAGGGCGCGCTCGCCGAGATCAGCAAGCTGCTGAAGGACGCCCGCGCTTTGGCCGTCACCGGTGCCAACAGTGCGACTCTGAGCGAAGCGCAGGTTCAGGCGAACCAGCAACAGCTCAACTCGATCGCCGAATCGATCACCCGCATCTCCGAGCAGACGCAGTTCGGCAGCAAGAAGTTGCTCGACGGCAGCGCAGGTGTCGTTGCCTCGTCGATCAGCGCGACGAACATCAACTACGTCAGCTTTACGGGCACGTTCAACGGCCAGGCCATCACCGCCGATTCGGCTGTGACCATGAACGTCACCACGGACGCCGAGCGCGCCACCTTGACCGGCACACGCACCTTCGCTCTTGCGACCACGACCATGGCCGCCGCTGGATCCTTCTCGATCAACGGCCGAACATTCTCGGTCACCACCGCCGACACGATCACCGATGTCGTCGGCCGGATCAATCAGGCCAGCGAAGTCACCGGCGTGACCGCCGCTTGGACTGCGGGCGGTGGCGTTGTCCTGACGACGAAGGAGTACGGCTCGGCCGCCGAGGTCAACCTGAACGACGCCAGCGGCGTCCTGCTCTCCGCAG
>JBDHZD010000076.1:0-15188 GCA_039811705.1 Fimbriimonadaceae bacterium | reverse complement strand
TCGGTCACGGCGACCTCGACTCAATCCTGGATATCCCCACCCGGCATTTGGCAATACGTCCGGTCCAACGAGGCAGGCAAGAACGGCGATGGCTCGCTCATCACCACCTACCAGATCGTCGAGAATCCGGGCGAAGAGCCTGTCTATCAGTGTACGCCGAGCGCGGCCATCGCTTCGACGGGCAACCGCAACGTCCAGGTGGTCTACTCGGCGGAGCTGGTTCCCTTGGAGATCGTTTTCGAGGATTCGGACGGGATCGGAGAAGCCTGGGAGCGGCGGTATCTGATCGGGCAGCAGTGCTTGGCGACGATCTCTTCGACCATCGAAGTCACCGACCATGTGTGGAGCGTCGCGGAGGAAGTTGATCCGTTCTTGGATTGGATCGCCGACCAGGACGCTGGCGGACCTCGCACCGAAGTCACGGACTTCTACTCCGAGGAGCTAGAGGTTCGCTTTGCCGAGCCGCTCGTCGGAGCAGATCCGGATCCAGAAGATATCCTCTGGTGCGAGGTGCGTTTGCTCGCGCCAACGGGGACGAAGTTCATTGGGTCCGACGAGACAGAAATCGTTAGAAGGCTGACGGTCAACAAACCGACCGCCTCGCTGTCCGGCTACATCGGGACGGTGCAACTGACAAACGCAGGAACGCCAGCCGACCAGATGCAACTCTGGGGGGCCACTGTGGGCCCAGCCAGCGGCGGCATGATCTGGGTTGCCTGGTCTGAGAACTTCAATGGCTTTGGCAGTGGCGGCGGTTGGAACTTCGTGCAAACCGTCACGCCGCATCGTCGGAGATACTATCAAGGGGCTTGGCAAGGCCTCAATATCAACGACATTGAGAATATGCTCGATACAACCTATCCCTATGATCCGTTCGGCCTTGAGTCGTATCCTGAGGATGTTTTCCCTAACGACGGCGAATCATATTTTAGCAAAGATTCACCTAAGACTGGATTCGCATCCGGCGCTACAGAATATGAGGTCATAGAGCCATTTGAGATGTACATGATGTACCTCCCTCCCGGCAGCGGTGCCCGGTTTGTGCCGCTGCGAGCGATAGAGTGGTTCTACGAGGGTGAGGCTGCGTTATCAGGCACATGGTCGTTGTTTGGGACCGCTGCAGCGTGGGACTTCAGCGACAATTTTCCGCACCACCCTGCCTGGGATCGCAGAATCGGAGACGTGTCAATCGACTGGGTTGCGGAATAGGATGCTAGGCAATCGAAATGGGGTAACCTAACAATGAAATTATCGACTCTTTTCACTGCAATTGCAGCCACAGTCTTGGGGCTTGCAGTCTCGGTTTCCTGGGATCTGCGGTTCTTGAGATCGTCAAACGAGTCGGAGCGTGCAAGTCAGCGAGGGCTGGCTGCGGAACGCACTCAGTACGATCAGGAAGTCAGGGACGATGAGGAAAGGGCACAGGGTAGATCGGTGTCGGTGGATGATCGAGTGCCCGAAACTGTCTCAGATCAAGGAGTCTTCGCAAGGACTGCCCCGACAGCCGAAGAGCGCGCAGCGTTCCATGCAGCTATTGCCCCGATTGAGCAAGTGGCGATCCCAGCGCGAAAGAGCTATTTCCGGGGCGACTATCGGGCAGCGGAGGCTGGATCGCGGCAGGCGATTGAGCTAACACGTGAATCTGCCTTTGGCGATGTTGACGTCTGTGGCGCAAGAGTCGTGTTGGGCATGGCTTTGGTCGAGTTAGGGCGCTATGAAGAAGCGATCGAGCATCTCGAGGCCGCGCGCAAGAACACCTCGATGGACGGGATGATCGAGAATCTCGTGATCGCCTACGTGCGAGCCGGACGCGTCGAAGTAGCCCGGCCGTACGCCGAGAAGTGGGGCAAGCAGATGGTCGAGCTGGTCGGATTGCCCCTGTCGGCGCTGCCCGATCTGAGAACGCCGGCGGGTATCGAAGCGGTCGCGCTGCTCAAGCGTGGCGGCGAACGCTCCTCGATGAGCCCCCACGCCTACCACAAGGATACGATGGAGGCCGAGCGCATCGCCCCCGACAGCGACCTGGTCCGTCACTGGGCGGCAGCCGTTTGTTGGGCCACGAAGGACTACCGAGGCTCGGAAGAGCGGTGGGCCGCGTTGCTGGGCAAGGGCAACGAGAAGCACCAGAAGGAAGCGGAGGGCAACCATCGCAGGGCCGGCATTGCGCGACGGATCGTCGAAAAGCGCGCACAGGCCTCTGGCGGCTGAGTCGCGTTGGGGAGAGCGATTTCCCCAACGGCCTAGCGTCCCGCCATCCGTCGAAGATGGCACTTCGTGGACGACGCATCCTGAAACCGGGCTGTGGCAGTTGCTAGGCTAGCCTCTTCTGGAGAGAAGGCACCGTCATGCCTTGCTCTAGGTCCCGCGCGTGTTGCCGAACAGGTCAAGGTGCAGCCGCGGCGTCATCCGCCACCCTCGCACCATGCAAGGCTGAACGAGAGCCTTCATGGCCTCGCGCACGGACTCGGCGTCGGTTCCTTCGGCCATCGCAATCACCCTCGCCGGCGTGATGCCGCCAATCTGTTCCAACAACGCCTCGATCTCGTCGAAGTCGCCTGGCTCACGCACGACGAACTTGAGTTGATGGTGGTAATCGCGGGTCAGTCGCCGCAACGCCTCCAGGTTGAGCCGGTCGCGTTCGTGCCTCGCGCTCCAATCGCCCGCCTCGGGACCGGGGGTCGAGTGTCCCAGTTTGGGCGAGATGCTCATCAAGTCGCACGGCAGGTCGCGGTAGATCGTGCCAGCTGTTTCGATGGTGATCACCTTGCCGCGCTCGCGCAAGAGCCGCGCCAACGGTTCGATGGCATCGAAGAGCATCGGCTCGCCGCCGGTCAGGACGACGTGATCGGTCTGGACCTGCTCGGCCAACTCCGCGACCTCGACCACGGAGCCCTCGGGGCGCCAACTCGCGTAAGGCGTATCGCACCACACGCAACGCAGGTTGCAGCCGCTCACGCGGATGAACGTGGACGGCACGCCGACCCATTGGCCCTCGCCCTGTATGCTGGCGAAGACCTCGGCGATGCGCAACGATGCGGTGCTTGGCACGATGGTTAGAGCGTACCAGCGGGTAAACACGGGTCATGCGCGTGCTCTTCATCGGCGGAACCGGGATCATCAGCTCGGCTTGCTCTCCGTTGGCTTTGGAATCGGGGATCGACCTGTATCTCCTCAACCGGGGCCGCTCGCACCGGCCCGTTCCGCCCGGAGCGCAGGTGTTGCAGGCGGACATCCGCGACCGGGCCGACGTGGAGCGAGCGTTGGGCGACCTTGAGTTCGATGCCGTGGTGGATTGGATCGCGTTTGGCACCGACCACATTGCACAGGACATCGAGGTCTTCCGCAACCGCACGCGGCAGTTCGTGTTCATCTCCAGCGCGAGCGCTTACCAGACGCCGCCTTCGAGTCTGCCCGTGACCGAGTCCACCGTGCTCCAAAACCCTTACTGGGAGTATTCGCGCAACAAGATCGCGTGCGAAGAGGCGTTGGTTCGCGCCTACCGCGAATTCGGCTTCCCGTACACGATCGTCCGACCGTCGCACACCTACGATCAGACTCTTCTGCCGTTCGATCACGGTTGGACCGTGGTGGATCGCATGCGTCGGGGCAAGCCTGTGGTGGTGCATGGCGACGGAACGTCGCTTTGGGTGCTTACCCACCACGCCGATTTCGCTCGGGCGCTTGTGCCCTTGTTGGGGAACAGCCACGCTATCGGCGAGGCGTTCCACATCACCTCCGACGAATGGCTGACGTGGAACCAGATCTACGACCTCGTCGCCGACGCTGCGGGGACGAAAGCCATCAAGGTCCATGTCCCCTCCGACGCGTTGGCCAAGGCCGATCCGGGCTGGGGTCCGGGACTCTTGGGGGACAAGGCGAACAGCATGGTGTTCGACAATACGAAGGTGAAGCGCGCGGTTCCGGGTTGGCGGGCGTCCATTCCTTTCTGCCAAGGCGCGCGGGAGATCATGGCGTGGTACGACGCCGACCCCGCTCGGCAACGCGTGGACGAACGCGCCGATGCCTTGCAGGACGTGTTGGTCGAGCGCTGGGGTTAACCATTACTATAAACATGAATTGAATCTGAATTCGTGTATAGGTGACGTGATTGTTCGTCAGCCTCGCTATAATGAGATTGTCATGGGCACATTAAGGCTTGCGCTGGGATTGACTGCGTTGCAGTTGGCGATGATGATTTCGGCTTTGCCGGATCCTGCAATCGTTGCCGAGGGACGGATCAGGCGAGATCCGCCGATCGCGCCTTGCCACACGTGCCAGCATGTCAGCAATCATCCGAGGTACAAGACCGAAGATTCACTGGCGTGCATGATTCTGACTGGCGAACCAAACATCCTGCTGACGGGACAATGCAAGAAGTACCAATGCGTCAATGGTTACTACTACCAGTTCGACGAATGGCAGCCGGTGGAGTGCGTCAGCTCCAACATTGACCCAGAGGTTCCCCTTTGCCAGCCGCATCTGGCTGCATGAATCCGAATTTCTAGGGAATTGAGGTGAGAACCCAGCGGACGGGATTGACTCTGGTCGAGGTCATGGTGGTGACCTTGATTCTCGCCTTACTATGCGGCATCCTGTTCTCGGCTTTGCCCGCAACCAAGCGGAAGGCGCAAGCCGCCCACGAGGCCAACAGCTTCCGGCAGATGGGGGTGGCGGCGCAACTTTACGCCGACACGTACGACGGCCGCCGTGTCTATTCGTTGCGCACGCTCGTCGAGTCGCAAGGGCTTGCCGTGGAGTTGTGCTCGTCGCCTGCCGACCCAACGCGGGCCGGTCTAGGCAACACGGTTCTGGAGCGGATGGCGGAGCCGCATTTGGTGTACGAAAGTCGAATTGATCCGTTCCGCCAATCGTTCCTCGACATTGACGACTTCAACTTTCAAAGCTATGTGGTGGAAGACGATTCCCAAGTGACGCACCCAGGATGGGTGATCAGCCTGACGGATACCAGCGTTCTAGGGCAATCGGAACCTCTGCCTGTCCAATCCGGTACGTTCACTCGCTTGACGTTTGAGGGAGCGATGGTCAGGCGACATGTGGACTCGTTGTGGACGGGAGGTCAGGGCGACCGTTTCCTGTTCTTCCCGCTGTTCTTTCTGGATGCAACCGAGGCATGGGTTCGAAAGCGCGAGCAATCCTGATCTTGTTGGTGTCGTCTCTCGCCATCCGCCTGGGTGGCGTGTTTGCCGTCATGGTCTTGACCTTTGGCGGACCGAGGACGTTTTCGGTCCCTGCCGTTCAGGCGCTTGCCATCGTCGAAGTGGCATGTGCGTTCGCAACGGTGTTTGCCTTGCAGTACGTGCGTGCGGCGTTCTTAACCAGCTTGACGGTCATGGCTGGACTGGTGTGGATGTTCAGCGCCGGACGGAACCTGCGCCAGGGGCAAGGAGACGCGAACCTGCTGATGGTGCAGTCCTTCTTGATCGGGGTGGGTAGTTGGCTCCTCGTGGGCGTTTTGGCACTCGTGACGTTGCGTTTGGTTAACGGTTCGCCGTTAGGCGATCCCAAAGGGACGGTGCCGAATGGGAGATAGCAACGGCCGGACGGCACGGTAGGCGTCGGCCAAACGCCCCTCGCCCGCAAACTCCATCGGCAGACCATCCTGCGCCATCGAGCAGGCGAACGCGGCGGTCTCGGTGTCGGGAACTACACCATCGAGGCATGCCCGAGCCGTGTCGTCGCGCACGACGACCAAGTCCTCGCCCAGATACTCGGCCATAGCCACGGCCAAGACGATCGTCATCGAGGCACGCGCAGCCCATCCGGGCGATTCGGCCTCAAGCTCCGCGAGCCGCTGACGCGCGCCCGACCAATCATAGATACTCATTCGGCACCTCGGAGAGGATACGGCATACGGCCCGCACTTCGTCGGGCTCGGCGGTCCGGGGGTCCAGCCAGAAGGTCCCGCGCTCGATCCGCCCCACGATCGGAGGGGTCCGTTGCCGAAGCCATGCGGCCAACGCATCGGCGTGAGCCGTCATCAATCCCGCCCGAAACGTCGGCAAGCCTTCGCCCGGAGACGAACCTCCGCCGACCTCGGTTTCGCCGCGCTCGACCACAGCCGCGCCAGGGTAAGCCTTGGCGATCTTCGCCGCCATACGGCGAACTTCGGGCATGGGGCGAGCAAGGTACCGCAGGGTGGGGATCGCCTCGCGCCGCCCATCCAGCCAGAGCCGCAACGTCGCCGAGAGGGCGGCCAAGGTCAGTTTGTCCACGCGGAAGGCACGGGCCAGCGGGTGGCTGCGGCACTTGCCGATGGCTTCTTTGCTGCCGACCATCAGGCCCGCCTGCGGGCCACCGAGGAGTTTGTCGCCGCTTCCGATGACCACGTGTGCGCCCGCCGCCACGCGCTGCCCCATGGTCGGTTGTCGCCGGATGCCGAGTTGGGCGGCATCGAACAGGCAACCCGAACCCAAGTCGTCCACCAGCCAGAGGCCCTTCTCGCGACACAACGCGGCGACCTTCTCAATGGGCGGCTTCTCGACGAACCCCGCGAGGTGGAAGTTGCTCGGGTGGCACAGGAGGATCGCCGCGGTGTTGGATGTGATGGCGCGGGCGTAATCGCTGAGACGCGTCTTGTTGGTGCAGCCCACCTCGCGAAGGCCAGCGCCGCTCTCGCCGACGATGTCGGGCATGCGGAAGCTGCCGCCGATCTCGACCATTTCGCCCCGGGAGAGCACGACGTCCTTGCCTCCGGCCAGAGCCGCCAAGGCCAGCACCACTCCTGCGGCGGCGTTGTTGACCACCAGGGCGTCCTCGGCGCCGGTCAATCGGCATAGCGATTCGCGGACGTGGGCCTGCCGGTCGCCTCTGCCGCCTGTCTCCAGGTCGTATTCCAGGGTCGAGTGGTTCGCGGCGACCTCTGCTACGGCATCCGCGGCTTCGCGTGCCAGACGAGCCCGGCCCAGACCGGTGTGCAGGACGACGCCGCTCATGTTGACCGCGGGCCGCAGCGATGGTGTGGCCAAGCGTCGCGCCTCCTGGGCCGCCCAGTCAGACAGCACGTCCTTCGAGAGCGTTTCGCCCGAGAGCAAGGCGTTACGCGCGCGGGCAATGGCGCAACGGGCGGCTTCCGTTCGCACGCGGGCCGAATAGGCCGCGAGAGCCGCATCCTGAGCAAGCGCGGAAACCTGAGGCAGGCCGCGCGGCTGATCGAGCGTGGAGTCGGACATACCGGACTTATGGCCCCAATGAAGGGCGCCGGTGGTTACAATAGCACCAATGAGTACGCCACCACCCTTCGAGCCGTTGCCGGACGAGCCGCGAAAGAAAGGGCCCAAGATTTGGCTGTGGGTCATTTTGGGCGTCGTCGTCATCTGTTGCGGCGGCTTCGCCTACTTCGCCAACGCGGTCCGGAACATGTTCAACTCGGGCGGCGTGGGCGCCATGACGGGTTGCCTCCTGGCTTACGAGGGGCTCTATCAGGGTTTGGAAGACTACGCCAAGGAACACGAGGGCAAGTTGCCGCCCGCTGACGCGTGGCAGACCGAACTCAAGCCCTACTATGAAAAGTACGTGACGGCCAAGGCCCAGAAGATGGAGAACCCTTTGTTCGAAATCGCCGTGGCCAAAGCCGACGAGCCGTGGGGTTGCGTCCAGGGCGGCAAGCTCATCTCTGGCATGGCCTACAACTCGGACGTCGCCGGAAAGGTGCTGGCCGACCTCCCGGAAAGGGCAGAGACCGTCCTCATCTTCGAGATCAAGGAGCCAAAGATGAACGCGCATATGGCCTATGTCGCGCAACCCTTCGCCGAGTCGCCCCTGCTCAAGGCGCCGAACAACGACGCAGACAATCGCGGCTGGCTGGAACTGACCGCCAACGGCGAGACGTCGCTGATGGGCAAGTCGGGCAAGCGAACAAAGGTGAACGCGGACTTCGGCGGCGTCGAGTGACGCGCCGGTTGTTCTTGGCGTGCCCGGTGCCGGCGCATGCGGCCGAAGCGCTGGTCCAATGGGCGCACAGGCAATGGGGTGACCAGCCCGGGGTGCGTGTGTTCGCGCCCGAGGACTTGCACGCCACGATCCTGTTCTTCGGCGAAGTGCTTGTCGAGCGGGTGGGCAGATTGCGTGAGTTGGCTCGAACATTGGAGTGGCCCCTGCTCGACGTGCGAACCGGCGACCCGGTTGCCTTGGGCAGGACGGCGCTAGCGATAAGACTCCGTTGCGACTCGCCGGTGTTGTACGACTTGACCGAGTTGTTCGGCGGCGGCGACCCGCTTCGGGATACCCTGCCCGTGTGGTCGCGGCAGAATCTGTGGAGTTTAGCGTGCCGCGCCGCCGAAACAGACCGCGAGCGGGCACGCCGCCGTCGCCGTCAGGGCGAACCGTTCGAATTCCACGTGACGCTCGCCCGCGCGAAAGTTCCCCCGCCAGTGCCCGCTCATGGCCCGGATATCGCGTTCACGCTCGACCACGCCGCCTTGTACGAAAGCCATCTGGGCGGGAGTGGTTCACGGTATACGGTCCTTGCACGGTCGCAACTCGGCCCTGTGTCAGACTTGGACATGCCGACCGCCATCCACCGCCAGGTTCAAGCCGCCCGCGAGGGGACCCATCCCGGATTGATCGGACGTATGCGGACGGGTTGGCTGGTCTTCGGTGCGAAGCAGGTCGTCCCGGGCTATTGTCTGTTGCTCCCCGACCCCGTTCCCCCACACTTGAACGCGATGGCGCCCTTCGAGCAGCAGGCGTTCCTCGCCGACATGGCTCGGGCGGGCGACGCCCTGCTCGCCGAAACGGGCGCGGTGCGGATCAACTACGAGATGCTGGGCAATCTGGAGCCCGCGTTGCATGCCCATCTGTTTCCGCGGTACGCCGACGAACCAGACGAACTGCGCACCAAGCCGATCTGGTTTTACGACTGGGACGCCGCGTCCGAGGGCGACCCGGTGTACCTCGAGACCCTGCGCCGGAACCTGCGCGAACGGCTGGTGCTCTCATGACCCGCAGCGAGTGCATCACTCGAGGGACTTGAGGTCTATCAAGTCCTGAGGGCGTCCGCTTGCCCTCTTTGCCTTGATCAACCACGGTCTAGAAATGCAGTCCGCCTCATATTCGCCCAGTTGGAGTGTGACGCGATCCTCATAGGCTGCCTCGAAGTCTACTCCTGGGATAGAGGTCAAGATGTCCACCCGCCAAGGTGGTATGCCGAAGTGGAAAACGAAGTCGGCATGCAAGAATTCCTCGGGGTCGACGAGTTCGACGGGTGCCCCAAAGTGCCGCAGGGCCTCGAACAGCCTTAGGTGATCGCCGGGAGCAACATGAACGAGCAGGTCCAGGTCCTTCGTGAACCGTGGCTCGGCATGATAACCCACCGCAATGCCGCCCACCACGAGATACCTAATCCCGCAGTCGTCGAGTGCCGCCAACAGTTCGATCCAGTCGCTCAGCCCCGGTGCCAGGGTGCATCACCTCGTAATAGAGTTCTCGGAGTTCGAAGATCGCGCGGACCTTCTCTTCGGGCGTTGCGGCGTCCCAGAACGCACGGTCGAAAGAACCGTCGTCTTCTGAAACCTTGCCTTTCGCGCCCATCATGCCACGCCGTTTCGCCATGTGCCTGATTATAGGCATGTGGCGTCAGTCTCGGGGGGCCGGTTCGGGGTTTCGGGCACTCAGGACCTCCAGCACTTCGCTGTAAGGAATGCGGTGCGCCCGGCGCCTCGACCGCTCGCTCGCGATGCCGATTTGGGCATGCCTTGGTTTCAGGCACAACCTATCGTCTGCCGATCTCTTTGAACCCAAAGAACGAGGGAAGGGCTTCGCCCGTTTCGTTGTCGAACATGGTCAAGCGGTCCCAGCCCCCGCGCAGGCCCGTCGGGCCGATCCAAGCTGGCGCCCACCAAAGAATGCCGACGCCCCGCTGATCCGGGACGGCCTTGACGATCGCCACCAGTTCCTTCAGGAATGCCGCCTGCCCTTCGGGGTTGGGTCTGAATTTCGGGAGGGGCGCGGTCACGTCGTCATACTGTCGGGTCTGCTCGTTCCACCCCCGGTAGGGATATGCGGTCTCGGCGATCAGGATGTCCTTCTTGTACGTCTTCGCAAGGTAGGCCAGGTTTTCGCGGAGTTCTTCCAGCGTGCCGTGCCACATGGGGTAGTAGCTCAGTCCGAGAATGTCGGCTTCGCCGCCGCGCGAGAAGTAGTTTTCGAACCAGTGCTTGCTGACCTCGATCTTGCCGCCCTTGTCGATGTGGGCCATGATCTTGACGGGGTGTTTGCCCGCTCCTTCGCGGATGCCCCGAATGGCCGCCTTGGTCAGGTCGACGAACTTGTCCCAGCCGTCGGGTTGGCCGTAGATGCGGCCTTCGGGCCAGAGCATTCCGGCAACCACCTCGTTGCCGGGTTGGACCACGGCGGGAGGCGTGCCTTGATCGACCAGCGCCTTGACCACGTCTCGGCTGTATGCGCGGACGGCGACCTTGAGCTCTTCGTGGCCCATGTCTTTCCAGGCGGCGGGCTTGTTCTGCTTGCCTGGGTCGGCCCAGTGGTCCGAATAGTGGAAGTCGAGGAGGAAGGTCAACCCGGCGGCCTTGATGCGCCTGGCCATGGCCAACGTGTGGGTCAGGTCGCAGAACTTGTCCTTGGGGTCGTTCCAGATGCGGAGCCGAACCGCCGTCCATCCGGCTTCCTTCATCGCGAGGAGAGGATCGACCTCCTTGCCGTTCACCTTGTACTTCGCCCCAGAGGCCTCGACCTCGGGAATCTCCGAAGGGTCGCCGCCCCAATAAAACGTCTTCGGGGTTTGCAGGGACATCGCTCCGAGCGCGAGGATGGGGAGGAGCATGGGTCGGATGCTACCCGTAGGTAGGAGTCGGTGCGTTCGGCACGAATGCAGGGGTATGACGGTCGCATCGCTCGTCTTGCTGGCTGTCGGGATTCCGACCATGACCTTGCATGTTGACCCCAACGCTGCACCGAACGGCGACGGATCGGCGGACAAGCCGTACGCCAGCCTGAGTGCTGCCCTCGAACGGGCGGGGCCTGGGGTGCGCATCGAACTGGCTGGAGGCACCTATCCCACATCCGAGCCCATCGTGGTCAAGCGTTCCGGTGCGGCGGGTGCCTGGCTGGTCATCCTCGCTAAGGAGGGTCAGATGCCCGTGCTGGATGGCACGCACTTCGAGCCCTCCGAGCCAGGCGCGTGGCTGGAGTCGGCCGTTCTCGACCTGCGGGGCGTGTCCTGGGTGCGCGTCGAAGGCATCTCCGTCTATCGGTCTCCGGCTGCCGGCATCAAGGTTCAAGAAGGTTGCGAGCGCATCGACCTGGTGGGGAATACCGTGGATTCGACGTTCGGGCCAGGCATTGCCCTTTGGAACTCCTCCAAGGTTCGCGCGCTGGGCAACACGATCACTCGTGCGAACACCCAAGACCGCCGCCTGTTCGGCGACTATCGGCGCGAGGCGCCCCACGAGGCGCTGAGCGTGGCCGGCATCGTTGGTTTCGAGGTGGCCTACAACCATGTGCACCACTGCACCAAGGAAGGCATCGACGTCAAGGAAGTCAGCCGCGACGGCATCGTGCATCACAACTGGGTTCACGACGTGGATCGGCAGGGGCTGTACGTCGATGCGTGGTTTGGCGAGTTGCGGGACGTGGTCATGGCCTCAAATCTGGTGCAAGACGCCGAATGGGGCATGGTGCTGAGCGCCGAAGGCAAGGACTCTGTCGCGAGGCGCATCGCGTTCCGGGACAACGTGGTGGAGCGGACGAGGGGCTCGGGGTTCTTCTTTGGCACCTGGGGCGGCGACGGCCCCCGCGAAGGCGTGACGCTCGAGTTCAACACGTTTCGGCAGACGGGACAACCCAAGCACTGGTCTGGCGCCACCGGCGGCATCGACCTAAGGTCGACCAAGCCCACAGGCGTGGTGGTGAAGAACAACCTGATCGTTGGCGCGCCGACTTATGCGATCGCTTGGCCGGCAGGGCGCGAGGCGCATGTCCGCTTCGAGGGCAACGCCGCCGACCGTGCTCAGGCCCTGTTGCAGGACGAGGGGCTGTATGGCAGTGTGGTGGCGTATACGGGTCCAGGTTTGAGGATCGGCACGGAGGGTGGCGCCCGAACCGAACGGAATGGGAGGTTGCGGCGAGTGGCTTCTCCGGATTGGACGCGCGAGTTCCTGCCGTTCCGAGTCGTCGCGCCTCACTATCCCGTCTTCGTGCGCCCCTAGGGAATGATGCCTTGCATGGGCGAGAGGATGCCCTGCCGCAACAGGATCAGGAGAACGGCTCCGAGAATCACGCGGTAAACGACGAAGACATACACGCTCTTTCTCGCGAGGAACTTGAGGAGAAAGTCGATCGCCCAGTAGCCTGAGAAGAACGCCGCAACGGTCGCGATCAGCACGGGAACGGCTTGGGCTCCGAACAGTGCCGAGGCGTGTTCCTTCATGCTGAGGAGCCCGGCTGCAAAGATGCTGGGGATGCTCAAGAGGAACGAGAATCGGGCCGCCGTGGCGCGGTCCAAGCCGAACAGCAAGCCGCCCGTGATCGTGGATCCGCTCCGGCTGGCACCGGGCACCAAGGCCATGGCTTGCCATACGCCGACCCACAGGCCGTCTTTCCATGTCACCGATTCGAGACCGCGCTTTTGTGGGCCGAAGCGCTCCGATGCGCCCATGAGCAGGCCCATGCCGATGAGGGTCCAGCCGATGATCTCCAGAGAACGCCAATCCTTCTCGATCTGATCCTTGAAGGCCAGACCGAGGACCAGGATTGGCAAGGTGCCCAGAGCGATGATCCAACCCATCTTGGAGTCCGGATCTCTGCGTGCTTCGGAGTTGCCCAGGCCCTTGAACCACGCCTTCGCGATGCGCAGAATGTCTTGTCGGAAGTAGATCAGGACGGCGAGCAGGGTGCCGAGCTGGATGACGGCGGTGAACGCCGCTCCCGGATCCGGCCAGGCGAAGAAGGCGGGGATGACGCGGATGTGCGCCGTGCTGCTGATCGGTAGAAACTCGGTCAGACCTTGGGCCACACCCAAGACGACCGCCTCCAAGACCCCCATGACCGGTTCGGCGGCGGCGAGAGGTGGGGCAGACATCGGCCCTCAATGATAGCAGGAAGAGATTGTTTGAAAAACCCTTGCCAAATTGCGAAACGTGTGCTATGATGCATGACTAACCGTTTCATCACCTTGATCCATTGAGTTGAGGCGGATGACTAAACGTTCAGTCAGTCTGGATTGACCATGACGCGGAATCGTCGCAGGACCACCACGCTCAAAGACGTCGCCGAGGCGGCAGGCGTGAGTTCGGCCACGGTGTCCTCGATCCTGAACGGGAGCCGCTCGAACACGCGCGTGTCGCCTGAAACTCGCGAGCGCGTCGCCAGCATCGCCAAGGACCTCGGCTACAGGCCGAACGCCATCGCCCGGGCGCTCGTCCAGCGTTCCACGAACATCGTCGGGTTTTACTTTGGCTATGGCCATCTGGAGCCCCACGACCCGTTTCACGCCGAGGTGCTGACAGGCCTGCAAAACGGGTGTGGCGAAACGCAGCGCGACCTGATCATCCACTACTCGTTCTATCGGCGGGGGCTCGACGAGGTGTACCGAGAGCTTGTCGGAGGCAAGATCGACGGCCTGATCGCCTTGGCCGCGCCCAGCGACCCGCTGATCAGGCGCCTGATCGATGCTCGTCTTCCCGTCGTGGCCATGACCGACGCGATCCACGGCATGCCGTCGGTGATCGCCGACGATGCCCACGGTTCGCGCCTGATCGCCGACCACCTGCATGAGAAGGGCCACCGTGCGGTCTTCTACCGAACGTGTCCTGGCGAGTCGGACTCCGCGGGTCGGCGGTTTGCCGCATTCGAGGCGCGCGCCCAAGAATTGGGCATGAAGGTCTTTCCAGCGACAACCACCGATTGGAAGGGAAGTCTCGGCGTGTCGGAACTCGACCTGATGCGTCGGCGTAAGGAATTGGGCATAACCGCGGCGGTCTGTTGGGGCGATCCCAGCGCGAACGCGTTGCTCTCCCACTGTTTGAGGCACGGCGTGTCTGTTCCAGGCGAACTCGCGATTGCCGGGTTCAACGGGATCGAGCCGCCGGTCGAGCCCGCCCGCCGTTTGACGACGGTCCGCGCGTATTGGTCGCGCGTGGCCCAACGCGCGGTGGAGTTGCTCGTCGAAGTCATCGAAGGACGGGCCGTCGAACTGCGGACCGTTCTCCCCACCGAATTTCAACCGGGTGACACCACGTGACCCATCTTGATTTGACGCCCGCATCGAAGCGGGCAACGACCCAATAGGACCTGGCAATGAAGCAAACCTCTCGTGCGTTTACGCTCATCGAACTCCTCGTCGTGATCGCGATCATCGCGATCCTCGCCGCCATGCTCTTCCCTGTGTACGCGCAGGCGAAGGGAGCGGCGAAAACGACCGCGACCATCTCGAACATCAAGCAGGTGACCCTCGGCGGCCTGATGTACTCGAACGACTACGACGACATCGGCCACCTGTGGCAGGACGTCACGACCAGCCCGACGGCAGGTTACTACCGGTTGCTCGAGCCGTACATCAAGAGCCGTGAGATCGTGTTCGACGCGGCCCGCGGCATCCCGGTGCAGACGGGCGACTCGGTGAACTGGACTTGGTCCCAGTTCGTGTCGATCGCCGCGAACCGCAACGGCTGGCTGGCCTACGAGCCGTTCACGCCGCCCGACCAGTTCTTCCCCCGCGTTTACCGGAACATTTCGGCGCAGGAAGAGATCTCCAAGCGCGCCGCGTACACGATCAACACCCGTCCGACCGGCAACTTGGCCACGGGCTTCAACTTCATCACCGATGAAGCGGGATGCGCCGTGGGCGTCTCGCCCACGACCGTCGCCAACACACGCCTCAACCGCGTCTATCTGGCTGCGAAGACGTACCACCGCGACCGGATCGTGACGGGCTATGGCGATGGCCATGCCGGAACCGTAGCGTTCACCAAGGTCGGTTCCGTCCACACGACGGTCGCCAACGCCGAGGACTGTGCGGGTTACGGTCCGAACAACGGCACGTTCATCCCTCTCCCCCACAACCAGGGCGGCATCGACACCACCTACTGGGGCAAGTGGTATAGCGCCAACGAGTGATGAAGAATCCGCTCAACCCCATCGTGGTGTACGTGATCATCGGCCTCGTGGTCGTCGGCATCGGCATCTTCATCTGGAGATCGACCGACGCGGCG
>JBDHZD010000075.1:0-15454 GCA_039811705.1 Fimbriimonadaceae bacterium | reverse complement strand
CTCCAGACTTCCGGATCGAGTTCGCCCGCCGCAACGTGGAACCCGACTCCCGCCCCGGCTTCGCCGAGATGGAGACCTTCGTCAAAGAGAAGGCTGCCTAACTCACAACACCAAGAGGTTTTCAGGCTTGGCACTGGGAACAGCAACGGTGGAGACGCGAGTGTCGAGCGTGACCAAGCACCCCCCCCGATTCACGGCCAGCGCCAACAGGTAAATGTCCGTCAGTTGCTTCGAAGTCACCAAACGATTGCGATCGAAATGCTCGGCGTCCAGCAGACTCAGATCGTCTGGCCAGAACTGGTGGTGAGCATCTCCACAAGCCTCGGACAATAGGTTGACGGCCGCCCGGACGCTCAAGCCCTGCCGGTAGCCGCTGTGGGACACGATCCGGATGAAGCCGTTCTGCGTGGTCGGGCACGAGGCCCAACTGGGAGTCGCTAGGCCACGCAACCACGACATCGCCCTTCCGTGATGCACATGCTCTGAATCCAGGAGTGCAAGGAGCACGTTGACGTCCAACAGAAACCTCAAATCCCCTCCTCGGCTCGTATTCGGTCAATGAGTTCCTGAGTGATTACTACGCCTCGTGGGGGTAGCGGACGAAAGCCAATGTAGCCTTCGGGCGATGCGGTCTCAGGTTGCTCGCGAGAAAGTAGGGCCTTGCGGACCAATTCCGAGACAACGCGGCCTGCGGACTTTCGCTCCCGCTCGCCCAGTTCGCGAACGGCCGCAAGAACGTCCTCGTCGATGTCAAGCGTGGTGCGCATGCATCAGATGCTACCACATCAACTCGTCGTGTCGATGGCCCAAGGGACTACGCAACGGCAAGATTCCGATACCCGACCGCTCCCGAGCCACAGAGATCCCCAGCGAGCGGAACCACGGAAACAGGTCTTCGCCCACCGCCGCGCTCCACACGGCGACCGAGTCGTCCAGCGTGTACGCCTTGAGCGTTGCCGGAGCCAGCCGACGCTTCGCCTGAAAGTACTTGGCGATCACGCCGGGGCCGTATTTGGCCTCCAACTGCTCGAAGATCCAATACGTTTTGCCCCACACCACGTCGTTCGGCGCTCCCTTGGCCCCGATGTCGACCTTGTTCATCTCGGGATCGGTGCGCTTGGCGCGTTGGATGGCGCCATCGAGGACCTTCTGCGCCTCCTCGCCCATGCCCATGCGCTTGCCCACCTGGATGCCGAGGTAGGTCGCAATGGGCTCGTTCCAAACCGGTTCGGGGTGCGGCAACACCCAAGAGTGGCCCGCTTCGTGCCCGATGAGTTCGATCATGGGATAGCGGTGCTTGGGAAAGTCGCCCCACCACGCACCGATGGCGATCCGCTCGCCGCTGGAAAAGCCGCCCGCGCCGGTCGGCAACAGCAGCAACCGCGTGATCATGCCTGGCGAGGGCTCCACTCCGGTGACTCCGACGAGGTGCTTCCGGACTTCCTGGTACTCGGCGACAATGGCGTCGGCAAACTGCTTGGTGCCTTCGTGGAACTCAAGGGTCAGCGTGCCGAGCTCGCGGGTCAACTCGGCGAACTGCCCCTGTGGCCGCTTGCCCGGGATCACCGGCTTGCCCTTGACGATATCCTGCAGCAGTTCCCGTATGAGGTCCCGATTGATGGAATCGTCGCGGTCGGGATGGCTGCCGAACAGACCTCGAACGCCCATCAGCACATGGCCGGTCCCCAGCATGCGTCTGGCCATCAGCGGTGTGCCCGCCTCGTCAGCGACCAACGTGGTCCATGCGTCGGAGGTCTTCAAGGTGCCGCCACCGCGAAACTCGATCTCTCGTTCGGCATACGCGCGGGTTCCGCGCGGCTTTCCCTGCGCGGACGGCCGTTCAAACGTGGCATCCAGGCGTTCGGCCACGCGGTTCAGTTCGGCGTCGCCATCTCGCGCATCCGCCATCAGCAACAGTCCACCGCCGCGCTCGACGAAACGCAGCACATGGTCCACCGAGCGCGTGTCGTAAGGGACTCTCGGCGATCCGCCCGACAGAATGAGCAAGTTGGCGTCGCTCAGGTCGGCCTTCCACAGCGTGCCCCAGTTCCGCACGTCGTAGGCGCTGTCGCCCAGATAGCGGCGCACGAACCGACCGTCCATATAGAACGAGAACTCCTGCGAGATGTCGGTGACCGAGTGCACCGTGGGTGCTTGGAGCATCGCCACAGCGGCGATCAAGGTGGGGAGCATGGCTGGATGCTACCCTTGCCGCAACCTCACAACTCCAACGGATCGACGTGCGGGTAACTGCCCAAGATCGTGGTTTCGAGCGTGAACTCCTTGAGCGTTTCGATGCCCGCCGCCAGATTCGCGTCCGACCGGTGCCCGGAGCAGTCCACATAGAAGATGTATTCGAACGACGCGCGGGGAGCGGGTCGCGACTCGATCATCATCAGGTTGATCTGGTGTTGCTCGAGCGCACCTAGGGCGCGGTACAGCTCGCCCGGGCGGTTGCGGAGGTTGAACATCAGCGAGGTCTTGTCCTTCCCCGTTTTGGCCGGCTCGTTGTAGCCCACGACGAGGAAGCGCGTCCGATTCTGGGGGTTGTCCTCGATGTGTTCGACCAGGATCGGGATGCCGACGGTTTCCGCGCCGAGTTTGTTGACGATCGCCGCTCCCTTGGGGTCTTGGATGGCGCGTTCGGCGGCCTTTGCGGTCGGGACAACTTCGACGAGTTCGGCGTTCGGCAGATTTCCACGAAGCCAACGTTTGCACTGTTGCCGAGGCTGTGGCCCCGCGTACACGCGCTCGACACCTTCCAGGGAGACGGCCAACGTGGCCAAGTGGTGGTGGATCGGAACATACGTCTCGGCGCAGATCTTCACGTTGGTCTGCGGGAACATGTCGAGCGTTTCCGGCACGACGCCCGCCAGAGAGTTCTCCACAGGCACCACTCCGTAGTCGGCGTGCCCATGCTCGACTTGAAGGAAGACGTCCTCGATGGATTCGACGGGCAACAGGTTGCTGCTGGTCCCGAACGTCTGCAGGGTCGCCATATGCGAGAACGTCCCAAGAGGACCCCAGAACGCAGCCGTCAGCGGCTGCTCGGCGGCTCGCGCAGCGCTGATGATCTCGCGAAACACGGCGATCAGTTGCGGTCCATTCAGGGGCCCGGGGTTGATCGCCTTGAGTTTCTCTTGAATGGCGCGCTCGCGTTCCGGCGTGAAGAAGGGCTTGCCGTCGCGGCCCTTGATCGCGCCGATCTCGATGGCGCACTCGGTGCGGCGGCTGAGCAACTTGACCAGATGCTCGTCGATGGCGTCAATCTCTTGGCGCACCTGTTCGAGGGATCGCTTGGACGTCTCAGACATGGCGGAATATCCGGTGCGGACGGCAGTCGCCTTTGACGCATCGCGCGAGATGATTATGACGTTGCGCCGCACCGGGTCCGTGCGTCATGCTACGGCATGACCGAAAAGCACGCGCGCTTGGCGAAATGCCTCCTTGCCGCGGGCGTGTTTGCCGCCCTCTGGTTTTCGCTGTCGCACCTGACCGAGACCCAGCGCGTCGTGGCCGCCGTCTTCGGTTGTACGGTGACGCTCTGGGCGACCGAGGCGTTGCCGACGGCGGTGACGGCCCTGCTCAGCACGTGTCTCCTCATCCTTTTCGCCGGGATCGAGTACAAGGTCGCGTTCGGGGCCTACGGCAACTACATCATTCACTTGTTCATCGGCAGCTTCATCATCGCAAAAGGCATCGAGACCACAGGGTTGAACAAACGGATCGCCTGGGGGATTCTGAAACAGCCATGGGCTACGCGTTCGCCCTCGATGCTCATGCTCGCGATGGGCGCGATCGTGCTGCTGATCTCGTCGTTCGTCTCGAACACGGCGACCACGGCCATGATGCTTCCCATCGTCATGACCCTATTGGTGGCCCTCAAGGTGGACACGGACAACAAGCCCTATGCGGCAGGCGCAATGCTGATGCTCACGTGGAGCGCAAGCGTAGCCGTGGGCACTCCGGTGAGCACGCCGCCCAACATGATCGGCATCGGCCTGGCCGAGGAGGCCACGGGAGTTCGTGTGGGTTTCGGGCAATGGATGCTCTTCGCCATGCCGGTGAGTCTGGCCATGTTGGCCGTCTCGTGGCTGATTGTGACCCTGTTCTTTCGAAAAGGCTCGCCCGACGTGCGCGCGGGGCACAGCGTCGCCGTCGAGGAGGCGTCACGCGTGGGCCCGATGCGGCAGGGAGAGCGCAACGTGTTGATCGCTTTCGGCGTGGCGGTGGCCCTCTGGCTCGCCCCCGACGTCGTGCCGTTGATCGCTGGCAAAGAAGGTCCCGTGGCCGAACTCGCAGGACGCATCAACTCTGCGGTCGCCGCCTTGGTGTCCGCCGGACTGCTTTTCCTGCTCCCCGACCGCGACACCGAACACGGGGTCACGATGACGTGGAAGCAGGCACGCACGATCGACTGGGGCACGATCCTCCTCTTCGGCGGCGGGTTGGCGTTGGGCGATGCGATGTTCAAGTCCGGGCTGGCCAAGGCGTTCGGCGAGTGGGCCGTGCAAACCACGGGCGCGAACAGCGTGTGGGCGATTTCGTTCGTGATGATCATCGCCGCCATCCTGATCAGCGAACTCGCCAGCAACACGGCCTCCGCAACGACGATGGTGCCTGTGGCGATCGGCCTGGCCCAAGGCGCGGGCGTGGACCCGACCATCCCCGCCATCGCCACCACGATCGCCTCGAGCCTCGGCTTCATGTTGCCGATCAGCACGGCCCCAAACGCGATCGTCTACGGGAGCGGTCTGCTGCCGGCCAAGGCGATGATGCGGGCCGGAATTCTGATCGATATCGCGGGCGCGCTCATCGTCTTCGCCGTGCTGCGCGTTACGCTCCCTGCCCTCGGTCTCGGCGGGTGAGACATTTCTTAACACGGCTTGTCTAAACTAGTCGCCATGCGGATGGCTCTTTTGGCGCTTGGCCTCGTTGTTGCTTCTTTGGCACTTGCCCACGAAGCGCCCGACCAGACGGCCGCGCCCGACCCCAAACTGGTCGAGCAGTATCGGCCCACCGAGTTTCCCGACCGCATCGTGCTGACGTGGGCCGCCGACCCCGCCACGAGCCAGGCCGTCACATGGCGGACCAGCGCATCGGCCGCCCCTCAGCGCATCGAAATCGCCGTCGCGGAAGACGGTCCAGGATTTGTCGGCAAGGCGCGGTCGTTCGCCGCAGAGACCGAGGCCCTGACCACCGAGATCAGCGACGCCCGATACCATTCGGCGGTGTTGCGCGGACTCAACCCGAAGACCAAGTACGTCTATCGCGTCGGAGCCGGCACCAGTTGGTCCGCGTGGCACGAGTTCACCACGGCCTCGGACCGCCACGAGCCCTTCAGCTTCATTTACTTCGGCGACGCCCAAAACGACGTCAAGATGCACTGGTCGAGAGTGATTCGCCGCGCCTTCCGCGACGCACCTTCGGCCCGGTTCTTCTTGCATGCGGGCGACCTGATCAACCGGGCCGACGCCGACCTCGAGTGGGCCGAGTGGCACGAGGCGGGTGGATGGCTCAACGGCACCATCCCCAGCATTCCCACGCCAGGCAATCACGAGTACACGTCGGGCCGACTCTCCAAGAACTGGCGACCCCAGTTCACCCTGCCAGCCCACGGTGTCCCCGGCATGGAAGAGACGTGTTACTACGTGGACTACCAAGGCGTCCGGATCGTCTCGCTGGATTCCAACCGCATGCAGGCCGAACAGGCGCTGTGGCTCGATCGGGTCCTCTCCGACAATCCGCATCCCTGGACGATCGTGACATTCCACCATCCCGTGTTCTCCACCGCAAAGGGCCGGGACAACAAGACCTGGCGTGAAGCCGTCCAGCCCATCTTGGACAAGCATCAGGTGGATCTCGTGTTGCAGGGGCACGACCACACCTACGGACGCTCGAATCTGGTGGTCGGCGCCAACCACCGTAGCGACGCGGGCACGGTGTACGTCGTGAGCGTCTCTGGACCGAAGATGTACAATCTGGAGCCTCAGGACTGGATGGTTCGGGCGGCAGAGGACACGCAGCTTTATCAGATCATTCGCGTCGAAGGCAACGTCCTGCGTTACGAAGCCCGCACGGCGATCGGCACGCTCTACGACAGCTTCAGGCTAACCAAGCGGCGAGGCAAGCCCAACCGTCTGGACAACCTGATCCCCTCGACCCCTGAGACCCGACGGACACCCGCGCGAACCGGTGGCGGCACATCGGCGGTTTGGCTGATGGGCTTCTCCGTTCTGGGAGGACTCGTGCTGGTCAGGCGAAGCGTGGCGTAACGGGCCCGCGAATAGCGAAGCGTTGCCTAGCCAGCCGCCGCAAGCCGCTCCGCCATGACCTTCTTCGAAAACTCGATCGCGTTGTACGACGAGCGGATGAAGGGGCCGCTGGCCACGAACGCGAAGCCCAACTCGGCACCGATCGTTTCGTACTCGGCGAACTCGTCCGGGTGGATGTATTCCACCACCGGAAGGTGCTTCATCGTCGGGCGGAGGTACTGGCCGATGGTGACGGCATCGACGCCGATGCTCCGCAGGTCCTGCAACGTCTTGACCACCTCGTCTCGCGTCTCGCCCAGCCCCAACATCAGGCCGGACTTGGTGTAGATCGTCGGATCGAGTTCCTTGACCATCTGCAGCACCCGCATCGTGCGCTCGTAGCGCGCCTGCGGGCGGACCACGGTGTGCAGCCGCTCGATGGTCTCGATGTTGTGGTTGAAGATTTCGGGGTGCGCGTCGGTGACGGTCTTCACCAAGTGCCGCTTGCCCTGAAAGTCGGGCGTGAGCACCTCGACGATCGTGTGCGGGTTCTTGGCGTGCAATTCGCGGATCGTGTTCGCGAACTGCGTCGCGCCCTGATCGGGCAGGTCGTCTCGGGCCACGCTGGTGACCACCACGTGCTTCAGGCCCAGATCGCTGGCCACGTTGGCGACTTCGGTCGGCTCGTCCTGATTGACCTGGAGACCGCGGCCCACCTTGATGGCGCAGAACCCGCAGCTCCGCGTGCACGTGTCGCCCAGAATCATGAACGTGGCGGTCTTCTTGCTCCAGCACTCGGGGAGGTTGGGACAACGCGCGCTCTCGCAGACGGTGTGGAGGCTCTTCTGCCGCATCATCGTCTCGACTTCGCGAATCGTGTCGGGGCGTGGCAGGCGGATCTTGAGCCAGTCGGGCAGACGCTGGGTCATCGAAGCCAAGAGTATACAGCGATGCGGTCGGTCGCACCGGGACGTTGGGAGAAGAAAGGGATGGCAGGGGCAGCAGGGCTCGAACCCGCGACCTGCGGTTTTGGAGACCGCCGCTCTACCGACTGAGCTATACCCCTGCGCGGGGATGACCATTTTACACTACGCCGCGTGCACACGTCACGCTCCATAGGCACCCGGACCGGTCACCCGGGCCGACGCCGCAGAGTACAATCGTGGGACCGACATGCCCTACATCGTCACCGAACCCTGCATCGGCGTCAAGGACAAATCCTGCATGGCCGTTTGTCCCGTGGACTGCATCTACGAAGGCGACGACCAGGTCTGGATCAACCCCGACGAGTGCATCGACTGCGGCCTGTGCGAGCCCGAGTGCCCCGTGACCGCCATCTTCGTGGACACCGACGTGCCTGCCAACTGGAAGGATTACATCCAGAAGAACGCCGACATGGGCCGAAAGCTGGCGGGCGGATAGGGCCCCCGTGTTGGCCGCACTGAGCGTGGTGGTGCTGTCCGAGTTCCTGTTCGTCGAGCCTCCCACGCCCTCGTGCCATGCGGCTACGCTCGAACACAGCCAAGGACGCCTCGTCGCGGCTTGGTTTGGTGGGACGAACGAAGGCGCAAGCGACGTGGGCATCTGGCTGACGCACCGCACGTCCGGGGGCTGGAGCACGCCCCGCCGGGTCGCTGTAGGAGCCGAAGACGGCAAGCCCCTGCCGTGCTGGAATCCCGTTCTGTTTCAACCCGACAAGGGACCGCTGATGCTGTTCTACAAGGTCGGCCCTTCGCCCGCCAAATGGTGGGGCATGCTCAAGACCAGCGACGACGGGGGCGAAACGTGGTCTGAGGCGCGGCGGCTTCCGGAAGGCATCCTCGGACCGATCAAAAACCGCCCGATCCAACTGGCCGATGGCACGATCCTAAGCCCCAGCAGCACCGAACACGACGGCTGGCGCATCCACTTCGAGCGGTCCACCGACGGCGGCGCGACGTGGACCAAGACGCCCCCCTATCCCGCCGACGGCTTGGCGGAGGCCATCCAGCCCAGCATCTTGCGTAAGGCGGACGGATCGCTCCTAGCCATCGGCCGCACCCGCCAAGGCAAAGTGTTCGAGGTGGCCTCGCACGATCAAGGAGTCTCGTGGTCGGGCTTCCGACTCGGCGAACTTCCAAACCCCAACTCCGGGACCGATGCCCTTACGCTGGCAGATGGCCGCCACGTCATCGCCTTCAATCCGACACCCGACGAGCCCGGCCGCTGGCTGGGCAAGCGCTCGCCGCTCTCAGTGGCCGTCTCCGAGGACGGTCGAAACTGGCGCATGGTGACGAATCTGGAAGACGAACCCGGGCAGGAGTTCTCTTACCCCTCGCTGCTGCAGACGCCCGACGGGTTGCTCCACTGCGTGTACACGTGGAAGCGGCACCGCATCCGCCATGCCGTCTTGGACCCCAAGCGGTTCTAGCGCTCTTCGCGCTTGCGCTCGCGGACAACCATCCGAATCGGCGTTCCTTCCATCGGAAACTCCGCGCGCAACTTGTTTTCGAGATAGCGCAAGTAGGAAAAGTGCAACAAATCGGGATCGTTCACGAAGAGGATGAACGTCGGCGGCTTGCTGGTCGCCTGTGTCGCGTAGTAGATCTTCAGCGACTTGCCCTTGCTCGAGTACGGCCTCTCGAACGCGGCGTTCTGGATCAAGCGGTTCAGGCGGCCCGTGGGAACCCGAAACGTATAGGATTCCATCGCCTCCATGACCGTATCCAGCACGGGTTCTAGGCCCGCGCCCTCCAGAGCGCTCGTGAAGCAGATGCGCGCGTAGGAGAATTCGGGCGCCTGGTTGCGGATGATCTTGGTGAAGTCCTTCTTGAGCAGCGACTTCTGGCGCGGCAATCCGTCGGGCGGCTCCTTGACGTCCCACTTGTTGACGGCGATGACCAACGCCTTGCCTCCGTCGTGGGCGAGTTTGGCCGTCCGCTTGTCGCCATCGGTGAGCCCTTCGCTGCCGTCCACCACGACCAAGGCGCAGTCGGCCCGCTCGAGGGCCTGGGCCGAGCGGTGGGCCATGTAGTACTCCACCGAGCCCTGGATCTTGCCGCGCCGCCGAAGGCCGGCGGTGTCCACCAGCCGGAACCGCTTGCCCTTGTATTGAAGTTCGGTGTCGATGGCGTCGCGGGTCGTGCCGGGGATATCCGAGACGATGGTGCGCTGCTCGCCCGTGAACGCGTTGACCATGGACGATTTGCCCACGTTCGGCCGTCCGACGATGGCCACGCGGATGTCCTCTTCGGCGGCCTCGGGGTCCACTTTCGGCACACGCTCGGCGACAGCGTCCAGCACTTCGGCCACGCCGCGCCCGTGCAGGCTGGAAATGGGGAACACGTCGCCCAATCCCAGGGCAAAGAACTCGCCCATCAGCTGCTCGCGTTGGGGGTTGTCGGTCTTGTTGACGACGACCAAGATGGGCTTCCTGACGCGGCGCAGGTGCTCGGCGAGGTCCCAATCGTCGGGGGTCACGCCGGCGGTGAGGTCGGCCATGAACACGACCACGTCGGCTTCGGCGAGGGCGACTTCGGCTTGGACGCGGATCTGCTCGGTGAGCGGGTCGTCTTCCGAGAACAGGATGCCGCCCGTGTCCACGACGACGAAGTGCTTGCCGCCCCATTGGGCTTCGGCGTAAAGACGGTCCCGCGTGATGCCGGGGGAGTCCTCGACCACGGCCACGCGACGACCGACGACGCGGTTGAACAGCGTGCTTTTGCCGACGTTGGGTCGGCCCACGATCACGACAACGGGCAGGCGGGCCTTCATCGGTGGGGATCAAGGTACCCCACGAGCGTTCGGGAGCTCGGGACGGCGGAGGTTGGTGCGAGTTGTGGGCATGGGTCTTTCGCCCCCGCTTGACAAGGACTACCTGTTGCCGTAAAGTGGAATCCATGCAGTTGGGGCAATTCAACAGAGGGTGCCTGATCGGGTTCGTTGTCGCGCTTGCCAGCGCAGACATTGCCCAGGTGCCGCCATCTGGTCCGCCCGTTGATCCCTGGACGGTCACTCTCAGCCAGCCGAACTACTACTCAGCGACCAACAACCGAGCCATCGCCACAGCGACCTGGGTCGGACAAGGGGAACAACGCACTCTCGTAGCGATGTGGCTGTACATCGGATCACAAGTGGTTGCGTTCGACTCGTTCCTCGAACCCATGCTTGATTGGGAGCAATCAGTCATGTGGGACAGCACGGTGTTTCCGTTTGGGTCGTTTCCCGAGACCCGCGTCGTGATCTTGGACTCTGAGGCCGACTTCTGGGAACGCACGCATTCTGCTCCGGTGATCAATCGCGCGCTTCTGTTTGGCAGATACGATCTTGAAGGGGAGTTCATCACCTACAACCACGAGACCGGAAACTACTCGTTCGGCGATGAGAACTGGACCGGCGTCAAGGTGTCGAAACCTCTGTTGGAGGCGATCAACTACGACTGTGCGCTCGATACGACGTTTTGGGCTGGTTCTCTTGTGCTTCAGACGATGCCCACCCGTACTGTCCTCCACCTACATAGCCACGGAGATGCGGCGAAGTTCTGGGATGACCAGAACGACTATTCGCTCGCCTATCCAAGCAATCCTCCAAGCTTGCCGGCTCGTAGCATTTTCCCCCTGAATGCGACACTACCTCACGTGGCATTGTTCCCACAACGCATTCTTGATCACGGGTCGGGCCCTCCGCCGTTCAACACGGGATGGCCGCCGATCACGCTGGCGTTCATTGACGCGTGCGAGACTGGCCTGACAAACGCCTACGCGGAGGCGCTGCTTTACCCCTATGGAAACGCATACACGGGCCTTGGCCAGCCGTTTCCGGAGAATCAGGCACAGTGCGGATACCAATTCTGCATTAAGCTGAAGTACACCAAGGAGTGCAATCAAGCGTTTTGGGGTGCCCTTGCGAATGGCTATTCCGCAATGCATGCTCGCAATGACGCGTTCTACGTGTATGGACCGCACAAGGGGGCATCAGAAGTCCCGACGGACTTTATGAGTGTATGGGGGGATTGGCACACTAAACTACGTGGCGCGTACGACGGACTGCACGAGCCGAGTGGAACTTGGTTCAGGAGGCTATAAGTGAAAAAAGTATCGCATGTTGTACTCTTGTGCGTAGCTTCGCTCGTGGGTTCTCAAGTTGTCCGCGAAACGATGCAATTGGGGCCGGGAGATCGGACTGCGACCCAGGCGGTCCAGATCGCGCGTCGGTTCCTCGGGAGCTTTGGCGTCGAGAGCACCGACTCGGACTTTCAGGTCGGTGCAGTCGGCGGCAAAGGGTGGAGGTGCTCGGTCGTACCAGAAAACGGGAAGACGTCTCACGTCGTGTACGTAACGGCTTCCACACGTCATGTCTCGCTTTACAACAACGTGGCTCGGGAAGACGCGATGCGCACCAGGGACACTCCGGCGTCGCAGGATCGGATCCGCGACCTGCAGACCGCCGAACGCGAGGCTACCAAGGTCCTCGGCAGGGTTTTGCCCGCGGGACACACCTTGCGCAAATCGCCGGCGGTCATCAAGGCCAAGACCGGAGCCAAGAACAGCCGCGTCGTCGCCAAGCGAGTTGACGGAGTGATCCAAGGACATCCCTTCGTAGACGACAACTATGGCGCCTGGCTCGTACTCGACGCGAGCGACGGGGCGGTGCTCTCCTACTCCGCAAACTGGATCGAGCCGCTTCCGCGAGTGGAGTACGTTGCGCCTAAGCTCACCAAGGCCCAAGTTCTCGCCCAGTTCGCGCACCCAGACTTCTCCTACGATGCCGAACTCGGGTGGGCAACCAAGCCTGGTGCATCGAAGGCGAGGCTGTGCTGGAGGATCGTGAGCACTCCCAAGCCCGGCACGGGGAGAGTCGCCAGCGGCGTGGACACCTACGTGGACGCGGCCACCGGCCAGAAACACCACGATTGACACCGCGCCTAGCGCACGCGCCAGACCACGCTGCGTCCGTTCGCGATCACGTTGGCGCTCATGGAATCGGCGTGTCCATCGGCGAACAACACCGGAGTGCGCCCATTGCCCTTGCGGTCGGCGCCATAACGTGCGAAGATGGGCCGCAACAACTCGGCGGGCAGCGCCGGCAACTCGGCCACCAGGTCGCGATCGGCGACCAAAGGCGGGTTGGTCTTGGGGTCGCCCGCTTCCGGAATGCCCGTATACGGACTGAACTCGTAGCCCCGGTAGCGGTTGTCCGCCGAACCGTTGGCCGTCACGGCCAGCAGACCGACCTTCGCCCGCTCGTCCACACCGCTCCAATCGAGCGCCTCGGTGAACGCCAGGCAGGGCGACTCGGAGTCCGCAGACGACTGGCAACCATTGGGCGCCAAGGCCGTGGCGAGGTTCATGCCGATGCTCTGGTCGCCGCGCGCGGCCCACGTGGCGGCAAACTTGCCGTTCGATCCCGGTGCGACGAACACGCCCTCGTCTTTGGCGTAGGGCTTGAGCAACGTGGACCACAGGCGCTCCGGAGCGCTTTCGGGAACGCCGTAGTTGGTCGAGGGCAGCGCGCGGTCGTCGTGATCGTTCGAGTAGATCAGCAGGGCGCGACCCAACTGCATCATGTTGGAGCTCGCGTTCGAAGCGTGCGAAGTCGCCATTGCGCCCGCGTACGCCGTGTAGATGATTCCGGCGAGGATCGTGATGATCGCGATGACCAAGAGCAGTTCGATAACCGTGAACGCGCGCCTCATTCGTCGCCCTCCATTTCGCGTCTGAGTTGCTTGCCGTGGTCGCCCAGCACCGACTCGCCGTATTTCGAGACGTCCGCTTTCAGCCGTTGCATGGGCTGGTCGGCTTTGGCGTCGCGCCGAAGGTAGAGCGTTTCCGAGTTGCCGACGGTCGCGATCAAAGCGTCCGGCCCAGACCAACTCAGCAGCACCGAGGCCGTGTCCGGATAGACCTGCGTGCCGGGTGGATCGAACGTCAGCGCCTCAAGGACGAGGTTCTGCGCTTCGACACGGTACTTGCCGCTCGCCTTGGTGGCCTCCAAATCGCCCCGGATGTCGATCGCAACCTTGCCATCGTCCTCGAATCGGAACGTCATCGTGCGCGTGGATTCCCGAGCGAACTCGGAGCGGCCGTCGGCGGGGATCACGCTTTGTACGACCGTCCAAGTGCCGCGAAGGTTGCCGGGCTGCGGACCTTGGATCAGTTCGCGAATGGGCTGGAAGTTGTTCGACCACACCTTGTTCGCCACGGCGACATAGCCCAAACAAGCGAGAAACACCAGCGAGAGGAAGCCCGTTGATCCACCCGGCTCCCGGTACTTGCGATGTTTCTTCTTCTTCTTCTTGGGCTGCGCCTTGAGGAACGCGCCGACAGGAACAAAGCCGCAATCCGAGCAGAACTCGCCGCCCGACCACGCTTTGCCGCATTTGGGACACTTCTCAAGGTCCACGCTGGACATTCTAACACGGCGGTGTTCCATCGCCGCCGTTTCGGGCGATCACCGCCGTTCAATGGCAGCAAGTCGAGGCACGCCGCCGACCCGCGTGAACCGGGCCCGCACCCGGGTCTGCATGTTCATCCCTGTGAACCTCAGCCAAACCCACTCGCCCGAAGAGCCGGGTCCCGATGGGACGGCGAACCACATGGCGTGGGGGTCGGCAAGCCCGACTTCGAGCGCGGAAGCCACCACCCCGCCACCCGTCGCATAGCCCGCGGCCGCTCGTGCATCGCCCCGCTGGAGCGCCGCGCAGAACGCTTCGGCGACGCGATACTCGCTGGAAGCCTGCGTCTGACCAGCCAAGACATAGACCGACCCGTTCCATGTCCAGTTCGAGCTCCACGAGAGCTTCTGGTCGCCAAAGAACGCGAACGTGTCGCCGCGTTTCCGAACCGTCTCGACCCGCAACCCCGTGATCGTCGACCCGCTTCGCGTGAACGTGGTCGTGCCCGTCCCGCCGAACGCGCGAGTCTGCACGTGCGACCAACGCCCACCCGACAACCGGTAGACGATGAATCCGGGTTGGCTGCCGCCCTTCTGGGCGAATCCGCCCACCAGAACCAACCGATCCTGGAGTGTCGTCGCTTGCCCGTAGAACCAACCCGTATTCGGGTTGACCTCGGGCAACCACTGTGCGCGCGCCGCCCTGCCCGACCGCCACACCACAAAGCTGGCTCTCGACGTTCGCGGGAACCGCCGAGCCTCCGGGCCGACCAGATAGGTGGCCGTCACCGACACGATCAGCGTCGGGTTCGAGCCCTCGACCTGCCAGACTTCTGTGGCCCGGATGTCCCTTGCCGGGTCGCCGGCCAGAGGCGGCATCGCCGACCTGAGCAACGACGTGATTGCGGTCCGGAACTGCGGATTTCGACCAGTCCAGGACCGATAACCCTGCACATAATCCGCGATGGCATCGCCCATGGGCTGCCACGCGCGTCCCGCCGACGCGGGCGTGTTGTACCGATCGAACTGCAACCGGTTCCACGACTCGGTCATCAACGCAACCTGTCGCTGGTACCGGGCTAGCGCCTCGACGCTCTGCGAATGGGCCGTTGCAGCGGTGCCGAGCAAAGCCCAACCGGCCGCCGCTCCCATGAGGGCCTGGCGCAACCGGCTGGGGCGGCGGGTGGGATTCAACGGGCGACTCGCATCTCCTTGCGGCGTTTGGCATAGAGCGAAGCCAACGTTTCGGCTTCGTTGCGGTGACCCGTGATCAAGCCGTCCACGAAGTACTCCCACATGCGGTTCGCGTTGATCGAGGCGTGCCCGATGTCGGGTCCAGCCATCATGTCGAAGCTCTTGCCCGCTCGCTGAAGCGCCTGCGCCAACTGATAGGTATTCGAAGGGTGGACGTTGTTGTCGGCGGTCCCATAGAACAGCATCAGGCGTCCTTTGAGGTTGCGCGCGAACTCCATCGCGTTGCCCGCCTTGTAGCCATCGGGGTTGTTCTGCGGCGTGTCCATGTACCGCTCGGTGTAGATCGTGTCGTAGTTCTCCCACGTCGTGACACTTGAGCTGGCCACGCCCACGTGGAACACGTCGGGATGCCGTAGCAGGGCCATCACCGTGGAGTAGCCGCCGTAACTGGTCCCGTAGATGCCCACCCGCGAACCGTCCACGTAGGGCCGCTTGGCGAGTTCCTTGACCCCGGCCGCCTGATCGTCGATCTCGACGACGCCGAGCTTGCGGTACAGAGCATGCTTGAACTCGACGCCTCGTCCGCTGGTCCCACGGCCGTCGAACCAGGCGACCAGAAAGCCCATCTCGCAGAT